>CAURYQ010000180.1:0-2545 GCA_963529135.1 uncultured Pseudomonas sp. | reverse complement strand
TAGCGGCAGACGCTGGTGGCGTATCGCCACCTTCGGCCCCAAGTGCGGCGTACTGTTTGTGTGTGCAAACAGTACGCCCTCCTTCACTCGCGCACCTGATCCTTGACCCAGTCCAACATCCCGCCAGGCACGATCAGTTCATGCCGAGCCCTGGAGCAGGCGGTGTACAACCCCGCCAGCAAGCGGGCGCGCTCGTTGCGGTTGCCTGACACCTGTTGCGGCACCATCAGCTCTGGCGACACCATCACCCGCGCGAACTCCATGTTCCTTACATCCCGCACCCGCCCCAGGAACAATTTTGGCGCCTTGTCCCAACGGTAGCGGCTCTTGGCCTTGGCGAAGTGCTGCGAGGTGTAGCCCTTGGCCAACATCGTGGCCACGGCAATGAATGCCTTGTCGTCCCCTTTGTGCTCGGCCAGCGCCTGCCAGCTGGCATACCGGAACAGCATGGGGTGCCTGGGCCGGGTGCCGTGGCGGTACAGCTCGATACAGTCTTCGACGAACAGCTCGAAATCCTTGCGCGCACCCTGCAGCAACACGAACGCAACCCCAAGGTGCGTCAGGCGCTGGAACCAGCCGAACAGGCCCCACTCGTCCTCGACGATCAATGCCGTCGGCTGTTCAGGCACGGTCACACTGTCGAAGAAACTCACACGCGTGTAATGTTCCGCACTGCCACTGAACGCCGCCTGGATGGCAGCCGGGTGCGCCTGGATCAACGGATTGAGCACATTGTCCATGGCCGACCCCACCCTCAGCGAGTGGTCGATGTAGCGTTGGCGGATGAACCCGCCGTGGTGGGCGCTGAGCCCATTGAGGTTCTGCAACTCGTCGCCCAGGGCAATCACCGACTGCGGGCTGCGGTCGAGCACTTCGAGCATCGGCGCCGAGAGCTCATGGGCCTCATCCACGATGACATGGGTATAACGCGCGTCGATCAGGTAGCCAGTCAACGCCAGCAACTTCACGCGGTGATAATCACGCAGCGGCAACTGGATCTCTTTGGCCGAGGGCCGGATCAATTCTTGCCAGTACAAGCGCGCTTTTTCCAGCAGCACTTCCCGGTCCAGCGGCGTCATCCCAGGCGCGGCCGCAGGCACATGGTGCAGGCCCAGCTCAGTGTCAGCGCTGTGACAAAAGGTGCGTACCGCGCGCACGCACAGGCTTACCACGCTGACGGCTGCCAGCGGCCCGATGTCGGGCAGGGCCAGCCAGCGCACGATCTGCGTCTCCGACGGCCGCCAGGACTGCCGGGTGCGATACGGGTCACGCAGGCGCCAACCGGTGCGGGTAAGGTCGCGATTCAACAGCTCGTCAGCCAGCTGCCCGAACGTCATGGCGGTATAGGCCGCTGCATCCTTTACCCGAGCTTGCAACGCACGCAATTGCCCGTCGGTGAGCGCCAGCAGCAATGTGCGCTGCGGGTCGAGCAACCTGGCGAACTGGTGAATCAGAAACGTCTTGCCGGTGCCCGCGAACCCCTGGACGGCCACCGATTCATCCACCCCGCTGAGAAACTCACGCAACAGGCGGTTCTGTTGGTCACTGAGCTTGAGATCGCTGGCCAATGACGGTAGGTGCACGGCATGCAGGGGCGTGATGCGCTGACGGTAGAGGTCGGCAAAGGTGAAATTCCACTGTCCCTCGTCATCGAGCAGCTCATCGGGGGAATAAGCAACCTCTGGCGAGAGCAACGCGACGCCGTTTTCACCCAGCATGCCCAAGCCCATGGCGAAGGCCTCGCGGTCGAATTGCTGCTGCACCTGGACGCCAAAGCGCCCCGGCGCCGCTTGTTCGACCTGCTGGGCGATGCGTAGCACCTCGGCGAAGCGTCGCTCCTGTGCGTCCGCCGTCAGGGGCGTGCGCTGGCGCGCCAGGTGCTGGACGAACAGCACGGCAGCCGCTTGCAGCACACCGGCAGTGGCAATCGGGTCGGCACAGGTAGCCGAGGCAAGGCGGTCGGCCTGGTCACTGGGCAAAGGCAGGTAGAACATCGGCACCTCAAGCGATCGTCAGGGCGGCACGATAGCAACTTTACCGGCCTGATGCAGGCAGCAAACACGCCACCTGCGTCGACGGCTACCCGATTGGCAGCTCAGGCCCGGGCCCGCCGAAGTGTTGCACTGGGAAATTCCTTGAACAAATGCCTGTAACTCTCTGAAAATCTTCCTAAATGCCAGAAAGACCAGCGCATCGCCACCTCGGCTACTGTGCCGCTGTCACCTTGTAGAAGGTCGCGCCTTGCACCGTTGAGCCGCCTCAGCCGCAACCAGCACGCGGGGGTCATCGCGGTGAAGGTCTTGAAGGCATGTTGCAACTGGCGCAGCGAAACACCCGCGACGCTGGCCAACTCGACAAGGTTGAGGGTTTCATCGGGGCAGTCAGCCGCCCAATCGCTGACCCGGCGCATGATGGCCCGGGCTTCGCCACGCTGCCCCAGCGCCACCCCTTGCAGCCGTTGACATGCATTGTCCAGGATGAACAGGCAGTCCTGCAGCAATTGCTCAGCCAAGGTGTGCCCTTGCACGCTGCATTTCGTCTGCGC
>CAURYQ010000179.1:0-2751 GCA_963529135.1 uncultured Pseudomonas sp. | reverse complement strand
TCCCTGAACATCGCGAAATCCCCCAGCAGGCTGTAGAAGGGATAGGTAAAGGTCGCCGGCCGGTTCTTCTCGAAAAAGAAATGCCCTACCCACGCCAGGCCGTAGCCTACCACCGGCACGGCCAGCAGCAGCACCCATTTGCCACTGCCGATGGCATAGGCCAGCAGGGCAATGACCAAGCTGGTGCCCACGAAGTGCAAGCGGCGACAAGTAGGATTGCTGTGTTCTGCCAGGTAATACGGGTAGAACTCGGCGAAGGTTCGAAATTGCGCTGTGCGGTCCATGACACTGCTCCGGGAGATTGACTTGCGGATGATGGGCCGGCGTGGAGCCTGATTCGAGTCTAGAGTCACTGACGGGGCGCATCAGTGACAATAGGCGCCAATTGAGTATCCTTGGGGTTCACCGCAGGAGCGGTCAGCATAAGAAGCGTGCCATGAGCGAAAGAACCACGTCCGCCAGCTGGGCATCAGGGATCGTCAAGGCGCTCGAGCTCGAAGGGCTCGATTGCCAGGCCATGTTCAAGCAGCTGGGGCTGGACTTCGCCGCCCTCGACGATCCGGACGCGCGCTTTCCCCAGGACGCCATGACCCGCCTCTGGCAACTGGCGGTCGAGTTGTCGGGCAATGAAGCCATTGGTCTCAACATGGCGCGCGTGGTCAGGCCTGCATCCTTCCACGTAGTGGGTTACGCCCTGATGTCCAGCCGCACGCTGGCCGAAGGCTTCGCGCGCCTGGTGCGCTACCAGCGCATCATCGCCGAGAGCTCTGACCTCAGCTTCGTTCTCACCCCCGAAGGCTATTCGCTGATCCTGACCGTGCACGGCGATCACTTGCCGCCCACTCGGCACAGTGCCGAGGCATCGCTGGCCTGCGCCCTGTCGTTGTGCAAATGGCTCAGCGGCCGGCCCGTGCAACCGCGGCGAGTGTTGATACAAGGGCCGCAACCCAAGCACATCGAGCCCTACAAGGTGGCCTTTCATTCCCCGCTCGTTTTCAACGCGCCCCATGACGCCCTGGTGTTCGAGCGGGCTGACATGGAGGCGCCACTGCCAACAGCCAATGAAGCCATGGCCGTGTTGCATGACCGGTTCGCAGGTGAATACCTGGCACGCTTCTCGGAAAGCCGCGTGACCCATCGGGTGCGTCAGGTGCTATGCCGCATCCTGCCCCAGGGCGAGCCCAAGCGCGAAACCTTGGCGCAGGCCCTGCACCTGTCCCAGCGCACGTTGCAGCGCCGGCTGCAGGATGAGGGCACCAGCTTCCAGGCGTTGCTCGACGACACCCGGCGCGAGTTGGCCGAGCAATACCTGGCGCAGCCCAGCATGACCCTGCTGGAAACCGCGTACTTGCTGGGCTTCGCCGACCCCAGTAACTTCTACCGGGCGTTTCGCCGTTGGTTCGGCGTCACGCCCAGTGAGTACCGTGCGCGCCTTGGGGCTGATGTCGACGATGTCAGTGACGCCAGAAAGCCGGCATGCACAACACCAGCACGGTGATGATTTCCAGCCGGCCCAGCAGCATGCCGCTGGCCAGGATCCATTTGGCAGCATCGGGCAGTTTGGCGTAATTGCCGGACGGCCCGATCACCTCGCCAAGCCCTGGGCCGACCCCGGATACCGTACCGGCAGCGCCGGTCAGGGCAGTCATCCAGTCCACACCTAGCAAGGACAGCAGCAGCGCCATCACGCAGATGGTGATGGCGAAGAAGAACGAGAACGTCAGGATCGAGCGAACGATCTCTTCGTCGAGGCGATGCCCGTTGTACTTCTGCTTGATCACCGCCCGGGGATGGATCAGTTGGTTGAGGTTGGCCTTGAGCAGGATATAGGCCACCTGGAACCGAAAGATCTTGATGCCGCCGGCCGTCGAGCCGGAACACCCCCCGACGAAGCCCAGGTAGAAGAACAGCATCAGCGAAAAGTTACCCCACAGGCTGTAGTCACCCAGGGCGAAGCCTGTGGTCGTCACCACCGAGGTCACGTTCAGCGCGACGTGTCGCAAGGCATCGAGCCAGTGCAGGTTGGTGGTGTACCAGTACCACGTGCCCAGTATCACCCACGTCACGACCAGCATGCCCAGCAATCCCTGCACCTGCTGGTCGCGTATCAGCGCTCCGCGGTTGCCGCGCAACGTGGCCACGTAAAGGGTGAACGGCAGGCTTCCGAGGATCATCACCACCACGGCCACCCAGTGCACCGCAGGCATGTCCCACTTGGCCAGGGACTGATCGGAGGTTGAAAAACCGCCGGTGGAAATCGCCGACATGGCGTGGTTGATCGCATCGAACGGGCTCATGCCGGCCCACCAGAACGCTAAGGCGCCGAAGATGGAGAAGCCTACATAAACCCCGACGATGGACTTGGCGACCATGTGTGAACGGGGCATCACCTTTTCCGAGCGGTCCGAGGACTCGGTCTGGAACAGCCGCATGCCACCAATGCGCAGCAGCGGAAGAATGGCCACCGCCATGGCGATGAAGCCGATGCCGCCTAGCCAGTGCAGCATCGAGCGCCACATCAGGATGCCGGGTGACATGGTGTCCAGACCGCTGAGCACGGTAGCTCCGGTGGCGGTGATGCCCGACATGCTTTCGAAGAAGGCATCGGTGTAACTGATGTGCTGGGTGAGCAGAAACGGCAGGGCAGCGAACACGCACACCACCACCCAACTGCACACCGTCAGCAGGTACATGTCGCGCGGGCGCAGGTGTACATGCTCGGGCCGGCCTGGCACCACGAGTACCAGGCCC
>CAURYQ010000178.1:0-2849 GCA_963529135.1 uncultured Pseudomonas sp. | reverse complement strand
CCGTGTGTGCAAACAGACCGGCTGGCTGGAAGTGCTGGGCTGCGGGATGGTGCACCCGAACGTGCTGCGCATGTCTGGCATCGACCCTGAAGAGTTCCAGGGCTTCGCCTTCGGGATGGGCGCCGAGCGCCTCGCCATGCTGCGCTATGGCGTCAATGATTTGCGTTTGTTCTTCGACAACGACCTGCGGTTCTTAGCCCAATTCCGCTAAGCCAATCGACGCAACCTTCAGGAGAAGAACAGCATGAAATTCAGTGAACAGTGGCTGCGCGGTTGGGTAAACCCGCAAGTCTCCCGTGACGAACTGGTGGCTCGCCTGTCCATGGCTGGCCTGGAAGTGGACAGCGTGACCCCTGCTGCCGGCCAGTTCAGCGGCATTGTGGTGGGTGAGATCCTTGCCACCGAACAACACCCGGATGCCGACAAGCTGCGCGTGTGCCAGGTCAGCAATGGTCAGGAGACCTTCCAGGTCGTCTGTGGCGCGCCCAATGCGCGTGCAGGCATCAAGATCCCATTCGCCATGATCGGCGCCGAGCTGCCAGGCGACTTCAAGATCAAGAAGGCCAAGCTGCGCGGCGTGGAGTCCTTCGGCATGCTGTGCTCGGCAGCCGAATTGCAGATCAGCGAAGAAAACGATGGCCTGCTCGAACTGGCCAGCGACGCACCGGTAGGCGAGGACATTCGCCAGTATCTGAGCCTGGATGATGCCAGCATCGAAATCGGGCTCACCCCCAACCGGGGTGATTGCCTGTCGATCGCCGGTCTGGCCCGTGACGTCAGCGGCCTGTATGACGTACCGGTGACCCGCCCGCTGGTACCTGCCGTGGCCGCCGCTCACGACGAAGTACGCTCGGTCGAGGTAAGCGCACCGGCGGCATGCCCACGCTATCTGGGCCGCGTTATCCGTAATGTGGACCTGAGCAAGCCGACGCCGCTGTGGATGGTCGAGCGCCTGCGCCGTAGCGATGTGCGCAGCATCGACGCTGCCGTCGACATCACCAACTACGTGATGCTCGAGCTCGGCCAGCCGATGCACGCTTTCGACCTGGCAGAAATCAACGGCGGCATCCGCGTGCGGATGGCCGAAGAGGGCGAGAAGCTCGTGCTGCTCGATGGTCAGGAAGTCGCCCTGCGTGCAGACACCCTGGTCATCGCCGACCACTCTCGTGCCCTGGCCATCGCCGGCGTCATGGGTGGCGAGCACAGCGGCGTCGACACTCAGAAAACCCGTGATCTGTTCTTGGAAAGCGCGTTCTTCGAGCCGATTTCCGTCGCCGGCAAGGCCCGTTCTTACGGCCTGCACACCGATGCCTCGCACCGTTATGAGCGCGGCGTCGATTCGCACCTGGCCCGCGAAGCCATGGAGCGCGCGACCGCCTTGCTGCTGGAAGTGGTGGGCGGCGAAGCAGGCCCCATCGTTGAGACTGTCAGCGAGCAGCACCTGCCCAAAGTTGCGCCGGTGACCTTGCGTGCCGAGCGCATCACCCAGATGCTTGGCATGGAAATGGACCCAGCCCAGGTCGAGCAACTGCTCAACAACCTCGGCTTGGCCACCCAGGCGGACGGGGCAGGGCAGTGGACAGTCCAAGTCCCCAGCCATCGCTTCGACATCAGCCTGGAAGTCGACCTGATCGAAGAGCTGGCGCGTCTGTACGGTTACAACAACCTGCCCGTGCGCTATCCGCAAGCCCGCCTGGCCCCGCAGGCTCGTCCGGAAACCCGTGGCGAGTTGCCAAACCTGCGTCGCCTGCTGGTTGCTCGTGGTTATCAGGAAGCCATTACCTACAGTTTCATCGATCCGAAACTGTTCGAGCTGTTCAGCCCAGGTGTGCAGCCATTGCTGCTGGCCAACCCCATCTCCAACGACATGGCGGCCATGCGCGCTTCGTTGTGGCCGGGTTTGGTCAAAGCGTTGCAGCACAATCTCAATCGCCAGCAAGACCGTGTGCGCCTGTTCGAAAGTGGCCTGCGCTTCGTAGGCCAGCTGGGTGACTTGAACCAAGAGCCCATGATTGCTGGCGTCGTGACGGGCAGCCGCCTGCCTGAAGGGTGGGCCAATGGCCGCGACACCATCGACTTCTTCGACGTGAAGGCCGATGTGGAAGCCCTGTTGGGCTACTCTGGCGCGCTCAGCGACTTTACGTTCGTCGCTGGCAAACACCCGGCCCTGCACCCGGGCCAAACCGCCGAGATTCAGCGCGATGGCAAGGCAGTGGGCTACCTGGGCGCGATCCACCCAGAGCTTGCCAAAGCCCTGGACCTGGACCGCCCGGTGTTCGTGTTCGAGTTGGTGCTGGCCGACGTCGTCGAGGGCCGGCTACCGAAATTCAGCGAGCTGTCCAAGTTCCCGGAAACCCGTCGTGACCTGGCGTTGATCGCAGGACGTGATGTAGCGTCTCAAGACGTTCTTGACGTAATTCGTGACAATGCAGGCGAATGGCTCACAGACCTCAGGCTGTTTGATGTGTACCAGGGTAAAGGCATTGATCCTGATAGAAAAAGCCTGGCGGTCGGCTTGACCTGGCAGCATCCATCGCGCACTCTTAACGACGATGAGGTGAACACTACCCTGCACACTATCCTCACCTCGCTCGAACAAGGGTTGAACACCACGTTAAGGAAATAACGGCATGGGTGCTCTGACGAAAGCTGAGATGGCCGAGAGGCTGTACGAGGAGCTAGGGCTTAACAAGCGTGAGGCCAAGGAGCTGGTCGAGCTGTTTTTCGAAGAAATTCGGCACGCACTTGAAGAGAACGAGCAGGTCAAGTTGTCCGGTTTCGGCAACTTCGACCTTCGCGATAAACGTCAGCGGCCGGGCCGCAACCCCAAGACTGGGGACGAAATCCCG
>CAURYQ010000177.1:0-2918 GCA_963529135.1 uncultured Pseudomonas sp. | reverse complement strand
ATGATGGTGTTGCCGAAGCGGAACACTTCGCTCTGCAGGTACGGCACGCGCGCGGCGACCCAGGCGTCCCTGGCGGCCTTCAGCGTTTCATCGTTGGGGGTGGCGAGGAATGCGTCCACGGCGGCCTGCAGGGTCTTGGCGGTGCTCAGCGAGTCGCTGTACACGGCATGGACCATCTCGGCGTAGTGTTTGACCACCGCCTTCGCTGCTGCTTCGTCGACAGCCCCTGGCGTTGCTGCAGGGGTACTGGCGGCAGCGGGTGCCTGGGCTTGCGGTGCGGCGGCCTTGTCGTCCTTGCCTTCACCGCAACCGGCGAGAGCGATGGCAATGGCCAGCAGACTGGCAGAGGCCAGGGGCATTCGAATCATTGTTGGTTTCCTGCGTCGTGTGGTTGGACCATGGGTGAATCGTGCGCCAAGGCACGCCAAACCGACACATCATGCGAAAGATTTGCATTCGCTGTAAAGGGGCCAGCCTGCGATTCCTGTAAAAGCAAGTCACGGCCTGTAACCGGCACACTCAGAGCATGGAAACCTGGTTGCGCTGTGCTTGCCTGAGGAAGCTGGTCAGCTCGCGGGCCGAAAGGGGCTTGCTGTAGTGATAGCCCTGACCCTCGTGGCAGCCCTGGGCAATGATGTAGGTTTCCTGTTCGGCGGTTTCCACACCCTCGGCGATAACCTGCATGCCCAGGCTTTTGCCCAGCTGGATGATGGCACGGACGATGGTCGCATCGTCATCATCATCGAGCAGGTCCTGGACGAAGCTCTTGTCGATCTTGATCTTGTCCAGGGGCAACGACTTCAGGTAACTCAACGACGAGTAACCGGTGCCGAAGTCGTCGATGGCAATCAACGCACCCGAGCGGCGCAAGCTCAGCAGATGCTGGGCTGCGGTGCTGATGTCCTCCATCAGGCCGGTTTCGGTGACCTCAAGCTCCAAACTGCGCGGCGGCAGGCGGTAGGCCTGCAATAGGTTGTTGACCACCCGCGGCAGTTCGCTGTGGTGCAGCTGCACGGTGGACAGGTTGACCGCCATGCGCAGCTCGCTGAAGCCCAGGTCGTGCCATTCGCGCAACTGCCGGCATGCCTGATCCAGCACCCACTCCCCGATACCGATGATGCTGCCGTTCTGTTCGGCCAGCGGTATGAACTGATCCGGCGGAACCATGCCCAGCTCCGGATGCTGCCAGCGCAGCAGCGCCTCCACACCGACTACCCGATGATCGCGGTAGCTGATCTGCGGCTGATACACCAGGTACAACTGGTTGCGGGGCAAGGCTTCGCGCAGGTCCTTTTCGAGTTCGCGGCGCCGACGCATCTCGCTGTCCACGCTGGCGATGTAGAACTGATAGCGATTGCGTGAGCGGGCCTTGGCCAGCGTCATGGTCTGCTCGGCTTTTTGCAGCAATTTTTCGGTGCTGTCACCGTCTTCGGGGAACAAGGTGATGCCAATGGTGGCGCGCAGGCGGATCTGCTGGTGATGGTCCAGGTCGAAGGGCACTTCCAGGTCATCCAGGATGCTTTGCGCAAGCTCGGCCGCTTCGTAAGGCTGTTCGATGTTGGCCTGCACCAGGGCGAATTGATCGCCCCCCAGCCGTGCCAGCGCGCCCAGCCGGCCGCTGTGCGCTCGCAGGCGATCGGCCAGGGCCAGCAGCAATTGATCACCTATCTGGTAGGTGAACTGCTCGTTGATGCCTTTGAAATCGTCCAATCCTACACAGAGCACCGCCACCCGGTGTTGCAGACGACCGCCGTCGACCAGAATCTTGTCCAGTTGCTGCTGCAATTGCTGACGGTTGGGCAGGCCGGTGAGGAAGTCATACTGGGCCATGCGCTGCAGGCTGTTCTCGGCTTCATGGCGCAAATGGGTGTTGCGCTCGATCGACGCCAGCAACTGGTTGGCGGTATTCACCCACAGGCCAAGCTCGTTTCTTTCATGGCCCTTGATCAGCGGGATCTGGTGTTGACTGGGGCGGTCCGGATTGATCTGGGTGAGGTGCTCGATGATCTTGGAGAGGGGCTTGGTCAACAGCCAGTGATAAACCAGGTACAGCACCAGCCCCATGGCCAGGGCGCGCAGTACCCCGGAAATGAAGATGATCACGGCATTGATCAGAAAGTCTTCGCCGTAGGCGGCCGTGTCGAGGGTGATGTTGAGGTCGCCGTAGTACTCGCTGTAGGGCCCGCGGCCCACCAGCTGGGTGGTATAGCTGCGTTCCTGGCCAAGAATCAGGTCGGTGAGCCAGCGCAGGGGCATGTCCTGCAATGGACGGGACTTTTCAGCGAGCATGGTTTCGTTGGGATGGCCGATGGAGGCCATTCGAACCGCCTCGTCCTGAAACAGGCCTTCCATCACTTGCATGCCCATTTCACGGTCCAGGCTGTACACGGCCTGTGTAGAGGGGTCGCGAAACATGTCGAGGATGCGCTGGGCATCATTGTTGACAGCCTGACGGGTCTTGTAGGTGTCATAGACGATTTGCGCACAGCTGAGTACGACGCCGACCGCTAGCGCCGCCAAGAGCACGACTCTGAGCAACTTGACCGACAAGCTGTTACGCAATTCCAGCTTCAATGGGGGTTCCTTAATCCATGCAAATGGCATCATTTTGCCATCAAAGATGACCTTGCACTACAAGGTGGTCGTTAGCAGTGTATCGGTTGCAACCCTGGTTAACTTGAATGGGATAGAGCGATGATCCGGAAGTTTGATGTTAGCGCGCTATGCGGCCTGAGCAAGTGCAACATCGTTGAATGAGCGGCACAAAAAAACCCGGCGCATGGCCGGGCTTTTCGAGGGCTGATGGACTCAGGCCTTGAAGGTCTTGCCTTCGAACTGCTCGGCCACGAAGGCCCAGTTCACGAGGTTCCAGAACGCCTCGACGTACTTCGGACGCAGGTTGCGGTAGTCGATGTAGT
>CAURYQ010000176.1:0-2922 GCA_963529135.1 uncultured Pseudomonas sp. | reverse complement strand
GTACCGGGCGACAAGTCGATTTCCCATCGCTCGATCATGCTCGGCTCCCTGGCCGAAGGCACCACCGAGGTCGAGGGTTTCCTCGAAGGTGAAGATGCCCTGGCCACCTTGCAGGCATTTCGTGACATGGGCGTGGTCATCGAAGGCCCCAACCATGGCCGCGTGACCATTCATGGCGTCGGCCTGCATGGCCTGAAGCCGCCGCCAGGCCCGCTGTATGTGGGCAATTCCGGCACCTCGATGCGCCTGCTGTCGGGCCTGCTGGCCGGCCAGTCGTTCGATGTCACCATGACCGGCGATGCCTCGCTGTCCAAGCGCCCCATGAACCGGGTAGCCAACCCGCTGCGGGAAATGGGCGCCGTGGTCGAGACCGGCCCGGAAGGTCGCCCACCATTGACCATTCGTGGTGGCAACGCGCTCAAGGGCCTGACCTACACGCTGCCGATGGCCAGCGCACAGGTCAAATCCTGCCTGCTGCTGGCCGGTTTGTACGCCGAGGGCCGCACCACCGTCACTGAGCCAGCCCCTACGCGCGACCATACCGAACGCATGCTGCGTGGTTTCGGTTATGACGTGCAGTCCGACGGGCCGGTCGCGTCGTTGCAGTCCGGTGGCAAGCTCACTGCCACCCGCATCGAAGTACCGGCCGACATTTCCTCGGCAGCGTTCTTCCTGGTGGCCGCGTCCATCGCCGAGGGCTCCGATCTGGTGCTCGAGCACGTTGGCATCAACCCGACCCGTACCGGTGTCATCGACATCCTGCGCCTGATGGGCGGCGACATCACCCTGGAGAACCAGCGTGAGGTGGGTGGCGAGCCGGTGGCTGACCTGCATGTGCGTGGCGCCAAGCTCAAGGGGATCGACATCCCCGAAGCGCTCGTACCGCTGGCCATCGACGAATTCCCGGTGCTGTTCGTCGCCGCGGCCTGCGCCGAAGGGCGTACCGTGTTGCGCGGTGCCGAAGAGTTGCGGGTCAAGGAATCGGACCGCATTCAAGTGATGGCCGACGGCCTGATCACCCTGGGTATCCAGTGCGAGCCTACCCCCGATGGCATCATCATCGACGGCGGGCAAATGGGCGGTGGCGAGGTGCACGGCCACGGTGACCACCGTATCGCCATGGCCTTCAGCGTTGCGTCGCTGCGCGCCAGTGCGCCGATTCGTATCCATGACTGCGCCAACGTCGCCACCTCGTTCCCCAACTTCCTGTCGCTGTGCGCTGAAGTCGGCATTCGCGTGGCGCAAGAGGGCAAGTCGTGAGTACCTCTGCGCCAGTCATCACCATCGATGGGCCAAGTGGCTCTGGCAAGGGTACCGTTGCCGGGCTGCTGGCGCGCGAGCTGGGCTGGCGGCTGCTCGATTCTGGCGCGCTGTACCGTCTGCTCGCCTTTAATGCCAGCAACCACGGCGTGGACCTGGCCAACGAAGAACTGCTCACCCGGCTTGCCGCTCATCTGGATGTGCAGTTCATTGCCGCAGAGCCCGGTAAACTGCAGCAGATCATTCTCGAAGGCGAGGATGTCAGCAACGTGATCCGCACCGAAACCGTCGGTGCCGGTGCCTCCATGGTCGCTTCGCTGCCTGCGGTGCGTGATGCCCTGCTGGTGCGTCAGCGTGCCTTTCGCGAAGCCCCTGGCCTGGTCGCCGATGGCCGTGACATGGGCACGGTGGTCTTCCCGGACGCGCCGCTGAAGGTGTTTTTGACCGCCAGCGCAGAGGAACGTGCCCGTCGCCGTTACCTTCAGTTGAAGGGCAAGGGTGAAGATGTTAGTCTGTCGAGTCTGCTGGATGAGATTCGTGCGCGTGATGAACGTGACACCCAACGCGCAGTGGCCCCGCTGAAGCCAGCGGCCGATGCCATTCAGTTGGACTCCACCGAGTTGTCCATCGAGCAGGTGCTGCAACGTATCAGGAGCGAGCTCGCCTTGCGCGATCTCCTCTGATAACCAGGAAGGCAGGCAGGGGCACCAGTCAACGTCCTGCCCGCTTTCCTTTATCTAAACGAAACCCACATTGTCTGGAATGTGGCGATGGGCGTCTGTTTCGCCCGAATCTACAGGAATTAAAATGAGCGAAAGCTTTGCAGAACTCTTTGAAGAAAGCCTGAAAACCCTCAATCTTCAGCCGGGTGCGATCATCACCGGTATCGTTGTCGACATCGACGGCGACTGGGTTACCGTACACGCTGGCCTGAAGTCCGAGGGCGTCATCCCGCTCGAGCAGTTCTACAACGAAGCTGGCGAGCTGACCATCAAGGTCGGTGACGAAGTGCACGTTGCGCTGGACGCGGTCGAAGACGGCTTTGGCGAAACCAAACTGTCCCGTGAAAAAGCCAAGCGCGCCGAGTGCTGGATTGTTCTGGAAGCAGCTTTCGCCGCCGAAGAAGTGGTCAAGGGCGTTATCAACGGTAAGGTTAAGGGCGGCTTCACTGTCGACGTTAACGGCATCCGTGCGTTCCTGCCGGGCTCCCTGGTTGATGTGCGCCCAGTGCGCGACACCACCCACCTGGAAGGCAAAGAGCTGGAATTCAAGGTCATCAAGCTCGACCAGAAGCGCAACAACGTTGTCGTTTCCCGTCGCAGCGTGCTGGAAGCCGAGAACTCCGCCGAGCGCGAAGCCCTGCTGGAAACCCTGCAGGAAGGCCAGCAAGTCAAAGGTATCGTCAAGAACCTCACCGACTACGGCGCATTCGTGGACCTGGGCGGTATCGACGGCCTGCTGCACATCACCGACATGGCTTGGAAGCGCATCAAGCACCCATCGGAAATCGTTAACGTTGGCGACGAAGTCGACGTACGCGTTCTGAAGTTCGACCGCGAGCGTAACCGCGTTTCGCTGGGTCTGAAGCAGATGGGCGAAGATCCGTGGGTAGCTATCACTGCCCGTTACCCAGAAGGTACTCGCGTACAGGCTCGCGTAACC
>CAURYQ010000175.1:0-2989 GCA_963529135.1 uncultured Pseudomonas sp. | reverse complement strand
GGGAGCGGTCTTGTACCGCGATGGGCCGCGCAGCGGCCCCGACGATCTGTGATGCGAGCTGAGATCCTAGGGCTGCTGCGCGGTCCATCGGGGCACACACCTGCGGTCCAAGACAGATCCTACCACCCGAAAAGATTTTTTGGATTCCAGATGCTGCGCAAGACAGCACTGCCCACCCAGCGCTGAAAGCTTATATGAGTGTCCAGGGTTCAGGCGGCGCCATAAAACCTCTAGAAACAACAAGGGCGGGAAATGCCAAACATTTCCCGCCCGTGAGAGCGCGCAAAATTAAGTTAGCCTTTCTCGGCCATGACCTTCTCGAGCTTCTCCTGGTCGCGCGCAAACTGGCGGATGCCCTCGGCCAGCTTCTCGGTAGCCATGGCGTCTTCGTTCATGTCCCAGCGGAATTCGCTTTCGCTCAGTTGACGCTTTGGCTCACCTGCGTTGCCGGGTTTGAGGGCCTGCGGCAGCTCGCCTTGGTCTTCGCTCAGCTTTTGCAGCAGCTCTGGGCTGATGGTCAGGCGATCACAGCCAGCCAGCTGTTCGATCTGGTTAGTGTTGCGGAAGCTGGCGCCCATGACCACGGTGTCGTAGCCATTGGCCTTGTAGTAGTTGTAGATGCGAGTGACCGATTGCACACCTGGATCATCGGCTCCGGTGTACTCATTGCCCGTGCTTTTCTTGTACCAGTCGTAGATCCGGCCTACGAACGGCGAGATCAGGAACACACCGGCGTCGGCGCAGGCCTGGGCTTGGGCGAAGGAGAAGAGCAGGGTCAGGTTGGTCTGGATGCCTTCCTTCTCCAGCTTCTCGGCTGCGCGAATGCCTTCCCAGGTGGACGCCAGCTTGATGAGCACACGGTCACGGCCAACGCCGGCCTTGTCGTACAGCTGGATCAGCGAGCGGGCCTTGGCCAGCAGGGCTGGTTCGTCGAACGACAGCCGCGCGTCGACCTCGGTCGAGATTCGCCCAGGGATAGCCTTCAGAATGCCCGAGCCCACGGCCACCGCGAACATGTCGCAGGCCTGGTCCACATCACCGTTGGCCTCACCCTTCACACGCGTGAGCAGCTCGGCGTAGGCCGGGATGGCGGCCGCCTTGAGCAGCAGCGACGGGTTAGTGGTGGCATCGACCGGTTTCAGCCGGGTGATGGCGTCCAGGTCCCCGGTGTCGGCAACCACGGTAGTGAACTGTTTGAGTTGTTCCAGCTTGGAAGTCATGGGCGTGCTCTGTCCTGTGCAATGACTCGACATTACCCCAGCCCCAACGCTCGCTCAAGGGCCCGGCTGTACGAGAGGTGAATGTTCGAGTACCCACCGTCTCTCAGGTTCCCTCTGCGCCGGGCCTTGCAGCGTGTAACGGCAGCGCATTGACTTTCGTTGACAGCCAGCGCCATCAGCGCCCCTGCAACAACTCCACAGCCTGGTCGAACACGGCAAGCGGCTCGGGGGCCTTGTGGATGTCTGCCGAAAGCAGCTGGCGGAAGCGCCGCGCACCCTTGAAGCCTTGGGCCAGACCAAGGATATGCCGGGTCACATGATGCATCGCGCCGCCGGCCTGTATATGGGCAACGATGTAGGGCCGCAATTGCGCCAGCACTTCGGTGCGGGTGACCACCGGCGCCGCGCTGGCGAACAGCTGCTGGTCCACGTCGGCCAACAGGTAAGGATTATGGTAGGCCTCACGTCCAAGCATCACGCCGTCGAAGGTCTGAAGATGTGTGTGGCAGTCGGCCAGGGTCTTGATGCCGCCGTTGAGCACGATCTCAAGGTCCGGAAAATCGGCCTTCAGTTGCGCTGCCACGTCGTAGCGCAGCGGCGGCACTTCACGGTTCTCCTTGGGCGACAAGCCTTCGAGAATGGCGATGCGTGCGTGCACGGTGAAACTGCGGCAACCCGCTTCGCGCACCTGCCCGACGAAATCACACAGCTGGGCATAGCTGTCGCGACCATTGATGCCGATGCGGTGCTTGACCGTTACCGGCGTCGAAACCGCATCGCGCATGGCTTTCACGCAGTCAGCCACCAGCGCTGGGTGCGCCATCAGGCAAGCACCGATCATGTTGTTCTGCACCCGGTCGCTGGGGCAGCCGACATTGAGGTTGACCTCATCATAGCCATCGGCCTCGGCCAGACGCGCGCACGCCGCCAGGTCCGCCGGCACGCTACCGCCCAATTGCAACGCCAGCGGGTGCTCGGAGGCATCATGGCGCAGGAAACGCTGGGCGTCGTTATGCAGCAGGGCACCGGTGGTGACCATTTCGGTGTAGAGCAGGGTGTGCTTGGAGAGTAGGCGCAGGAAGAACCGGCAGTGGCGGTCGGTCCAGTCCATCATGGGAGCAACAGAAAACCGTCTCACTACCCGATCCATCGAGCTGGCCGCGTTTTCCGGTGTTTCGAAGGGCATTTGGAAATCTCTCGGTTACTGTCGTTTAGCGCTTTTTGCTGACGTCTGATCCGCACTGGCTGAGTTAGGCAGAACCCTCTGAGCCCCAGCAAAACGGTCGCCGTCCTCACCCACACCGGGGAGGCCTGATTGGCCATGACGGGTCTTCGGATCACGACCCGACGCAAAGGCAGGAATTCTAACAGGTCTGTAGATCAAGAAGACCTTGTCGGCTTCACCTCTTGGCCAAGGATGCTGTCGATCTGCTCAATGGTCCCGACCACGCCGACCGAATTCATCTGCACATGAGCCCGCGGCAGGGGCTTGAAGGTCTTCAGGTTTACGTGCGCGACAAACTGGTGCCGATACTGGCGGGATATGCCTCGGTACTGAAAGTGCAACTGCACCTGTGCGCGGCATTCCAGAATGACGGGAATCATCCACCTGCACCTGATGTGGCACACACAGCGATCCAGGAGCTGGCCGATATTTCGTAAGGCGCTACTCCCGCGCACCGCCCCTCGTGAGACAGATCGCGCCGAGGGGCGCATGCATTCAGTGCAACACCTGACTCAAAAACAACCGCCCCCGCTCACTCTGCGGG
>CAURYQ010000174.1:0-3061 GCA_963529135.1 uncultured Pseudomonas sp. | reverse complement strand
TCTTGCTGGACATCGTGTTCTCGGTGGACAGCATCATCACTGCCGTGGGCATGACCGAGCACTTGCCCATCATGATCATTGCCGTAATCACTGCCGTAATCGTGATGATGGTAGCAGCCGATCCGCTGGCCAATTTCATCAACGACAACCCAACCGTGGTCATGCTGGCCCTGGGCTTCTTGATCATGATCGGCATGACGCTGATCGCCGAAGGGTTCGGCGCCCACGTGCCTAAAGGCTATGTGTACGCGGCCATGGCATTCTCGACCGCTATCGAGATCCTCAACATTCTGGCGCGTCGGGCCAGACTAAAGCGTGAGGCCAAGCAGGGGTGACAGCAGGCGGGGCGCATGGCGCCCCATTCGCTGCATGTTTCAGGTGTGTTCAGTGCACTGCTGCCGGGCGTTGAGCACGCCGCACAGGGGCCGGTGTTGGACGTGCCTGTGGTCGCGCCACCGGTTGAGCGTGACGCCGGGCGATACGCAGTACGCCCCAGAGCATGGCCGCCGCAACGCTGAGCCACATGCACACCAACATGATGATTGCCAAGGTCATATTCATTTGTGCCTCCATCTCTACGGCGAGCGCCCGATACGCCAGCGATTGCCTTCCAGACACTTGTTTAGTGTAGCCCCCGCGCCGGGACGTTCCATCGAATAACGCCCATGGCATCGCGACGAATTGTTGACCAGCGCCGTGGGACTGTACCGCTGCCGCTGTGCGACCTATCATCGCGAGCAAAGCGGGGCGCTGCCTGCCCTGCGTTCGAGCAAGCGAGCCCCCATGCCCCACCTCTACTCGACGCCGCCCATCAAAGCCGTTCGTCAGCTCATACTGGCGTGTTGCCTGGGCGCCACGCTGGCGGGTTGCGCCGCCACGCCGTCTGCCGCGCTCAAAGGCCTCCCCCAGCGGGTAGAGCTCAGCAGCGTGCCGTTTTATCGCGGCAACGCGAATCACAGCGCAGCCATGGCCTTGGCCGCGATATTGTCGCGACAAGGCGCGCCCATCACGCCGGGCCTGCTTGATCAGCCCTTGAACCTTCCGCAGGGCGTGAACAGCCTCCAGACCGCTATCCCGCGAGTGGCGCGCGATTATGGAAGGGTGGTGTACCCGCTGGATAAACAGCTCGATGCACTGCTGACCCAAGTGGCAGCCGGTTACCCGGTCCTGCTCCGTTACCAGGACGGCTCGGCCTGGTGGAGCGAGCCCCGGTACGCAGTATTGATAGGCTATGACCGCTACAAACAGCGCGTGCTCATGCGCGCAGGCATGCAGCGCCGCCTGGTGATGGCGTTCGATGATTTCGCTTCGGCGTGGGCGAAGGAAGGTAGCTGGGCGGTGCTGGTGCAGCCGCCTCGGCAGTTACCGGCGGAGGTTGACCGTCAGCGGTGGCTGCGGGCCGCTGACGAACTGGCCCGTGCAGGTCAGGAAGTTGCGGCCAGGCAAGCCCTGGACAGCATCAAGTAGTGCGCATCCATGCAAGAGGGCTGCCCAAGGCAGCCTTCTTGTGCGACCGGTTACGCCAGGCTCAGAAGCCCAGACGGTCGCGCAGGCTGTAGTACCAGGCGCCCAAGGCACTGAAGGGCACGCGCAGCATTTGCCCACCCGGGAAAGGATAGTGCGGCAGACCGGCGAAGGCGTCGAAACGCTCTGCCTGTCCGCGCATGGCCTCGGCCAGGACCTTGCCCGCCAGATGCGTGTAGGTCACGCCGTGGCCCGAGCAGCCTTGGGAATAGTAGATGTTGTCGCCGATACGGCCTACTTGGGGCAGGCGCGACAGCGTGAGCAAGAAGTTGCCGGTCCAGGCGTAGTCGATTTTCACATTTTTCAGCTGGGGGAACGCCTTGAGCATCTTGGGGCGAATGATCGCCTCGATATTGGCCGGATCCCGTGCCCCGTACACCACGCCGCCGCCGAAGATCAAACGTTTGTCGCTGGTCAGGCGGTAGTAGTCGAGCAAGTAGTTGCAATCTTCGACACAGTAGTCCTGAGGCAACAGGGTGCGTGCCAGCTCATCGCCCAGGGGTTCGGTGGTGATCACCTGCGTGCCGCAGGGCATGGATTTGGCGGCAAGCTCCGGGACCAGATTGCCCAGGTAGGCGTTGCCGGCGACGATGATGAACTTGGCGCGCACTTTACCCTGCGGTGTATGCACGACCGGGTTGGCGCCTCGCTCGATGCGCACAGCCGGCGTTTGCTCATAGATGGTGCCACCGAGCGACTCGACGGCGGCGGCTTCGCCCAGCGCCAGGTTCAGCGGGTGGATATGGCCGCCGCTCATGTCGAGCATGCCGCCAATGTAGTTATCGCAAGCAACCACTTCGCGGATGCGCTTCTGGTCCATCAGCTCGAGCTGGCTGTGACCAAAGCGTTCCCACAGGCGCTTTTGCGATTCCAGATGGCCCATCTGCTTGCTGGTCAACGCGGCGAATACGCCACCGTCCTTGAGGTCGCATTGGATGTTGTACTTGGCCACACGCTCACGGATGATGCGCCCACCCTCAAAGGCCATCTGGCCAAGCAGTTGGGCTTCCCGAGCACCCACCGTGCGCTCGATGACATCGATATCGCGGCTGTAGCTGTTGACGATCTGGCCACCGTTGCGGCCTGAGGCACCGAAACCGACTTTGGCGGCTTCGACGACGCTCACCTTGAAGCCGTTTTCCAGCAGGAACAGGGCGCTCGAAAGACCGGTGTAGCCGGCACCGATGACACAGACGTCGGTTTCCACCTCACCCTGCAGCGCCGGACGTGGCGGCACCGGGTTGGCCGAGGCGGCGTAGTAGGACTGGGGGTAGGGGGTGTTGGCCATGCTGCGGGAACCTCGTGTTTTATATTTTTAACGAATGTACCGATGCTATCAATAATAATAAACACCCGCTAGTCGTCCGTTGAAAATCATCAACGGCCGCGACGTACACTGCTCCTTTATAAAGAGTTTGCAATTCAGTGAGTTAGCGTGAAAAAAACTGTTGACACAGTTTTGGAATTCCGTAGAATGCGCACCACGACAGGCACATAGCTCAGTTGGTTAGAGCACCACCTTGACATGGTGGGGGTC
>CAURYQ010000173.1:0-3237 GCA_963529135.1 uncultured Pseudomonas sp. | reverse complement strand
CTCTTCGGCCCCGCGACTGAAGCGCAGCAGCGCTTGCTCGTCGCGGTCACCCAAGCTACCGATATAGCCCTCGACATTGGCCTTGAGCGCCTTGTTGGCCGGCTTGACCGTCACCACCAACTCGCTCTGACCCCATGCTGCAAAACTGGCGACCCAGATGGCCAGGCCCCAGCAAACTCTTCCTGAATATGTCATCCCGCGCATGCTACCAGACCGTCGTTGTAAAAGAAGCCAACCCGCAAGCCACTCAGGCCGGGGGCGCGCCCGCTTGGGATTTGTCGTACATCATCACGCACTGGCGCACTGTTCCGATGGCGACCTCGCCGACCTCGACAAAGCCTTGCGTGTGATAAAACGCCACGTGTTCCTCATTGCCTGTATCGACGACGATCCCTGCGGCCACCCCGTCGCCCCGGCACCATTGTTCTACCGCATGTAACAACTGGGTCGGATACGGTTTGCCCTGCAGCGCTGGCAGCACACCGAGCAGCGGCAACACGTGCACCTGATCGCTAGGCCGGCAGGTCGAGATGGCTGCCTGGTAAGCCATGAAACGCCGGGTTGCGCGTACCCCAGCGCCCACCATCATGCGCAGCCGCCAGGCCCAGCTGTCCGCCACACCCAGGCGCCGCAGCGGCGGCACGATCAGCGCTACGCCTACCAGGCTGTCGTCGAGCAGCAGGCCAACGGCGGGCAGTTGAAGGTAGAAATGCTGCCGGACCCACTCGCGCACCAGCGTACGCAGGCGCCGCTCATAACCGGGGCGATGAGCTTCAAGCAGGTAGGCGAAGGTGGGATCATCCCGGTAGACGCTGTAAAGCAGTGCTCGAGTTTCGCGGCGATAGCCGGAATCGAGCAGGCAGACACGGGCCTCGGCGGCAGGGGTTTGAGACATGGGGGAGGACCTTCTGGGCTGGCTGATAGGCCTTGGAGGCACAATGCCGCCCATCGTTCACCTCTAACCACCTGCAACGCAGCGACGTGGAAGGCCCATGCTGGTGATCAAGCGCGATGTCGGCTAGCATCGCGCCTTTTTACCGGGATCGTCTTTCCATGAAGATCGTCTGTTTCAACATCAACGGCCTGCGGGCACGCCCACACCAGTTGGCCGCCTTGGTCGAAAAGCACCAGCCGGACGTCATCGGCCTGCAGGAAACCAAGGTCAGCGACGATCAGTTTCCGCTTGCCGAAGTTCAGGCCTTGGGCTACCACGTGCACTACCACGGGCAAAAGGGTCACTACGGCGTGGCATTGCTGTCGCGTAAGGCGCCGTTGAGCTTGCACAAGGGGTTCGCGACCGACGAAGAAGACGCCCAGCGTCGCTTCATCTGGGGCACGTTCGCCGACGACCAGGGCAACCCTGTCACTGTCATGAACGGCTATTTTCCGCAGGGAGAAAGCCGCGACCACCCCACCAAGTTTCCGGCCAAACAGCGTTTCTACGGCGACCTGCAGGCACTGCTCGAAAGCCAGTTTCGCAACGATCAACCCGTATTGGTGATGGGCGACATGAACATATCGCCTGAAGATTGCGACATCGGCATTGGCGCGGATAATGCCAAGCGCTGGCTGAGAACCGGCAAGTGCAGCTTCCTGCCGGAGGAGCGTGAGTGGATGGCGCGTTTGAAGGCTTGGGGCCTGGTGGACAGCTTCCGTCATCTGCACCCGGAGGTGAACGATCGCTTCAGCTGGTTCGACTACCGCAGCCGGGGTTTTGAAGACGAGCCCAAGCGCGGCCTGCGCATCGACCTGATCATGGCCTCGGCGAACCTGGTCCCGAGGATCAAGGCCGCAGGGGTGGATTACGACCTGCGCGCCATGGAGAAACCGTCGGATCACGCGCCCATCTGGCTGGAGCTGAGTTAAGGCAGGTGCGCGCAGGGTGTTGCCCGGCTCACAACCTCGTGCGCAGCGCCTCCCCCACCCCGGCACCACGACCATCGTCGGCAGCGCTCACCAAGGCAAAGTTGTAAGCGCCATGCGACCAATAACGGGCTTCGAGCTGACCGTCGATACGCTGCCCTTGAGGCATCCGACGGAAGTGCTCGCCAGGTGAGCGCAGGAACAGGCTGATACGGCGCCCCGCGCCGTCCTCGAACACCACGAGCGCCGCAGGCCCTTGCTCGTTGCTCAGTAATCGGGCGCCCACTGGCGTGAACCCGTAGCCGGCAAGATCAGGCAGTTGCCCCACGCGGTCGAAATGCCTCTGCAGCCATGTACGCAACTGACCGGCATCACGTGCCTGGATGTCCAGCGCCTGGCTGTCGGCAAACAGCCTGTGTGCCTGCACGGCATCGGCCATGGGTTTGACATCGACGAGGGCGGCATCGCGTGCCTGCCACCCACCCAGTCCCCCCACGCCCAAGGCCACCACCACTGCCGCCGCACTTGCCCAGCGACGCTGCCGACGATAACGCGCCTGACGGCGCAGCTGGTCACGGTCCAGGGCGGTGCCTGCATGTGGCCGGGCGAAGCCTGCCAGGCCCGTTCGCAGTTGGCGTGCATCGGCGCGCCAGCCCTCCACGCGCTGCGCAGCCTGTGGATTGCTGGCCAGCCAGGCTTGGACTTCGGCGCGGCGCGCCGGGTCGAGGCGGTCATCGACGTAAGCATGAAGCTCTTCTTCGCTTGGTATCAGACGGGTCATTTCAATCTCCGCAATGCCGGTGGGCGGGGGCTGTCCTCGGTCAGCGCGCGCAAGGCATCGCGCGCTCGCGACAGGCGCGACATGACCGTGCCGATGGGAATGCCCAACGCATCGGCAGCCTCCTTGTAGCTCAGGCCCTCCACGCTCACCAGCAACAACAAGGCGCGTTGCTCGGTCTTGAGCCGGCCGAAGGCCTGGAGGTCCGCCTGGGCCAGCACGATGTTCTCCAAGTTGTCGCCTGACGGTTCTTCCCCTGCATCGGTGCGGGCGAACCAGGAAAGCCACCGTGCATGCAAGCGCTCGCGCCTTTTACCATCCAGAAATACTCGATAAAGGATGGTGAACAGCCAGGCGCGCAGGGCATCGGGGTCCTGGTGCTGTTCACGCCGGCTCAAGGCCCGCTCGACTGTGGCCTGCACCAGGTCGTCGGCACTGCCCGTATCGCGGGTCAGCCATACGGCGAACCGACGCAGCCGGGCTAGCAGCTCTCGCCATTGTTGGTCGTCCAAGTCCTGCATGGAGGGTTCCCGATGAATGATGGGCCAGTGTAGAGAACAGACGCGTTGCACAAAAAGTTATTCCCTGTGTGGGAA
>CAURYQ010000172.1:0-3521 GCA_963529135.1 uncultured Pseudomonas sp. | reverse complement strand
CAGGTGCGCGAGTGAAGGAGGGCGTACTGTTTGCACACACAAACAGTACGCCGCCCTTGGGGCCGAAGGTGGCGATACGCCACCCGCGTCTGCCGATACCTCAGTTCCGATCGAGCCACACGGTCTGCACGTTGGTGAACTCACGCACGCCGAAGTGCGACAGTTCGCGACCGAACCCGCTCTTCTTCACCCCACCAAACGCAACACGGGGGTCGGAGGCGCAGTATCCGTTGATGAACACCGCACCGGTGTCCAGTGCCGAGGTCATCCGCTCTGCCAGCGCATAGTCGGCCGTGTAGATGGTCGAAGCCAAGCCGAACTCGCTGTCGTTGGCCAATTCAACGGCATGTTCGGCATCGCGGGCGGTGGTGATGGCCGCGACCGGTCCGAACAGCTCCTGCCTGAATGCCGTCATCTGCGGGGTCACGTCAGCGAGTACGGTGGGCGCATAGACGTTGGCCACACCTTCGACCTTGTGGCCACCCAGCAGCAAGGTAGCGCCTTCGGCGATGCTTGCCTGGACCTGGCCATCGAGTTCGTCCCGCAGGTCATAACGGGCCATCGGGCCGATGTAGGTCGCGTCTTCAAGCGGGTTGCCCACCTTCAGTGCCTGCGTCGCTTCAACGAACTTGCGCGTAAACGCCTCGCTGATGCTCTGCTCGACGATGAAGCGCTTGGCCGCCGCGCATACTTGCCCCGTGTTCTGATAACGCCCGATCACTGCGGCTTGCACCGCCGCATCGAGGTCGGCGTCGGCGAGCACGATGAAGGGGTCCGAACCGCCCAGCTCCAGCACGCACTTCTTCAGCGCAGCACCGGCCTGGGCACCGATCGCCATGCCGGCGCGTACACTGCCGGTCAGGGTGACCGCCGCGATGCGTGGGTCATTGATGGCGTGGGTGACCCCATCGGGCGTCACGTTCAGCACCTCGAACACCCCTTGCGGCAGGCCAGCATCCTTGAACAGCTTGGCTAGCAGGTAGGCGCTCCCCATCACGTTCGGTGCATGCTTGAGCACATAGGTGTTGCCCGCCAGGATGGCCGGTACCGCGCCGCGCAGCACTTGCCAGACAGGGAAGTTCCAGGGCATCACTGCCAGGATCGGACCAAGCGGGCGGTATTCGATACGGGCTTTTTCAACCTGGGTCGCTTCCGGCGCGAGCATTGCCGGACCGTGCTCGGCGTACCACCGGCACAAGCCCACGCACTTGCTGACTTCCCCTCGGGCCTGGGTGATGGGTTTGCCGATCTCGCGGCTGATCATCTGCGCAAAAGCCTCAGATTGCGCTTCCAGCGTCCTGGCCAACGACAGGAGGTACTCGCTGCGCTGATCGGCCGACAGTTGGCGCCACTGGCCGTAACCTTGCTGGGCACGGCCCAGCGCCGCTTCTAGCGCAGCTTCAGTGTCGTACGGATAGGCACCGATCTGTTCGCCCGTGAACGGGTCTAGGGAAATGGCGTGGGTCTGGCTGCTGATCGCATTCATGGCGGGGCATTCTCGCTGTGGTTGAGCAGTGACGTCAGACTAATGGGCTAGGGCATTATTTAAAACTGAATAATAATGAGGCACTCATTCACGTTTGGAGAAAGCCGTGGACCTGGTACAACTCGAAATGTTCAAGGCCGTCGCCGAGCAGGGCAGCATCAGCGCCGCCGCTCAACATATTCACCGAGTCCCTTCCAACCTGACGACGCGGATCAAGCAACTGGAAGAAGACCTGGGAGTGGATCTGTTCATTCGCGAGAAGAGCCGCCTGCGCTTGTCCCCGGCTGGTTGGAATTTCCTGGAGTACACCCGGCGCATTCTGGACCTGGTGCATGAGGCGCGCACCACGGTGGCCGGGGATGACCCCCAGGGCACGTTCGCCCTCGGCTCTCTGGAGAGCACCGCCGCGGTGCGCATCCCAGCCGTGCTGGCAGCCTACAACCAGCGCTACCCCAAGGTAGACCTGGACCTGTCTACCGGCCCCTCCGGCACCATGCTCGAAGGTGTGCTTGCAGGCCGGTTGGTAGCGGCGTTCATCGACGGGCCGGTTTTGCACCCCACCCTGGAAGGCATGCCGGTCTTCGAAGAAGAGATGGTGATCATCGCGCCCCTCAACCATGCACCGGTTGCCCGAGCGCAGGACGTGAACGGCGAGAACATCTACGCCTTTCGCGCCAACTGTTCCTACCGGCATCATTTCGAAAGCTGGTTCGTGAATGACCAGGCCGTGCCGGGCAAGATTCATGAGATGGAGTCCTACCATGGCATGCTTGCCTGCGTGAGTGCCGGTGCAGGCCTGGCCATGATGCCCAGGATCATGCTGGACAATATGCCGGGTTGCAGCACGGTCAGCGCCTGGCCGATGTCCGAAGATTTTCGCTACCTCAAGACCTGGCTGGTATGGCGCCGCGGAACGGTCTCGCGCAGCTTGTCGACGTTCGTGAATTTGCTCGAAGAAAGCATTTCAACTGCCTGATTCAAAACTATTTTGAACGATACTGATGGCACTTTGTCTAGCCATCGGTCATTGGCCGGATGTGCGTGTATATCCACTTAGGGTTAAACGCAAGGCAAGCGCTCTAGCACGCTTATCTGCCTAATCCAAGCAGTAAACGGCCGATGATCACTGGAAGTGACTGCAATCGACTTCCAACTTCCTGAACAACTGACCATAATTCGGGAAGTATTACATCGTGTGACCAAATCACGAGGTTCGGTTACCGAAAAAATTTCGAGGGGTCAAAGCCGATCGCTATTCAGTCGACGCTCACAGGGCTGCACAGTAGCCCAGGCGAGCCTGATGAGCAGTAGGCCCAAGCCCCCACTTGTCGCACATACCATCAGGAGATGTCATTGATGAAATCCCGTATCGCTGCTTCGCTGGCCGCCGCCGTGCTGGCCTTTGCCGGGGCGAACCTGGCTCAGGCTGCCCAGGTTTCCGGCGCCGTCGGCGTCACTAGCCAAGGCGACATGACCTACCGCGTAGGCTTGTCCTCCGACTGGGACAAGAAATGGTTCGAGACCAGCGTGGGCCACGTTACCGGTTACTGGGATGCAGGCTACACCTACTGGGAAGGCGGCGACGCCAGCGGTGCCCACTCACTGTCATTCAGCCCGGTGTTCACCTATGAATTCAGCGGCTTCACCTACACCCCCTACATTGAGGCGGGTATCGGTATTGCAGCGTTTTCCAAGACCCGCGTGGGTGACCAGCGCATGGGTTCGTCCTTCAACTTCGAAGACCGCATCGGCCTGGGCCTGAAGTTGCCGTCGGAGCAGAAGGTCGGCATCCGAGCCATCCACTACTCCAATGCCGGCATTCGCCAGCCTAACGATGGCATCGAGTCGTACTCGCTGTTCTACAGCAAAGGGTTCTGATAGCCAGCCTGGCTCGGTGACTGGGCTGTCCCCGAGCCGGACTGCTTGCCATCAGAAGGTGTAGGCCACCCCGGCCTGCACCGTACGGGGCGCGCCCGGGTAGGCGTAGGTGTTGAACGACCCCTCGTCATACCCCTTGTTGAACAGGTTCTTCACA
>CAURYQ010000171.1:0-3711 GCA_963529135.1 uncultured Pseudomonas sp. | reverse complement strand
CAGGTCGAAAACCTGATCGTCGCCCCACCTGGCGCCAAGGCCCCGGTCATCCGCAGCATCAGCTTCGTGGCCCCGGCCGGCTCCATCGTCGGCATCGTAGGCCCAAGCGCCGCGGGTAAATCCACCCTGGTGCGTGCGCTGATGGGCATCTGGCCTCTACAGCACGGTGTGGTCCGCCTGGACGGCGCGGATATCGCCAGCTGGGACAAGCAGGCCCTGGGCCCGTACGTCGGCTACCTGCCGCAAGACATCGAGCTGTTCGAAGGCAGCATCAGCGAAAACATCGCCCGCTTCGACAAGATAGACCCGGAAAAGGTGGTGGAAGCCGCCCAGATGGCCGGTGTGCACGAGATGATTCTCATGCTGCCCGATGGCTACGACACGGTCATCGGCAGCGATGGCGTCAACCTGTCGGGCGGCCAGCGCCAGCGCATTGGCCTGGCCCGTGCCATTTATGGCAACCCGCGCCTGGTGGTGCTCGACGAGCCTAACTCCAACCTCGACGACGTAGGTGAGCGCGCCTTGGGCGTTGCCTTGCAGAAGCTCAAGGCAACCGGCGCCACGGTGTTCATCGTCTCGCACCGCCCCAACATCCTCACCCGCCTGGACCGCATCCTGGTCATGGCGGGCGGCACCATTACGTTGTATGGCGAGCGCGACCGCGTCATTGCCGAGCTGGCAGCGCAACAGGCCAAGGCCCAGCAGCGGGTCGCTCAGCCCGCGCCTGGCCAGCCACCAGCCTCGCCGCCCGCTGCACCGAATGCCGCGCCACCCGCGGCCCCGCCGGCTGCACCCAACGCCGCGCCGCCTGCAGCCCCCGCTGCGGCGCCTGCCGCCACCACCAGCACCGGCGTTTGAAAGGATTTCTTGATGAGCAGTAAAGCGATCACTACCTTCGATCACAACTTCGACGACATGCCCACGTCCGACCGCGGCATCCGCCGCATCGGCCTGACCATCGTCTTCGTTACGTTCGGCATTTTCGGCAGCTGGGCGGCGTTCGCACCGCTCAGCAACGCTGTGCACGGTTCCGGTGTGGTTACCGTGCAGAACTACCGCAAGACCGTGCAGCACCTCGAGGGCGGCATCGTCAAGGAGCTACTGGCCCGTGACGGCGACCTGGTCAAGAAGGGCGACCCGCTGATCGTGCTGGACGAGTCCCAGCTCAGCGCCGAATACGAGTCCACCCGTAACCAGCTGATCGTGGCGCGCTATAAAGAAGCACGCCTGCGGGCAGAGCGCGACGGCCTGGACCAAATTCCGCCGGTCAAAATGGATGGCACCGATTCGGTCCGTGCCCAGGAGGCCATGGCGGGTGAGCTGCAAGTGTTCAACGCGCGGCGCAACTCGTTGCAGGGTGAAATCTCGGTCAACCACGAGCGCATCCAGCAGATGAAACAGCAGATCGCTGGTTTGAACGAAATGATCGGGACCAAGAGCGGGCTTGAGAAGTCGTACACCGGTGAAATCAAGCAGCTCAAGGAGTTGCTGGCCGAAGGCTTTGTAGACAATCAGCGCCTGCTCGAGCAGGAGCGCAAGCTGGACATGCTCAAGACCGAAGTGGCGGACCATCGGTCCAACATTACCAAGACCAATCTGCAGATCGGTGAGACTGAGTTGCAGATCGTGCAATTGAAGAAGAAATTCGACTCCGACGTGGCAAACGAGCTTTCGGACGTTCAGGCTCAGGTCTTCGACCTTCAGGAAAAGGAAGCAGCACTGCGTGACCGCCTGTCGCGTGTGGTGATTCGCGCCCCTGAAAGCGGCATGGTGCTGGACATGAAGGTGCACACCATTGGCGGTGTGATCAGTGCGGCCACGCCGATTCTGGACATTGTTCCGGCGCAGTCGGAGCTGGTCGTGGAGGCCAAGGTGGCCACGCGCGATATCGACCGTCTGGAGCTGGGTAAAACCGCAGACATTCGTTTCACCGCGTTCAACCAGGCCACCACACCGGTCATCGAGGGCAAGCTGGTGCGCATTTCGGCGGACAGCCTGACCGACGAGCGCAGCGGCGACACCTACTACCTAGTGCGTGTGCAGGT
This sequence comes from uncultured Pseudomonas sp., assembly GCA_963529135.1. Taxonomy (GTDB): domain Bacteria; phylum Pseudomonadota; class Gammaproteobacteria; order Pseudomonadales; family Pseudomonadaceae; genus Aquipseudomonas. The sequence continues at coordinate 1,666 of CAURYQ010000171.1, read as the reverse complement.
GACCGAGGACGGCATGAAGAAACTCGGCAGCCGTAAGCTGCACCCCGGCATGCCTGCCGAAGTGCTGATCAACGCCGGCGACCGCACCATGCTGCAGTACCTGCTAAAACCGGCCCGCAACATGTTCGCCGAATCGCTGATCGAGGAATGATTGTGCTGCGTTTGCTACCTGGAATGCTGATGTGCATGGTCGCCTGCCAGGCGGTGGCCGTGGAAGGGAAGGGCGCGCCGGCTGACGTGCCCAAGGCGGTGTCGGCCTCCACCTACACGCTGGACCTGGCCGGCCTGTACCGTGAGGCCAGGCTGGAAGACCCACGGGTTCTGGCTGCCTATGCCCGCGCCCGCTCTGCCGAGGCCCAGCAGCGTGAAGCCCTGGGCGGGCTGCTGCCGCAGGTGTCGGCCAACGCCAACACCAGCCGCGTGTTGCGCAAGAACGAGATCGACCGCAACATCTACAACAACGAAAGCTATTCGTTGAGCCTGACCCAGTACCTGTACAACAAGCCGGCCTGGGAGCGGTACCAGAAGTCCAAGAGCGTCAAGGACCAGAAGGGCCAGCAGGCCGAAGACACCCTGGCCGAAGCCACGGTAGACCTGGCCAAGCGTTACTTCGTGGCCCTGGCGGCCGACGACGAGCTGGCGCTGGTGCAGGCCGAGCGCCGTGCCACGCAGAAGAACCTGGACCGGGTCACCAGCATGTTTGATCGGCAGATGGCCAAGATCACCGACAAGCTGGACATGCAGGCGCGTGTCGATTTCCTGGCTGCCCAGGAAGTGGAAGCCCGCAACCAGGTGCAGGTCAGCCGTGAGGCGCTGGCCGAGATCGTCGGCCGGCCGATCACCGAGCCCCTGAGCCGGGTGCGTAACGATGTCGCGCTGCAGGCGCCCACCCGTCCTTTGCAGGAATGGCTGACCCAGGCGGTCGAAACCAACCCCCAGCTCAAGGCCTCGCGCAGTGGTGCCGAAGCGGCCATGGCGGCCGTGCGGGAAGGGAAGGGCGAGCATTACCCGCAACTGTCGTTGAGCCTGAGTGCTCAGCAGAGCGACCAGGGTTACGACAACACCCAGGCGCCGCGCAGCGACAGTTATGTGGCAAGCCTTGGGGTGAAGATCCCGATCTACAGCGGTGGTTCTGCCTCGGCGCGGGTGCGGGGTTTGTATGACGAGCAGTTGGCGGCTGAAGAGCAGCTTGAAGGCATTCGCCGTCAGGTGGTGAAAGAAACCACCACTGCCTTCCTCACGGCCCAGGCGGCGGTGGAAAAGATCCGCGCCAACCGCAATGCACTGTCCTCGGCCCAGCAGTCCAGCGTCGCTGCGCAGAAGGCATTCAGTTATGGCGTGGTCAATGCGGTCGACGTGCTGACCAGCGTGCAGAACGAGTTCAAGGCCCGCCGTGACTTGCTCAAGACCCAGTACGACTTCATCACCAACCTGTTCCTGCTTAATCGTTGGGCGGGTCAGCTGAACCAGGACAGTGTGGACAACGTGAACGTGTGGCTCAGCCCCGTGCCCGAGTCGAGTTTGCCGGGTGGTGATGTGGCGCGGCTGGATGCGCGTCGCTGAATCCCCCGGTGGGGTGCGGCCTTGCCGGGGCGCCGGACCGGCCGCGATGGGGCGCGCAGCGGCCCTGGGATTTCAGCTTCGCAGCCCATACTGCCGGGGCTGC
>CAURYQ010000170.1:0-3733 GCA_963529135.1 uncultured Pseudomonas sp. | reverse complement strand
GAGGTGTAGAGGCTGTCGTAGTCGTGCGGGTTGCCGTCCTTGGCGGTGCGCGCCCAGGTGTTCCAGGGGCCGGGGTTGCCGGCACCGACGATGATGGTGTTGGTTTGCGCATCGAAGCTGGCGCTCTGCCAGGGTGCACCGCCGCCATGGCTCCACGCTTCGACCTTGCCGGTTTCGGTGGTCGGGTCATCCGGCCAGGAGGGCGCCTTCACGTCGCCCGTGGGGGTGCTGTCCTTGCCATTGAGGCGGCCCATGTGCCCCTCCACGAAGGGCCGCATCCACACCTCATCGCCGGTTTCGGGGTCGCGAGCGAACAGCTGGCCCACCACGCCGAATTCATCGCCCGAGCTTCCGTGAATCAACAGCACCTTGCCGCTGGTCTTGTCCTTGATCAGCACAGGCGCGCCGGTCATGGTGTACCCGGCGCTGTGATCGCCGAATTTCTTGTTCCAGACCACCTTGCCGGTGTTCTTGTTCAAGGCGATGACCCGGGCGTCCAGGGTGCCGAAATAGATCTTGTCGCCGTAGATGGCGGCGCCGCGGTTGACCACGTCGCAGCATGGACGAATGTTGTCCGGCAGGCGGTGGTTGTAGGTCCACAGGCGTTTGCCGGTCTTGGCATCGAGGGCGAATACCCGCGAGTAGGAACCGGTGACGTAGACCACGCCATCGCTCACGATCGCTTGGGATTCCTGGCCACGTTGCTTTTCGTCGCCAAAGGAGTAGGACCAGGCTGGGGTCAGCTTGAACACGTTCTTGTCGTTGACCTGGGCCAGCGGGCTCCAGCGCTGGGCATTGGTGCCCATGCCGTACTGCAGCACATCCTGCGGGGTAAGGTGGTCGTTGGCGATGTCTTCCCAGGTCACGCTCTTGCTGGCAGGGGCCGGGGTGGGGGTAGCCGCCGTTGCCACTGTCCCGGTGGCCATGCCTGCGGCCAGCAGCAGGGCCCTCACGGTCAGGGCCAGTGGGGAAGGGGCGGGTAGCGATCTTGTTGTCATGGTTGCAGTTCCCTGTGGAGTTTGGCCCGCACAGCGTGGTCCGCCACGGCGCGGCGCAACAGGGAGAAAATCCCGCCGTGGCCGGGAAAACTTCCCACCGCCCACCTCTTTTCGCCCCTCGCCGCAAGCCCTACTACCAAGGAACGAGCACCCGACCACCAAAGCAGCATACGGCCCGTCCCGCGCGGTTTCTAAGATGGCGGCTCGGCCTCTGTGGTTGAGGCCTTGCGTGCAACCGTGAGGGCATAACAATGACAATCGAACGCAACATCGTGCTCGCTGCAGGCCTGTTGGTCGGTGCGGTATTGACCGGGTCGGCCTGGGCCCATGGCAACGTGGTGCCTCAGGCGGTGGAGACCCAGGGGCTGACCCCGATCAAGGACGCCGGCGTGAGCCTGGATGCCGATGGCTGGGCGGCGGTCAACCCCTACCGGGAGTCACCTGAGCACGACAAGGCGGTGGAAATCGGGGCGTCGGCCTATAACCAGAACTGCGCGGCGTGCCACGGCCTGGAAGCCAAATCCGGTGGCATCGCGCCTGACCTGCGCATGCTCGATGTCGGCGAAGCGGGCGATGAATGGTTCGTCGAGCGCGTGCGTCACGGTGCGGTACGCGATGGCCGCGTGTACATGCCGAAAATGGCGGACTACCTCAGCCAGGAAGCCCTGTGGGCGGTGCGCACCTACCTGGACAGCGTGCACGTCGAGGAGTGAGCGCCATGCGCCGCTGGACGACCCTGCTGTGCGGCATCGCCAGCCTGCTGCTGTGGTGCGCGACCACGCAGGCCCAGGTGCGCAATTTCGACGCGATCATCAGCGCCGGTGTGCTTGAGGTCGCCGTTTACAAGGACTTCGCCCCCTACAGCTTCGAGGCCCATGGCCAGGCCCGTGGGGTGGACGTGGAGCTGGCGCAGGCGTTGGCCGAGGGATTGGGCGTAAGGCTGCACCTGGTCTGGGCACCGCCTGGCGAGAAGCTCGACGACGACCTGCGCGACTACATCTGGCGTGCCAGCCCGCTGCGTCACCAGCAGTTGGCCGATGTCATGATGCGCGTGCCCTACGACCAGGCCTACACCCAGAAACGCAACGAACTGGGCGAGCTGGAAAATGGCCAGGTGGTGATGTTCGGCCCCTACCAGCAGGAGCGCTGGCAGGTGGCGTTCGATCACAGGCGCCTGCCATCGGTAGGCAGCATTGCCGCGCTCAAGGGCCACCCTGTGGGGGTCGAGGTGGACAGCGTGCCCTCGTTCTACCTGACCTCGGTGTTCGACGGCCTGCTGCGGGCCAGCGCGCGTCATTACCCCAACGTCCAGCAGGCATTCGCCGCCATGAGGCGCGGCGAGGTGGACGCGGTCATGGCCATGCGCGGCGAGGTGGACTGGCAACTGCACCAGGCTCGCGACCCGCAACTTCAGCTGGCCGACAACGCCTACCCCAGTCTTGGCAAGCAAGCCTGGGAGATCGGGATGGCAGTGCACGAAAGCAACCGGCAGCTGGCCTACGCCTTGGAAGAAACCCTGGAGGCGATGATCCGCGACGGTCGCATGCAGGCGCTCTATGCGCGTTACGGGATGCGCTACGAGGTCCCGGAGATGTATCGATAGGAGCTGACGATGAACTGGCGAACGACGTTGGGGCTGGTGTGCTGCCTGGGCTGGTCTGCCCACGGCCTGGGCGATTCGCCTGCCGGCAATGCCGACCCTGTGCCTTCAGTAATGTGGGCGTTCTATCACAAGCAGATTCTGAGTCAGGCACCGTTCGTTTTCGATGATCGGGTCAAGCTGCTGGCACCGCCTTTCGCCGAGGATGCCCGCCAAGTACCGCTGGAGATCGATGCCCGCGCCTTGCCAGGCAAGGTGGTCCGAATGCTGGCCTGGGCCGAGCTCAACCCGCTGCCACGCATCGTCGACTTCGAACCGGGCGCACTGGTGCTGCCGTGGCTGTCGGTGCGCATCCGGGTCGAGCAGGCGACGCCGCTGCGCGCAGCGGTGCTGACCGACGACGGTGTGTGGCATGTAGGGTCGACGCTGGTCGATGCTGCCGGTGGTGGTTGTACCGCCCCAAGCGTAGTGCGCACCCAACCTGGTTGGGAGGAGCACCTGGGAGAAGTGCTCGGGGGGCGCTACCCACGCACCGACGGCAACCGCTTGCGCCTGCAGGTGGCTCATCCCATGGACAATGGCCTGGTCAGCGGCATACCGGAGTTCTTCATCAACCAGGCCGAACTTCAGGATGCCCAGGGGCAACGCCTGGCGACGTTGGTGCTTTACCCGGCCGTGAGCGAAAACCCAAGCCTTGGGTTCGATCTGCGCGGGTCGGGGCCCACCCGCCTGGTCCTGCAGGACAACAGCGGCAATCGTTTCGAAGCTGCCGTCCCCTGAACTTGCCGGGCTTTTAGGCCTACTCACTGGAGGCACCCGATGCGATGGATCATGCTTTTGCTGCTGGGCTTGGGCCTGCCGGCGCTGGCCGACTTCGACTACCACCTGGCGCCGCGGCAGATTGGCGAAGGCACCTGGGTGCTTGAAGGCAGCACCGATAACTTCGCCAAGGCCAACGGCGGCAATGTCGTGAATACCGCATTCGTCGTGACCGATGCGGGGGTGGTGGTGATCGATAGCGGGCCATCGAAGCGCTATGGCGAGGCCCTGCGCAAGGCTATCGCTGCTGTGACGGACAAGCCGGTCATCGAGGTTTTGCTGACCCATCACCATCCTGATCATGTGCTGGGTAACC
>CAURYQ010000169.1:0-3774 GCA_963529135.1 uncultured Pseudomonas sp. | reverse complement strand
CTGCATGCCTAAGGGTGGAATCACCCCTGCGCGCAAAGTTCAATGCTGCGCCTGCACTGCACCACTGATCAATTGCGCCTGAACCCTCATGTCGCTGCGCTGGTCGCAATGATGAATGGAATGGAGATGCGATAGGAGGCAGCGTGAGCGATGTGCGCATTGGCATTTCAGGATGGCGATACGCGCCATGGCGCAAGGACTTCTACCCCAAAGGTCTGCGCCAGGACGACGAACTGGCTTTCGCTTCCAGGGCCGTCAATACCATCGAGATCAATGGCTCGTTCTACAGCCTGCAAACCCCCGAGCGCTATCAAGCCTGGCATGACGCCACCCCTGATGACTTCGTGTTCGCGGTCAAGGCACCGCGGTATATCACCCACACTCGCCGACTCAAGGATATCGATACTCCATTGGCCAATTTCTTCGCTTCCGGGCCGCTGCTGCTGGGTAACAAACTCGGCCCGCTGCTGTGGCAATTCCCTGCCAACATGCGCTTCGATGCACCGCGGTTCAGTGCGTTTTTCGAGTCGCTGCCGCGTGACCGCGCAGCAGCCAGACGCTGCGCCAGCGGCTGTGACCAACGGTTGCACGATAACGGCAGCACGAACATAAGCGGCAATGCCCCGCTGCGTCATGCGGTGGAAATTCGTCACGAAAGCTTCCTGTGCGACAGCTTTGTGCAGCTACTGCGCGAGCACAACGTGGCTTTGGTGGTGGCCGACAGTGCCGGCAAGTGGCCTTACGTGGAAGACGTGACCGCAGACTTCATGTACATGCGCCTGCATGGCGATGTAGAGCTCTACAGCAGCGGCTATACCGTCAAGGCGCTTCGCCGCTGGAAGCAGCGTATCGAATGCTGGGCCGAAGGCGGCCAGGCCGAAGACGCGCATTTGATCGTCCAAGGCCCTCCTCCCAAGCGCGCGACGCGCGATGTGTACTGTTATTTCGACAACGACCAGAAAGTGCACGCCCCTTACGACGCCCGTCGCTTGCTGGAAAAGATGCACCTGGACCATGAATTGATGACTGAGCCGGGCACCAAGCCGGAGATTGAACTGTGAACCCGACACTACCTGCGCCGAGCTGCATCATCGACAAGGTCACCGCCGTGCACCGGCTGAACGTATTGACGCTCAACGTGCACAAGGGCTTCACCTTCTTCAACCGCCGCTTCATCCTGCCAGAGCTGCGTGACGCCGTGCGCGCCACCGGTGCTGACCTTGTGTTCCTGCAAGAGGTGCACGGCAGCCACCAGCAGCATGCCATCAGCCACCCCGCCTGGCCCGATGCGCCACAGTACGAGTTCCTGGCCGATAGCATGTGGCCCCAGTTCGCGTACGGGCGTAACGCGGTCTACCCCCATGGCGATCATGGCAATGCCCTGCTGTCCAAGTTCCCTATCGTGCGCTCGGAAAACCTGGACGTATCGGTAGAAGGCAACGAACAGCGAGGCTTGCTGCATTGTCAGCTGGATGTGCCCGGGCATCAGGAGGTCCATGCGATCTGCGTGCACCTGGGCCTACGCGAGGCCCACCGGCAGAAGCAGGTGAATTTACTGTTCGAATTGCTCGATCGGCTGCCGGCCAAGGCGCCGGTCATCATCGCAGGCGATTTCAATGATTGGCGCCTGAAAGCCGATGCGGTGCTGTCCCAACGTTTGGTCGAGGCCTTTGGAGAGCGCTTCGGCGCACCCGCGCGCAGCTTTCCAGCGCGCCTGCCGCTGTTACGGCTCGACCGCATCTATGTACGTAACGCCATGCCGCAGGACGCGAAGGTGTTATCCAGTTATCCGTGGTCGCACCTGTCCGACCACGCCCCTTTGGCTGCGGAGATAAACGTGTGAAAAGACCTTGGGTGGATGGCAACAGCGTCGAGCTGTTGATCAATGGTGAGGCGTTCTACCCGCGCGTCTTCGAGGCCATGGGCCAGGCGCGTAACGAAATTCTCCTCGAAACCTTCATCATTTATGAAGACAAGGTAGGTCACCAGCTGCAACGTGCCTTGATTGAGGCAGCGCAGCGCGGGGTGCGTGTCGAAGTCGTCGCCGATGGTTACGGCACGGCTGACCTGTCGGCCGAATTCATCGGCGCCATGACAGAGGCCGGGGTGCGTTTTCACCTATTCGATCCCCAGCCGCGACTGGCCGGATTGCGCACCAACCTGTTCCGCCGGCTGCACCGCAAGATCGTCGTCATCGACGGGGAGCGCGCGTTCATTGGCGGCATCAACTACAGTGCCGATCACCTGGGCGATTATGGGCCAATGGCCAAGCAGGACTATGCCGTCGAGGTCACCGGCCCGGTAGTCGCGCAGGTTCACGCCGTCAGCCGCCGCTTGATGTCACCGGTGCTCGAACCCCCAAGTGAAGTGCGCCCTGTCACCGACCCCACCGGCGACATCACCGCCGTGATGGTGGAGCGTGACAACGGCCAGCGCAGCACGGCCATCGAAGCCTATTACCTCGAAGCCCTGCGGAGTGCGCGCAAGCGCATCGTGGTTGCCAATGCCTACTTCTTCCCGGGCTATCGCCTGTTGCGTGAACTGCGCAATGCTGCCCGTCGGGGTGTGGACGTGACCTTGATCATGCAGGGTGAGCCCGACATGTGGTGGGTGCGAACGCTGGCGCGGCTGCTCTATAACTACTTGCTGCGCGATGGGGTCCGCATTCATGAATATTGCCGACGTCCCCTGCACGGCAAAGTCGCACTGGTGGATGACGAGTGGTCCACGGTGGGCTCCAGCAACCTCGATCCACTGAGCCTGTCGTTCAACCTCGAGGCCAACCTGTTCATCCGCAGCCGTGCGTTCAATCACCAGCTTCACGACCACCTCCAGTCGCTTGCCAGCGAGCAGTGCAAGACCGTCACCCTTGAGCGAATGATCCGCGGCTACTGGTGGCGGGCGCCGTTGATATTCCTGAGCTTTCACGTGATACGCCACTTCCCGCGCATCGCCGGCTGGCTGCCTGCACACCGCAAGCGCCTGAAAACGCCGGGGGCTGAGGTACAGACCCAGGGCAATCTGCACGAGGGCAACACCTGATGGATCACAAGCGTTGGCAAACCTGGGCAAAACGACTGTTCACCGTCCTGTTCCTGATTCTCATCCCAGCGTTGCTGTTCACGCTGGCGCGCAACTTGGACTTGAACGAGGTGCGCGAATCGCTCTTGGCCTACAAGCCCGGCACATTGGCCGTGGGTTTGGTCATGGCGCTCATGAGCTTTCTGATCTTCGCCAGCTATGACCTGCTGGCCCGTGCCTACACGGGTCACAAGCTTCCAGTACGCCAAGTCCTGCCAATCGCCTTCGTGTGTTACGCCTTTAACCTCAACTTCACCACCTGGGTGGGTGGGGTTGCGTTGCGCTATCGGTTGTACGGCAGGCTTGGCTTGGACACTCCCACCATCACGCGCATCCTCACCCTGGGTTTGTTGACCAACTGGATGGGCTACATGCTGTTGGCCGGCAGCGTATTCGCGATGCGCTTGGTAGAACTGCCGGCGAACTGGGCGGTTGGTACGACCGGGCTGCAGTTGATCGGCTTCGTACTGCTGGCTATTTCTCTTGGCTACCTACTGGCCTGCGGTTTTGCCAAGAAGCGAACCTGGCGCTGGCGTGAACATGAACTGACATTGCCTTCCCTACGCCTGGCCCTGTGTCAGGTCGCATTGGGTGCCAGCAATTGGGCCATGATGGCGCTGCTGATCTTCTGGCTGTTGCCGGACGAAGCATTCTATCCCTCCATCCTGGGTGTACTGTTGATCAGCTGTGTAG
>CAURYQ010000168.1:0-3829 GCA_963529135.1 uncultured Pseudomonas sp. | reverse complement strand
GTTATTCTGAACATCCTGCGTCTATCCGAACAAGGGCTTGGCCAACATGCGTGAAATCAGCCTGGACCGTTTGCGTACGCTGGTGGTGATAAGCCAGCTGGGGTCGTTTGCCGCTGCGGCCCGCCAGCTCAATCTGGCGCCTCCGACCATCAGCCTGCACGTGGCCGAGCTCGAAGCGCGGGTAGGTGCTTCCCTGCTGACCCGTACGCGTGGGCGGGTCAGGCCGACAGCCATTGGCGAAACCCTTCTGCTGCGTGCCAAGCGCCTGTTGGCCGATGCCGAGCTGGCCTTGGATGAGGTCCGCAATCAAGTACAAGGGCTGACAGGCCGCGTGCGTCTGGGCGCATCGACCGGGGCCATCGCCCACCTGCTGCCCACGGCGCTTGAGTACCTGCGCAGTGCGCACCCAGGCATCGACGTGCAGGTGCAAGTGCTCACCTCCCAGGCATCCCTGGTCCAGATACGTGAAGGGCTACTGGACATCGGCTTGGTCGCGCTGCCACAGGTGGCGGGCAAAGGCGTGAAGGTGACGCCTTGGCGGCGAGACCCCATCCTGGCTTACATGCCGGTGGACTGGCAGCCGCCGCCGACCGTCACCCCCGCATGGCTGGCTGATCACCCGCTGATTCTCAATGACAGCAGCACGCAGCTATCACGGGTCACCACCGAATGGTTCGCAGCGGCCGGGCTGCATCCCGAGCCGCGTATCGAGCTGAACTACAACGACGCCATCAAGCGCTTGGTGAGCGCCGGGTATGGCGCAACACTGCTGCCTCAGGAAGGCGAGGCCACGGACGCGGACCCGCGGCTCGTCTGTCGGCCCTTGCGGCCAGGCTTATGGCGGCAGTTGGGCATCGCCAGTAGAGACGCCAAGCACGAGCAAGCCACCACTTTCGTACTCCAGGCGCTAGGACGGCTGGGTCAGTAGCGTGAACAGGTGCACGTTGGGCCCGAGGCCGTCAAAGGCGCTGTACAAGGTCTAGAACCAGCGATCGTTCTTTTTCCGGCCACGGGTCAAGGCTGGCAGGATGAGCCCGACCAGCAAACCCGCGCCGGCGATGCTGCCGCCGTAAACCATATAGCGCATCATCACCTGCTTGTTCTCGTCACCCAGGCGCGCCTGGGCATCGCGCAGGTTCGACTGACTCTGGTCCAACTGCTCGTTCAGGTCCTTGTTGCGCGCCTGCAGCTCGTCTACCAGTTGCTTGCGCGAGTCGAGGGTTTCCTGCATTCCCTGCACACGGGTCTTCCAGCTGTCGTCGATGGTTTTCAATTGCCCCGTAAGCTCGGCGACCTGAGCGTCCAGCTGAGGCAGGCGCTCGTTCTGGCCAGGCACTGACTGCAGGTCGCTCGAGAGAATCCACACCACATCGCCGTTCTGTCCCCGGACCTGGCTGTAGTTGCCTTGGGTCCCGAGTAACGTCAGCTGCTGCCCGGACTTCAGTGTCCCGACGATACGATGGCCGTCGGTCGGGCCACTGCGTACATAAGTGCTGAGGCTGTCACTGACCCAGCGTGCATCGCTGGCTGGCTCTTCGGCGTGCGCGGGCATGGCAAGCGCCAGCACGCTGGCAAGCAAACCACCGCGCAGGGCAGTGAGGGCAAAGGCAGTTGGGCGGGATTCGGGCATTTTGGGGTCTTCGCTGAAACAGGACAAATGTAGGCCGGTGAAGGGGCCGCTGAACCGGTCGGGAGTTGAACCGTCAGCGAAAGACCGTTTTTTTGTAAGCTGGTTCACCGGCCTTGGGGCGAAAAGTCTTCAGCATGTTGCGAAAAAAGATGAGCGCCATTCGCACACTGCCGCTGATCAGTCTGGCTGATCGTCCGGCACGCCAGTGGTCAACTCGTCGGGCAAGGGTAGCAGCGCCGAGGCCTGCAGGGCCCACCAGGCATTTTTCCGATAGACCGGTTCGAATTGGTAAAGCTGCCCCGGACAACGGGGCATGCCGGGGTCCAGCAGGTGTCGCCCTTGCAATAGAAAGCTGACGCCATTGCGGCCCAGGATGCAGCCGAAAGCCTGTTCGGTATCGAACCACGCGACGCGGCCTTGCAGTAAGTGGGGCATGGGCACTGCGCTCATTCGGCTGGGAGGCCTGAGCGATGTTCCGCCGGTTGCTGCAAAGTCGAAACTGGCATTTCTGCCAGTTTCGCAAGGATCGATCAGCGTGACCGCGTGCTCGATTTCATGATTCCATCAGCTCGCCTGGCGCCGAGGCCTTGACCGAGGCTTTCTTTTCCTGCACGACGATGTAGAACTCTTCGCCATGCTTGACCGCGCCATACAGCACGGCCTTCTCGATTAGTTCGTTGCCGCGCAGGTGACGCAGCATCATGGGGTCCTTGCGCAGGTCGCGGTAAAGCGCCAGGCACAGCAGCACCATGACCAGCACAAAAGGCAGAGCCACAACGATGGTCAGGTTTTGCAGCCCGGTCAGGGCCTTGTCCGGGGCGCTGGGGTCACCGATGGCCAGCATGATGGCAGCGACCGTGCCGGTGAGGGCGCCCCAGAAAATCACCGTGCGCCGCGAAGGGGAAGTGGTGCCGTGCTCGGAAAGGGTACCCATGACCAGAGAAGCGGCGTCGGCTCCAGAGACGAAGAAGATACCCACCAGGATCATTACCAGCACCGAGGTGGCAGAGGCCAGGGGGTAGCTGTCGAGCAGTTGGTACAGCGCCTGGTTGCTGTTGACCGCACCATTGGCAAGCACCAGTGCCCCCTCGCGCAGGGCATCGATGGCCGCCCCGCCGAAAATGGTGAACCACACCAGGCTGACCAGGCTCGGGACCAGCAATACCCCGGTAACGAACTGACGGATGGTGCGCCCGCGGCTGATGCGCGCGATGAACATGCCCACGAACGGCGTCCATGATATCCACCAGGCCCAGTAGAAGACGGTCCAGCCCGCCAGCCAGGCGTCCATTTGTTCACCGCCGCTGGCATTGGTGCGGGCCATCATTTCCGGCAGCATCTTGATGTAGATGCCGATGGAGGTCGGCAGCAGGTTCAGCATCAGCAAGGTAGGGCCGACCAGGAACACGAACACGGCGAGCACCAGTGCGAGCACCATGTTGGTATTGGACAGCCACTGGATGCCCTTGCCGATGCCCGACACGGCCGAGGTGATGAAGGCGATGGTCAGCACGGTGATGAGCGCGATGTAGAACAGCTTGCCGGGTTGCTCGATCCAGCCGTTATATTCCAGGCCGCCGGCAATCTGCAGCGCCCCTAGCCCCAGCGAGGCGGCCGAGCCGAACAGTGTGGCAAAGATCGCCATCATGTCGATCAGCCGGCCGAACGGGCCATTGGCATGCCTGCCGATCAAGGGCCTGAAGGCTGCAGAGATGAGCTGCGAGCGGCCGCGCCTGAACGTGCCATAGGCGATGGCGAGCCCTACGATGGCGTACATGGCCCATGGGTGCAGCGTCCAGTGGAACAGGGTGGTGGCCATGGCGACCTGCATGGCTTCGCTCGATTGCGCGGTGGTCGACCCTGGTGGCGGCGAAACGTAGTGCGAAAGCGGCTCGGCCACCCCGAAGAACATCAGGCCGATGCCCATGCCGGCGCTGAACATCATGGCCACCCACGACACCGTACGAAATTCGGGCAACTCCCCATCGCGGCCCAGCGGTACGCGGCCATACCGACTGGCAGCCAGCCACAGCACGAACACCACGAACACCGTAGAGGTCAAGACGAAGAACCAGCCAAAGTTGAGAATGACCCAGGACTGGGCACTGGACGCACTGTTGGCCAGGTTGACCTGGTTGAGAAAGCCCCACAGCACGAACGCGATGGCCAGCAGGCTGGTAAAGCCAAACACGACCCAGT
>CAURYQ010000167.1:0-4019 GCA_963529135.1 uncultured Pseudomonas sp. | reverse complement strand
GTTCTGGGGTAAGGTCGATGGTGAACTGGTTGTGGCCAGGGTGACGGGCGATATCAAGCAGAGGGCGGACGGCCTGGACGATGCCGGTGTACATTGCGTAGCTCCTGGGCACAAGAAAGTGAACTTGCGCAAACTATGCCCAGGCGCTCGCAAATGCAAGTCACGCTGTGTCAGACATGGCCGCTGCTGTTGACGATGCGCAGGCACAGTGCCTCATATGGGTCCAGGTTGACCATCAGGCGGCCATCCTCGGTCAGGTCGCCCTCGACAGTCTCGTTGATCATGTCCACCACGGGGCCTGGAGTGAAACCGGTCAGTTGCAGCTCCTCGGCAATCTCGTCCTGGCTGAAGTTCAGGGCGGTGATCTGGATACCACGGCCGGCAGGCAGTTCGTGGACCATGACGAGCAGGCCAGGCGAAGTCACGTCGGGCACCAGCAGTTGCCGGCTGGTGGCGATGCCATAGGCCTGGCGCACCGCCAGCAGTTTCTTGACCTTGCTGGCGAACGAATCACTACGCTCCAGTTGCTCGTCAAGGCTGCCGTACAACGAGCGCGCACGGGGCATACCGCGTACCGAGGCCTGGGCCGCTGGGTCCAGGCCTGCGAGGTCGTAGCCGCCGCGGTGAATCCAGCGCGTGTCGCCGTCGGTCATTCGCTCGGCCACTGCTTCGCCAGGCAAGGGCAGGGCGCCCACCAGGTCCCAGCCCGATATCGCCACCACGCCCGGCTGCATGGCGTTGTACATCACCAGCAACAGGTGCAGCTTCTGTATGGCCTCCACCTGCTCGGGGGTAATATCATCGAGCTCGCGGATACCCAGGGCAGCGGTGATCAGGCTGGCCGTGGTACAGGAGATGCCGTTGGTGACGAACCGAAGGTTGTACGGTGCATGCTCGCCGGACAGGCGTTCGTAGATCTCCTCGCGGATATGTTCACGCAAGATGCTGCCTGGCAACGTCTGGCCCTTGTACAGATACATGTCGTGAGCATGCAGCGTCCAGAAATGCACCAGCTCGACCGTCAACTCGTCATGGTTCTGCAGGGCATGGATCAACGATGCCGGGTCGATGCCGAAGGCATGCATTTCCTTGAACATCAAGCGTAGGAATTCGGTGTCGCCAGTCAGTAGCGCGTGTTGGTAGGCTGGCCGGGTGATGAAGTCGTAGGACAGGTCTGCACCGCCGCTGGACATCTGGGCGATGTCATCGAGGGTGAGGTTCAGTTCCTGGAAACTGAAACCGCCTGCCTTGCGGATCATGCCGCCGATCAGCTGGTTACCGACCAGTGACAATGGGTGGCTCTCCGACCAGGCGGTGCCGCTGGCCCGGGTTTCGACCCCCAGGAAACCGTTGGCGTCGAGGCGCAGGCCGCGGGCACCGAGGCAATCGAGCGCATGCAGGGCATCACCGATGATCATCTGTTGCGCCGTGAAGGTCGGGTCGAGCCAGTTCAAGGACGGCTGACCGTCCTTGAAGTAATGCAGGTAGACCCATCGACGGGTCTTGCCGTCCACGCCGGTGATCGGCGCCGTGGCGCTCCAGTCAGTCTCCTTCACGCCTGGTTCGAAGAAGATCACCCGTTGCAGCTGACCGACGATGTAGTGGCGTGCCTTGAGCTCGTCGCATTGAGCCGGCAGCAGGTTGACCGAATCACGGCCCTCGGGCACGTCAGGTAGCAGCCCCCAGTCCTCTTCACGGATCTCGACCATGTGGTAGAGGCCGGGGTAAGGCGCCAGCCCCAGTTCGGCCAGGCGGAAGTCGGCGCCTTTGCCGGTGTGCGAGGGAATCAGGTCATCGATGGTGACGGCGTTGTGGGCAGCGGCCATGCGGCTCATCTGCACCAGCTCCTGCTCGCTGCCATAAAGCGGGTCGATGTCGAAGCTGATACGGTCGAAGTTGCCGTCCACACTCGGCGTGAGCTCGCGTCCGGTGATGCCGCCCGAACGCTTGATCGGCCCGGTGTGCACCCCTTGGATACCAATTTCTGACAGACGCTTCCATAACGATTCGTGCGCCAAGGCACCCAGCACCGAGCAGCACTCGGGCGCAATGATCGCATCGGGGTAGACCGTAAGCCAGACCGAGGCGATTTCTGTCGCACGGCGGGGCTGTGCCTGGGCGTAGGGCTGTTGCCACAGTCGCGATTGCCCGGAGTACAGGCTGGCCCGCTCCTGGGATGCCTTTAGCATGGAGCGTTCTTCAAGCCACTTGACGTATGACGGGTCGGGTTGGGTCATCTCGCGTCCTCTTTGCGTGTCGGCACCGGCTCAGGTTATGACGGCAGGGCACGCCGAACGTTCGGCTCGAGACAGCCTTTGTCGCAGGCGCACGTGGCAGGCTCTGGCGCTTAACCCTCTCGGGAGGACTTGTTGATCTGCTTGCCAGCCTGGGCAGCCACTTCCAACGCCTGGCCGTCTCGCTGCTTGCCCTGGCGCGCAAGCCCCTCGAGTTGGGGGATGAGCATGCCTTCGGGCAAGTGGCGCCAGAATCGGCCAGGCATGTGCAGGCGCAAGGCGTTGGGGTTCAGGCGGGCGGGGTTGAAGGTATGGCGGTAGTAGGTGCGCCACAACTCGGCGCCAGGATCTTCTGCGTGCTGTGCCCATTGCCGCCAGAGATCGGGGCATTGCCGTTGGTAGTCGAAGCGATGGCCGTCATAGTGGATGCCGTCGCGCGGCGTTGCGATCAGCCACCGCAGCCGTCCCAGCCTGTCTGCGAAATGGGGGCTGGCGCTTTGCAGGATGTCGTGAGCCGGTTCATGAAACGCGACCAAGTCCAGCTGCAGATGCTCGACCAGCGCTTCAGGCAACGGCACGAACCGCAGAAACGCATGAAGGTGGTGGGCTTCGCGGCTGACTTGCTTGATGCGCCGATGCAGCTCGCTGCCCAGCCGATCTCCGGCCAGCATGGCCGTGCGGTCGCCGTGGGCGACCCGCCATAGCACTTCGTACAACAGGTTCCACCGCTGCTCGCCGTGATAGCGTGCCGCTTCTTCCAGTTGACCCAGCAAGGCTGCCGGCACCTTCGCACGAAACGGGCCCGTACCTGCTGGAAGCGCGGTGGTGTCTGCCAGCAGGTCGGTCATGGGCCCCTGGGACCAGGTGACCTGGGACGGATCGATGCCATGGCTCAGCAACGATCTGGCCTGCTCCCGCCAAATGCCGAACAGGTCATCGCAATCGAGCGCTATCACCCCCAGAGCCCCATCTGAACCGGTGCCTGTGGCTCGCGCAGGCGGGCGCGCAGCAGGCTGCTGCGAAGGTCGGCCTGGGCGGGACGATAATCACTGGTCACGATAAAGGGGCGGGCCTTGTCGAGCACGCAACGCAGCTGAATCAGGTCGTCATAGCGGATGCGCCGCTCGCGGCGCAAGGCTACCAGGCGCTGCACGCTGCGCAGGCCGATGCCTGGGATGCGAGCCAGCAGTGCGGGTTCGGCGCGATTCACATCCAGCGGGAATACTTCGCGATTGGCCAGCGCCCATGCCAGTTTAGGGTCGATGTCCAACGCCAGGTTGCCGGTTTGCCCCAACAGCTCGCCCGCTTTGTAACCGTACCCGCGCAACAGGAAATCGGCCTGGTACAAGCGGTGTTCGCGCAGCAGCGGCGGGGCTGCCAGGGGTACGCTGCCGGGGCTGTCGGGGATGGGGCTGAAAGCTGAGTAATAGACGCGCTTGAGGCCGTAGCCCTGGTACAGCGATTCGGCATTGCGCAGCAGCGTGCTGTCATCGGTACTGTCAGCTCCGACGATGACCTGGGTGCTTTGACCGGCCGGGGTGAAGCGCGGTGCGCGGGGCTCGTTGGCCACGGCTTGCTGCCCCTGATGGATCACACCCATGGCTTGCCGGATGGTCGAGGCTTGTTTTTCCGGCGCCAGGCGCTTGAGGCTGTCGTCGGTGGGCAGCTCGATATTGACGCTCAAACGATCGGCCAGGCGGCCTGCTTCTTCGATCAGCAGCGGGTCGGCGTCCGGGATGGTCTTGAGGTGGATGTAACCACGGAAGTTGTGTTCTTCGCGCAGCA
>CAURYQ010000166.1:0-4023 GCA_963529135.1 uncultured Pseudomonas sp. | reverse complement strand
ACAGCACGTCGCCGAAGGTCACCAGGGTGCCACGGTCGGTCTGCTTGGCGTTCAGGCTTTGCTGAAGCTTGGCAATCTGAGCATCGCGAGCGTCGAGCTTGGCCTGTGCGCGCAGCGCAGCGGCGTTTTTCAGGTCGCCTTCGGCGGTGCGCAGGGCGATGGTCTGCTTGGCCACTTCAACGCGCTGGTTGGTCAGGTAGGCCAGTTGATCGACCTTCTGCTCGTCTTCACGGTCCATGTAGGCTTTGTCGGCCTTGTTCAGCCAATCCTGGGCGTCCTTGGTTTCAAGGGCAGCCACTTTGCTGGCCTGCGGATCGCTCTGCAGCGAGGAGAAGTTGGTGCGGGCCGCTTCCAGGTTGGCGTTCGGGTCGTGCGAGCAGGCAGCGAGACCGACGCTCAGGGCCAGGAGGGCGGGAATCATGACGTGTTTGCGCATAGTGTTCATCCTTTGATCGAGTGCGAAGGCTAAGGGAGACAGGGCAGGGCTTATTGAGCGCTGCGCAGGCCTTCCTCACGTACGTCCTGGGCGCCTTGACGGGCGTCCTGCACGGCCTTCTGGGCCTTGGCCGCCTGGGCCTTGCGTTCGGCGAGGCGTGCGTCCCATTCGGCCTGTTCGGCCAGACGCTTGGCTTCGTCGTACTTCTTGTCATGCATGGCGATTTCGGCCTGCTTGAACTTGTCCTGCGCCGCTTTCATTTCGACCGCAGCGTACTCGGTACCGCCAGCGCTGACGGCAGAGTTCACGGCAGACTGGGTCACGGCATACTGTTCGGTCGGCGGGTTGCCTGCACAGCCAGCCAGAACCAGGCTACTGCCCAGGGCCAGCGCGGCCAGCTTGAACCCGCGCACATAAGTGGATGAAGGTTTGACAGTGCGGGTTTTCATGGTGGTCAGCTCCATTGGATCACTCCTGATGATGACGATGTCCGTAGCAGTCCATCGCTCATTCCCCGGACCGTTTTCGT
Organism: uncultured Pseudomonas sp.; assembly: GCA_963529135.1. Classification (GTDB taxonomy): domain Bacteria; phylum Pseudomonadota; class Gammaproteobacteria; order Pseudomonadales; family Pseudomonadaceae; genus Aquipseudomonas. The sequence continues at coordinate 3,058 of CAURYQ010000166.1, read as the reverse complement.
GCGCTTTGGCTCAGGAGCGCACAAGTACCGGTGTGCAGGGTTTTAGCGTGATGGCTATTGGCTCCGACTGGAAGAATTTTCGAATAGTTCAGTAAAAAGTCGAGATTGCGAGTAACTCTTTCTGACTAATCGGTCAGCTGAAAACCTATGGAACTTTTGCGTTGGGAAACAGTTTTCGCATGGGCCGGGGCAGGCGCAGGAGGCCGAGGGAGGCTCATTTTTCATCGTCTCCAGACCCATTCAGCGCATGCAGGTGCTGCCGCGAGAGCGCGAGAAAGCGGGGTGTGGGCCCGACGTCTTCATAAAGCGGGTCGCCTTCCTCATCGGTAGCGATGATCTGACGACCTTGGACATAGGGGAAGCTGGCCTCCAGCTCTTCCAAGGCTGCACCGACCAGCTCGCCCAGTAGCTCCTCGGCGGTTCGCTTGGGGTACATGTCGATAAGCGCGGCCAGGCGTGCTTCGGACTCAAGGTCCAGGTGCAACACATGTTCGGTACGGCTCAGGGTGCCGGCCGCATTCTGTTCCCAGTGCTGGGCGAGTTCACGTATTTTCATGATGACCTCTGTTAGCGCCTGATAGGGCATGCACAGCATCAGAGTGGTGGCGATCGACAATAGTTTGCTTGGGGTCACGTGGCTTGCCATTACCGCCTCGCTCTTGGCACTCTGGCATCAGGTCGCGGCCTTACAGGCGGCGCGATAAGCCCAACGAGGCATGCCAGGCGCTCGATCTGCGCCACGGAGAAGGCCAATGACCGATATCGATGTGCGTTTGCGTGAAGACGTCCATGTGCTGGGCGAGTTACTTGGCGAGACCATCCGTCATCAGTATGGCGATGAGTTTTTGCAGAAGATCGAAGGCATTCGCCACAGCGCCAAAGCTGATCGACGCAGTGCGGGTGAAGAGCTCAGTTCGACACTCGCCGACCTGGACGATGACGAATTGCTGCCGGTAGCCCGGGCGTTCAACCAGTTTCTCAACCTGGCCAACATGGCCGAGCAGTACCAGTTGATCCGCCGGCGTGATATCGATCAGCCCGACCCCTTCGAGGCGCGCGTGCTTCCTGAACTGTTGGCGCGCCTCAAGCAGGCTGGCCATGGCGAACAGGATCTGGCCAGGCAATTGGCCGCCCTGGATATCCAACTGGTGCTCACGGCGCACCCCACCGAAGTTTCCCGGCGAACCTTGATTCAGAAGTACGACGCCATCGCCGCCCAGCTCGCCGCCCAGGATCACCGAGACCTGACAGCGGCTGAAACCGAGCAGATCCGTGAGCGCTTGCGCCGTCTGATCGCCGAGGCCTGGCACACCGAGGAAATCCGTCGCTCACGCCCCACTCCCGTGGACGAAGCCAAGTGGGGCTTCGCGGTGATCGAGCATTCACTGTGGCAGGCCATCCCCAACCATCTGCGCAAGGTCGACCAAGCCCTCTTCGAGGCCACCGGCCAGCACCTGCCGCTGGCAGCAGCCCCCATTCGCTTCGCCTCGTGGATGGGCGGCGACCGCGACGGCAACCCGAACGTGACTGCCAAGGTCACCCGGGAGGTCCTGCTGCTGGCTCGCTGGATGGCGGCGGACCTGTTCCTGCGCGACATTGATGCGCTGGCCGCCGAGTTGTCCATGCAACAGGCCAGTGCCGCCTTGCGCGAGCAGGTGGGCGATAGCCCCGAACCCTACCGCGCGCTGCTCAAGCAACTGCGTGATCGCTTGCGGGCCACACGCAGCTGGGCGCATTCGGCACTTTCCGCCAGCATCGCGCCCGGGCCTGAAGTGCTGGTGGACGATCGCGACCTGATAGCACCGTTGCAACTGTGTCATCAGTCCCTGCATGAGTGTGGCATGGGCATCATCGCCGATGGGCCGCTGCTCGACTGCTTGCGGCGGGCGGTCACCTTTGGCCTGTTCCTGGTCCGGCTGGACGTGCGCCAGGATGCCGCGCGGCACCGCGAGGCGCTCAGCGAAATCACCGAGTACCTGGGCATGGGCCGGTATGCCGACTGGGACGAGGAGCAGCGAATCGCTTTCCTTGAGCAGGAACTGGCCAACCGCCGGCCACTGCTGCCAGCCTACTTCGAACCCCAGGAAGAGACGGCGGAGGTTTTGGCCACTTGCCGGGAAATCGCCGCTGCGCCAAGCGCCTCGCTGGGCTCCTATGTGATATCCATGGCGGGGGCGGCATCGGACGTGCTGGCGGTGCAGCTGCTGCTCAAGGAGGCTGGCCTGACCCGCCCCATGCGGGTGGTGCCACTGTTCGAGACCCTGGCTGACCTGGACAACGCAGGCCCGGTGATGCAGCGGCTGTTGGCGCTGCCCAGCTACCGCGCCGGGTTGCATGGCCCGCAGGAGGTGATGATCGGCTACTCAGATTCGGCCAAGGATGCGGGTACCACGGCCGCGGCCTGGGCGCAGTACCGTGCGCAGGAAAGCCTGGTGCGCATCTGCGCCGAGCATCAGGTCGAGTTGCTGCTGTTCCATGGTCGGGGTGGTACGGTGGGGCGCGGTGGTGGGCCAGCGCATGCGGCCATTCTGTCGCAGCCACCAGGGTCGGTCGCCGGGCGGTTCCGCACCACGGAACAGGGTGAGATGATCCGCTTCAAGTTCGGCTTGCCTGGCATTGCCGAGCAGAACCTCAACCTGTACCTTGCCGCCGTGCTCGAAGCCACGCTGCTGCCACCGCCGCCGCCTCAGCCTGCCTGGCGTGAACTGATGGACCAGATGGCTGCCGATGGGGTCAAGGCGTACCGGGGTGTGGTGCGGGAACACCCGGATTTCGTCGAATACTTCCGCCAGTCGACCCCTGAGCAGGAATTGGGTCGCCTGCCGCTGGGCAGTCGCCCAGCCAAACGCCGCGCCGGTGGCATCGAGAGCTTGCGTGCCATCCCGTGGATCTTCGGCTGGACTCAGACCCGCCTGATGCTGCCCGCCTGGCTGGGTTGGGAAACCGCACTGGGTAATGCACTGGCGACGGGGCAGGGGCCCTTGCTTGCGCAGATGCGCGAGCAGTGGCCGTTCTTCCGAACGCGCATCGACATGCTCGAGATGGTTCTGGCCAAGGC
>CAURYQ010000165.1:0-4061 GCA_963529135.1 uncultured Pseudomonas sp. | reverse complement strand
CCAACCCACGTGACCTTTGGTAGGGGTCACCACTAGGAGAGGAGGCGCCAATGCCCACCATTACTCTTCCCGATGGCAGCCAACGTTCGTTCGATCACCCCGTTTCCGTCGCCCAGGTGGCCGCATCCATCGGCGCCGGCCTGGCCAAGGCCACCGTCGCCGGCAAGGTAGACGGCAAGCTGGTCGACGCCTGCGATCTGATCCAGAACGACGCGACCCTGCAGATCATCACCCCTAAAGATGAAGAGGGACTGGAGATCATTCGTCACTCGTGCGCCCACCTGGTTGGCCACGCGGTGAAGCAGTTGTACCCGACCGCCAAAATGGTGATCGGCCCGGTGATCGACGAAGGCTTCTATTACGACATCGCTTATGAGCGTCCTTTCACGCCGGATGACCTGGCCGCCATCGAGAAGCGCATGCAGCAGCTGATCGACACGGACTACGACGTCATCAAGAAGATGACGCCGCGCGCCGAAGTCATCGATGTGTTCACCGCCCGTGGCGAAGACTACAAGCTGCGCCTGGTCGAGGACATGCCGAACGAACAAGCCATGGGCTTGTACTACCACGAAGAGTACGTGGACATGTGCCGCGGCCCGCACGTGCCCAACACCCGTTTCCTGAAGGCATTCAAGCTGACCAAGCTGTCCGGCGCCTACTGGCGCGGCGATGCCAAGAACGAGCAGTTGCAGCGCGTGTATGGCACCGCCTGGGCGGATAAGAAGCAACTGGCAGCCTACATTCAGCGCATCGAAGAAGCCGAGAAACGCGACCACCGCAAGATCGGCAAGCAGCTCGACCTGTTCCACCTGCAGGAAGAAGCCCCTGGCATGGTGTTCTGGCACGCCAACGGCTGGACCGTCTACCAGGTGCTCGAGCAGTACATGCGCAATGTCCAGCGTGAGAACGGCTACCAGGAAATCAAGACCCCGCAAGTGGTCGACCGTATTCTGTGGGAGCGCTCCGGCCACTGGTCCAACTACGCCGAGAACATGTTCACCACCTCGTCGGAAAGCCGCGATTACGCGGTTAAGCCGATGAACTGCCCGTGCCACGTGCAGGTCTTCAACCAAGGCCTGAAAAGCTACCGCGACCTGCCGCTGCGTCTGGCCGAGTTCGGTGCCTGCCATCGCAACGAGCCATCCGGCGCCTTGCACGGCATCATGCGTGTGCGTGGTTTCGTGCAGGACGATGCCCATATTTTCTGCACCGAAGAACAGGTGAAGAAAGAAGCTGCCGACTTCATCAAGCTGACCCTGGATGTGTACAAGGACTTCGGCTTCAGCGACATCGCCATGAAGCTGTCCACCCGTCCGGCCAAGCGCGTTGGCTCCGAAGAGCTGTGGGACCGTGCCGAGGGTGCGCTGGCCGATGCCCTGAACGAATCCGGCCTGGAGTGGGAATACCAGCCAGGCGAGGGCGCCTTCTACGGGCCGAAGATCGAGTTCACCCTGCGTGACTGCCTGGGCCGCAACTGGCAGTGTGGCACCCTGCAGTACGATCCGAACCTGCCCGAGCGCCTGGATGCCAGCTACATCGCCGAGGACAACAGCCGCGTGCGTCCGGTCATGTTGCACCGCGCCATCCTGGGCTCGTTCGAGCGCTTCATCGGCATGCTCATCGAGCACTACGCGGGCGTCTTCCCAGCCTGGCTGGCTCCGACCCAGGCGGTGATCATGAATATCACCGACAAACAGGCCGATTTCGCCCTTCAAGTCGAGAAATCTCTGAACGGTAGCGGTTTCCGTGCCAAGTCGGACTTGAGAAATGAGAAGATCGGCTTTAAAATCCGTGAGCATACTTTGCTCAAGGTCCCGTACCTTTTGGTTATAGGGGACCGCGAAGTCGAAACGCAGACCGTAGCAGTGCGTACTCGCGAAGGCGCTGACCTGGGCTCCATGCCCGTCGCCCAATTTGCTGAGCTCCTGACGCAAGCGGTTTCCCGGCGTGGTCGCCAAACAACGGAGTAATGACTATTAAGCGTGAAATGAGAAATGATAAACGTGCTGTACCGAAGGCCCCGATCAACGAGAATATCTCGGCCCGCGAGGTTCGGTTAATTGGCGCAGACGGCGAGCAGGTTGGCATCGTCTCGATTGATGAAGCGCTTCGTATCGCTGAAGAAGCGAAGCTGGATCTGGTGGAAATCTCTGCAGACGCGCTACCGCCCGTCTGCAAGGTGATGGACTACGGCAAGCACCTCTTCGAGAAGAAGAAGCAGGCTAACGAAGCCAAGAAAAACCAGAAGCAGATCCAGATCAAAGAAATCAAGTTTCGTCCAGGGACGGAAGAAGGGGATTACCAGGTAAAACTACGCAACCTGGTACGTTTCCTTAGTGAAGGGGACAAGGCCAAGATCTCTCTGAGATTCCGTGGTCGTGAGATGGCCCACCAGGAGCTGGGCATGGAGCTGTTGAAGCGGGTCGAAGGTGACCTCGTGGAATACGGCACCGTCGAGCAGCATCCTAAGATGGAAGGACGCCAGCTGATGATGGTCATCGCCCCCAAGAAAAAGAAATAACCACCAGGGCACGGCAGGCCTTGCGGTTATGTTTATCCACTCAATGCGGAGTTCCGAACATGCCAAAGATGAAAACCAAAAGCGGTGCAGCGAAGCGTTTCTTGAAAACCGCTTCCGGCTTCAAGCACAAGCACGCTTTCAAGAGCCACATCCTGACCAAAATGTCGACCAAGCGTAAGCGTCAATTGCGTGGTAGCAGCTTGCTGCACCCGTCCGACGTCGCGAAAGTCGCGCGCATGCTGCGCGTTCGTTAATTCTGGTCAACGATAGAGGAAGTTACTCATGGCTCGTGTAAAGCGTGGCGTCATCGCTCGTAAGCGTCACAAGAAAATCCTGAAACTGGCTAAAGGCTACTACGGTGCACGCTCGCGCGTGTTCCGCGTTGCCAAGCAGGCTGTCATCAAGGCGGGTCAATACGCCTACCGTGACCGTCGCCAGAAGAAGCGTCAGTTCCGCGCACTGTGGATCGCTCGTATCAACGCTGGTGCCCGCACTAACGGTCTGTCCTACAGCCGTCTGATCGCTGGCCTGAAAAAAGCGTCGATCGAAATCGACCGCAAGGTTCTGGCCGATCTGGCAGTGAACGAAAAAGCGGCGTTTGCTGCGATTGTCGAGAAAGCTAAAGCCGTTCTGGCTTAAGTACCCGCGACAATCACCCGGCGACAACTGTGTCGCCGGGCATTGAACGTCATCGATAGGGGAAGAGCCTTCAAAGCTCTTCCCCTATTTTCGTATCTGGAGTCTGTACATGGAAAACCTGGATGCGCTGGTCTCCCAAGCCTTGGAGGCCGTGGAGCGCGCTGAAGACATCAATGCCCTGGAACAGATCCGGGTCAATTATCTCGGCAAGAAGGGCGAGCTGACCCAGGTGATGAAGACCCTGGGCAACCTGCCAGCCGAGGAGCGGCCGAAGGTCGGCGCGCTGATCAATGACGCCAAAGAGCGCGTCACCGTTGTGCTCAACGCACGCAAGGCAGCTTTCGAAGAAGCCGAGCTCAGCGCTCGCCTGGCTGCCGAATGCATTGATGTGACCCTGCCAGGTCGTGGCCAGGCCACCGGTGGCTTGCACCCCATCACCCGTACACTCGAACGCATCGAACAGTTCTTCACCCACATTGGCTACGGCATTGCCGAGGGCCCTGAGGTCGAAGACGATTACCACAACTTCGAAGCGCTCAATATCCCCGGCCATCATCCGGCCCGGGCGATGCACGACACGTTCTACTTCAATGCCAACATGTTGCTGCGCACCCACACCTCGCCGGTGCAGGTGCGGACCATGGAGTCCACCCAGCCGCCTATTCGCATTGTCTGCCCAGGCCGCGTCTACCGCTGTGACTCGGATATCACTCACTCGCCGATGTTCCACCAGGTCGAAGGCCTGCTGATCGACCGTGGCATCAATTTCGCCGACCTCAAGGGCACCATCGAAGAATTCCTGCGAGTGTTCTTCGAAAAAGAACTGGCCGTGCGCTTCCGCCCATCGTTCTTCCCCTTCACCGAGCCATCCGCCGAAGTCGATATCCAGTGCGTGATG
>CAURYQ010000164.1:0-4153 GCA_963529135.1 uncultured Pseudomonas sp. | reverse complement strand
CTCCCGGGCAGAATGCCCACATACGGCGGGGGGGCGGGGGGGGGATTGATCGCCTCCGCGTCGAGCCTGACCCTGGGCGGGCCGCTGGCCCGCACGGCCGAAGACTGCGCGCTGCTGCTGCAAGGCATGGCCGGTTTCGATGCCAAGGATTCGACCAGCATCGAGGAACCGGTTCCCGACTACAGCGCCACCCTGGGTGATTCGCTGCAGGGCCTGCGTATCGGCCTGCCGAAGGAATACTTCGGGGCAGGCCTGGACCCGCGCATTGCCGACCTGGTCCAGGCCAGCGTCAAGGAGCTGGAAAAGCTCGGCGCGGTGGTCAAGGAAATCAGCCTGCCGAACATGCAGCACGCCATTCCGGCGTACTATGTGATCGCCCCGGCAGAAGCGTCTTCCAACCTGTCGCGCTTCGACGGCGTGCGTTTCGGTCATCGCTGCGAGGCGCCCAAGGACTTGACCGACCTGTACAAGCGTTCCCGTGGCGAAGGCTTCGGCGCCGAAGTGCAGCGCCGGATCATGGTCGGTACCTATGCCCTGTCGGCCGGTTATTACGACGCGTACTACGTGAAGGCACAGCAGATTCGCCGCCTGATCAAGAACGACTTCATGGCCGCTTTCCAGGATGTCGACCTGATCCTTGGCCCGACCACGCCCAACCCTGCCTGGAAGCTCGGTGCCAAAAGCAGCGATCCGGTGGCCGCCTACCTCGAAGACGTCTACACCATCACGGCCAACCTGGCGGGCCTGCCAGGCCTGTCGATGCCAGCCGGCTTCGTCGATGGCCTGCCGGTCGGCGTGCAGTTGCTGGCGCCCTACTTCCAGGAAGGTCGCCTGCTCAACGTAGCGCACCGCTACCAGCAGGTGACCGACTGGCACACCCGCGCCCCTAACGGCTTCTGAGGAACTGACACATGCAATGGGAAGTTGTGATCGGGCTGGAAATTCATACTCAGCTCGCCACCCAGTCGAAAATCTTTTCCGGTAGCGCCACCACGTTTGGCTCGCAACCCAATACCCAGGCGAGCCTGATCGACCTGGGCATGCCCGGCGTGCTGCCGGTGCTGAACCAGGAAGCGGTGCGCATGGCGTGCATGTTCGGCCTGGCCATCGATGCCGAGATCGGCAAGCGCAACGTGTTCGCGCGCAAGAACTACTTCTACCCTGACCTGCCCAAGGGCTACCAGATCAGCCAGATGGACCTGCCAATCGTGGGCAAGGGTCACCTGGACATCGCCCTTGAAGACGGCACCATCAAGCGCATTGGCGTAACCCGTGCGCACCTGGAAGAAGACGCGGGCAAGAGCCTGCACGAAGACTTCAGCGGCTCCACCGGCATCGACCTGAACCGTGCCGGCACCCCGCTGCTGGAAATCGTGTCCGAGCCCGACATGCGCAGCGCCAAGGAAGCCGTTGCCTACGTCAAGGCCATTCACGCACTGGTACGCTATCTGGGCATCTGCGACGGCAACATGGCCGAAGGGTCGCTGCGCTGCGACTGCAACGTGTCGATCCGTCCCAAGGGCCAGACCGAGTTCGGTACCCGCTGCGAGATCAAGAACGTCAACTCCTTCCGCTTCATCGAGCGCGCGATCAACAGCGAGATCCAGCGCCAGATCGACCTGATCGAGGATGGCGGCAAGGTGGTCCAGGAAACGCGCCTGTACGACCCGAACAAGGATGAAACGCGCTCCATGCGCAGCAAGGAGGAAGCCAACGACTACCGTTACTTCCCTGACCCGGACCTGCTTCCGGTGGTGATCGAGGACAGCTTCCTGGAAACCGTGCGCGCCGGTTTGCCCGAACTGCCCACCCAGAAGGTCGAACGCTTCCAGAGCCAATACGGGCTGTCGGCGTACGACGCCAACGTGCTGGCGTCGAGCCGCGAACAGGCCGACTACTTCGAGGAGGTGGTCAAGCTCGGTGGCGATGCCAAGATGGCTGCCAACTGGGTGATGGTCGAGCTGGGCAGCTTGCTCAACAAGCTGGGTATGGAGATCGACCAGGCCCCGGTCACTGCCGCGCAACTGGGCGGCATGCTGGTGCGCATCCGCGACAACACCATCAGCGGCAAGATTGCCAAGACCGTGTTCGAGGCCATGGCAGCAGGTGAAGGCGACGCCGACACCATCATCGAAAGCCGCGGCCTCAAGCAGGTCACCGACAGCGGCGCCATCGAGTCGATGCTTGACGAAGTGCTGGCGGCCAACGCAGAGCAGGTCGAACAGTACCGCGCCGCCGATGAGGCCAAGCGCGGCAAGATGTTCGGTTTCTTCGTCGGCCAGGCCATGAAGGCATCCAAGGGCAAGGCCAACCCTGGGCAGGTGAATCAGCTGCTCAAGGCCAAGCTCGAAGGCTGACCGTAGCCTGCAGCGAGGGCTTGCTCTCGCTGGCAGGCCAGTCGAGGCCGACCAGAGCGCCTGGTCGGCCTGGGCCTGTACCGTGTCGGGCCGCAGGCCACTGGCGCACCGGAGTACCTGAATGTTCAAACGTTCTCTGGCCACCTTGGCCGTCTTTTCCTGCATGGCCGGCTGCGCCAGCCATGACATCGACCCACGAGGCTATGACCGCACCGGCACTGCCTCCTATTACGGCGCCCGCCATCATGGCAAACGCACCGCCAGCGGCGAGGCGTTCAACCAGCATGGCCTGACGGCCGCCCATCGCAACCTGCCGTTCGGCAGCCGCGTGCTGGTGACCAACCTGGCCAACCGGCGCAGCGTCGTGGTACGCATCAACGACCGTGGCCCACACGCTCGCAGTCGGCTGATCGACCTGTCCCGGGCGGCCGCTGAAAAAATCGGCATGCTGCGTAGCGGAACCGCGCGCGTGCGAGTACAAGGTCTTAGTGACTGACGACACAGGAGCCCTACCATTTTCGATCTGGCCACCCTCCCCACGTTCAGCTTGCTGCAGCTGGGCATCGCACTGCTACTGCTCATCGCAGGCGCCGAACTGCTGGTACGGGCTGCATTGCGCCTGGCCCAGCGCCTTCACGTTCGCCCCTTGATCATCGGCTTGAGCCTGGTGGCGTTCGGCAGCACCGCCCCCCAGTTGACCCTGAGCCTGCAGGCGGCTTACCAGGGCGCACCGGATGTGGCAGTGGGCAGCGTGATCGGCAGCAACATCTTCAACGTGCTGGCGATTCTGGGCTTGGCTGCCTTGGTCATTCCCCTTCGTGTATCTCGCCAGCTGGTGCGCCTGGACATTCCCTTGATGATCCTGGCCAGTGCCCTGGTCTACGGGTTGGCTGCCAATGGCTATCTGGGCCGGGTGGAAGGCGTGATGCTGCTCGTAGGGCTGCTGGGCTATCTGGCCATGCTCTGGCACCAGTCCCGTCATTACGCGCGCACCTACCCTGCCCCGGAACCGGTCACGCAGAGCCCAGGCCGCTTCTGGTGCGGCGCGCTGGTGCTGGTGATGGCAGGCCTGGGCCTGCTTAGCCTGGCCGGCCACCTGCTGCTCGATGCTGCGGTTGAGGTGGCCACCGACCTGGGCCTTTCCGAACGGGTCATCGGCCTTACGGTGGTCGCCATCTGCACGTCGTTGCCTGAGTTGGCAGCAGCACTGATCGCGGCATTGCGGGGTGAACGCGAAATCGCCGTGGGCACGGTGATCGGCAGCAACCTGTTCAACCTGTTGGGCGTGCTGGGGCTGACTGCAGTGTTGACCCCGGAGCCGCTGTCGATTTCGCCCAATGCGTTGGATTTCGACCTCCCGGTGATGCTGGGGGTGGCCGCACTGAGCTTGCCCGTATTCTATTCGGGTTACCGCATCACCCGAGCCGAAGGGTTGGTATTCCTTTGCCTGTACCTGGCCTACGGCTTGCACATCGCTGCATTCACCATGGGCATGCCCCTGGCCGGTCGCCTGGAGCGCCTGATGCTGCTTTATGTGTTGCCCGTACTGGCGGTGGTGTTGCTGTACACCACCGTGCGCGCCTGGCGCCGCCAGCACTGAGCAACGCAGGTAGCGCTCAGCGGCTGGCCTGGCGGGCCTTCTTCAACTTGAAGGCTACCCAGAGCAACAGGATCCAGCCCGGGATCAGCATGACCGAAATGCGGATCGGTGGCGTCAGGTACATCACCACCAGGATCAGCACGATGAAGGCCAGGCACAGGTAGTTGGTGAACGGGTGGCCCAGGCTATGGTAGAA
>CAURYQ010000163.1:0-4318 GCA_963529135.1 uncultured Pseudomonas sp. | reverse complement strand
CATCGTTGTAGCGGAAGTTGTCTTCCAGCTCGGCCAGGGCCTTGCCGGTGCACTCAACGTTCAGCATCACGTAGTGAGCCTTGTGAACATTGTTGATTGCGTAGGCCAGTTGACGACGGCCCCAATCTTCCAGGCGGTGGATCTTGCCACCATCTTCTTCGATCAGCTTGGTGTAACGCTCAACCATGCCGCCGACTTGCTCGCTCTGGTCCGGGTGAACCAGGAAGATGATTTCGTAATGACGCATGAATGCTCCTTACGGGTTAGTAGTCTGCCAGCGAATCTGGTCAGACAAGGAGTGAATGACACTGGTGTGTCTTGCCAGGGAGTAGAGGCACATGCGCACCTGCCAGCTCGGCAAGGGGCGCAATTGTAGAGAAGGCAAGGCAGACAAGCAAGGCAATTGGCGATTATTTGAACAACCGGAAACACTTCACGCCCGCACCGTTGCACAGGCGGCGCAGCCGGCCCCTCATCATCACCCAGGTGCTGGGTTGCACACCGATGCAGTGCCGGCCACAGGACCGGCACCACCCTCTGGATCAGCGCTTGGCCTGGCGCTGGCGCACGGCCTCGAACAGGCACACGCCCGTTGCCACCGACACGTTCAGGCTGCTGACGCTGCCGCTCATTGGCAGCTTCACCAGGAAATCGCAATGTTCACGGGTCAAGCGGCGCATGCCCTTGCCTTCGGCGCCCATGATCATCACCAGCGGACCGGTCAGGTCCTGCTGGTAGATTTCCTGCTCGGCTTCGCCGGCAGTGCCGACGACCCACAGGCCACGCTGCTGCAACTTCTCCAGCGTACGCGCCAGGTTGGTCACGGCTACCAGCGGGATCACTTCGGCTGCGCCACATGCAACCTTGCGCACCACCGGCGTGAGCGTGGCCGACTTGTCCTTGGGCACGACCACCGCCGTGGCTCCTGCCGCATCGGCAGTACGCAGGCAGGCACCGAGGTTGTGCGGATCGGTCACGCCATCCAGCACCAGGATCAGCGGTGGTGTCTCGGTGCGCTCGAGGAGCTCTTCGAGCATGAGTTCGCCCCATACCTGGCTGGGGCTGACCTCCGCGACCACGCCCTGGTGCACGCCCTCGACCCAGGCGTCCATCTCGCGGCGCTCGGCTTGCCCCACGGCCACGCGGTTTTCCGCAGCCAGGGCCAACAGTGCCTGCAGGCGCGGTTCGCTGCGGCCTTCCGACAGCCAGATCTGCTTGACCCGTTTCGGATGGTGCTGCAACAGCGCCTGCACGGCGTGAACGCCGTAGATCTTTTCCAACTGACTCATGAGTTGCTCTTGCTCTTGCGTGATGCCCCGGACTTCGAAGGGCCTTTACGGTGCTTGGTAGGCTTGCCGGAGGTTTTGCTGCCCTTGTCCGACTTGCCGCTGCCGTGGCTTGTGCTGCGCGCCTCGGTCATCAGGGCCTTTTTCATTTCACGGCTTTTGCGCACTTCGGCATTGCGCTGCACGGCGTCCTTGGGGAAGTACGCTTCGGAGGCTTCGCTCTTGCGGCTGCGCGGCTTGGGCGTCGCCTTGGCTTGGGTCTCGACCGGTGCTGGCTCGGTCACAGCGGCGCCAGGGCCGGCAGTGGCTGCACCGCGCTGCTTGCGACCGATCGGCGCGGCCAGGGTCGCGTCGGCCACTTCGAAGTCGATCTTGCGCTCGTCCAGGTCCACGCGCATGACCTTGACTTCGATCGTGTCGCCCAGGCGGAAGCTGCGGCCGGTGCGTTCGCCCGACAGGCGATGATGCACAGGATCGAAGTGGTAGTAGTCGCCCGGCAGCGCGCTGACATGCACCAGGCCTTCGACGTAGATATCGGTCAGCTCGACGAACAGGCCGAAACCGGTTACCGCCGTGATGACACCTGGGAAGGTCTCGCCCACGCGGTCCTTCATGTACTCGCACTTGAGCCAGTTGACCACGTCGCGGGTGGCCTCGTCAGCCCGGCGCTCGGTCATGGAGCACTGCTCGCCCAGTTGCTCGAGGGTGTTCTCGTCGTAGGGGTAGATACGCGCCTTGGGAATGCTCATGGCACCGGCACGCTTGACGTGCGGGGTGTCGACCTTGGAGCGGATGATGCTGCGGATGGCGCGGTGCACCAGCAGGTCCGGGTAACGGCGGATTGGCGAGGTGAAGTGGGTGTACGCCTCGTAGTTCAAGCCGAAGTGGCCGTTGTTGTCGGTGCTGTACACCGCCTGGCTCAGCGAGCGCAGCATCACGGTCTGGATGAGGTGGAAGTCCGGGCGCTCGGCGATGCTTGCCAGCAGCGCCTGGTAATCCTTGGGCGACGGGTCCTTGCCCTTGTGCAAGGACAGCCCCAGTTCGCCCAGGAAGGCGCGCAGCTTCTCCAGGCGCTCCGGTGGAGGGCCGTCATGCACGCGATACAACGCCGGCACACCGTGCTTTTGCAGGAACTCTGCCGTGGCCACGTTGGCGGCCAGCATGCACTCCTCGATCAGCTTGTGCGCATCGTTGCGCACGGTCGGTCGAATTTCCGCGATCTTGCGGTCTTCGCCGAAGACGATCCGGGTTTCCTGGGTTTCGAAGTCGATCGCGCCACGGGTGTGACGGGCATCGAGCAGAACCTTGTACAGGTTGTAGAGGTTCTTCAGGTCCGGGACGACTTCCTTGTATTCCTCGCGCAGTGCCTTGCCTTCACGGGTACGTGAATGCTCAAGCATGCTGCTGACCTTGTTGTAGGTCAGGCGGGCGTGGGAATGGATGACACCTTCATAGAACTGGTAGTCGACCATTTGCCCGGCCTTGTTCATGGTCATTTCACAGACCATGGCCAAGCGGTCGACGTGCGGGTTCAACGAACACAGCCCGTTGGACAACTCCTCCGGCAGCATGGGTACCACGCGCTCGGGGAAATACACCGAGTTGCCGCGCTGCTGGGCCTCCACATCCAGCGCCGAACCCAGACGCACGTAGCTCGACACGTCGGCGATCGCCACATAAAGGCGCCAGCCACCGGAGAACATCCGCAGCTTGCCCAGCGGTTCGCAGTAAACGGCGTCGTCGAAGTCGCGGGCGTCCTCGCCGTCGATGGTGACGAAGGGCAGGTGGCGCAGGTCGACGCGCTTTTCCTTGTCCTTGTCTTCCACTTCCGAGCGGAACTTGCGCGCTTCCTTGATCACATCCTTGGGCCAGACGTGCGGAATATCGTAGCTGCGCAGGGCAACGTCGATTTCCATGCCTGGCGCCATGTAGTTGCCGATCACCTCGACCACATCGCCCTGAGGCTGAAAGCGCGGCGTCGGCCAATGGGTGATCTTGATCTCGACGAACTGGCCGATCTTCGCCCCGCCGTTACGCCCGGCCGTGACCAGCACTTCCTGCTGGATCTTCGGGTTGTCGGGGGTCACGTAGCCGATGCCGCCTTCTTCGAAGTAACGGCCGACCACGCTTTCATGGGCGCGGGAAACAACCTCGACCAACGCGCCTTCGCGGCGTCCGCGGCGGTCGACGCCGGATACGCGGGCCAGGGCGCGGTCGCCATCGAACACCAGGCGCATCTGCGACGGGCTCAGGAACAGGTCTTCGGTGCCGTCATCGGGAATGAGGAAGCCGAAACCGTCGCGGTGGCCGGAAACGCGACCACAGATGAGGTCCAGCTTGTCCACCGGGGCATAGGTGCCACGCCGGGTATAGATAAGCTGGCCATCGCGCTCCATGGCCCGCAGGCGGCGGCGCAGTGCTTCGATCTGGTCTTCTTCGTGCAGACCGAACTCTGCCGCCAGCTCCTCGCGCGCGGCCGGTTCGCCACGGTCGGCGAGGCGCTGCAGGATCAGCTCACGGCTGGGAATGGGGTTGTCGTATTTTTCCGCTTCGCGAGCGGCCTCGGGATCGAGGGATTGCCAATCGGCCATCAGAAGGGGTTCACCTTGGGGTATATAGATAGGAATTCTGGCATAGGCGTATTGAAACCGGAAATGTCAGCCTTGGACAGCCCCCTGAGAAGCGCCTGGCGAGCGGCAATAGGCCCATGAAATCAACGAGTTGAATTTTTTGAGATTTTTTTTGACCGAGGGCTTTACAGCCCCCTGGAGCATCCGTATAGTGCGCACCACGACGACGGACAACCCCGAAGTTGTAGTAGAGATGAGCGGCGCTGTAAAGCATCTTTTATCTCGAATGTGTGCCCAGGTGGCGGAATTGGTAGACGCGCTGGTTTCAGGTATCAGTGGCTTAACGGCCGTGGAAGTTCGAGTCTTCTCCTGGGCACCAAAATTTTCAAGTAATAGATGACCAAGGATCTGTTACTACTGTGTGAAGCGAACAATAGTCGCCTTCACCAGATGATGTAAAGC
>CAURYQ010000162.1:0-4336 GCA_963529135.1 uncultured Pseudomonas sp. | reverse complement strand
CGATTCCTGATGAATCATCTGCGTGGCGTAGCGCAACAGCGGCTGGGGTATTTCACGTTTGAAGGTGCGCGTGAACAGGCGGGTGAGCGTGTTTTCGAGCATCAGCCAGACCCAGCTGACCAGCAGCAGGACGGCGATCCAACTGGCAAGCCCCGCCTGGCGGTCGACCAGAATGAAACTGCCTACCCCTGAAAGAAAGCCACCCAAGGCGATGACGCCAGGGTAGCGTTTGAGCAGTTCGATGATGCGCTGGACGATTCGGGGGACTGGGGGCATGGAGTCTGCAACGCATTGAGTGGCTAGGATGGCGGCCCCTTTCTGCACGAAGCGGGCTGGAAAAGGATACCGCCGTTTCACATTTGCCGAGTAGCACCGCTTGGCTTGTCAGGAGCAGGTCGACGCCAGCGCAACAAGCACGCCGCCAGTATCAAACCTGCCAGCAGAAACGACAGGCCATAGAGTTCGTCGTAACCGAGCAATGGTTTCTCGATCCGAATGTAGCCTTCATGCGCGAGCAATTGCTCAAGTGCCTGGTTGGCTTGCTCCAGGGTCACTCGCCGCAACTGCCGCACGGGGCTGGCAAAGCGACCGTCGGTGTAGTCGTTCAACGCGCCCCAATAATAGTCTGCAAGGGCACTGTTCCCCTGGGTTGCCCAGCTTTCCTTGGCAACGCTCGCTTGCTTGATGCGGGCGAAGGTGTCCGGATCGAGGCCCTGTTCGCGCAAGTGATCGAACAGGCTCCGCATGACCTCGATGGCTCGCCCTATATCGTCGCGCTCCAGGTCGGCGTTCAAGCTGAGCAGCCCAGTATCACCAAAGCTTTCACGCTGAACCGAGGGGCCGTAGGACAAGCCATTGCGCAGGCGTAACTGGTCATACAGCGCCCAGTCCAGGTAACGGGAGAGCAAGTCCAGGGTAGCCTGATGATCATTGTCCAGCACTGGCTCGATGAACAGCCAGTGAAGTTTGGCGGTATCGCCCAGCCAGCCATGCATCAGGTCGCGTCGTTGCTTGGCTTCGTGGCTGATGGACTCCAGGTCGCGACGGTCTTCCGGCTCGGTGGCCGGGAGTTCGCCGAAGGTTCTTTCCAGATAGGCCGGCAGCAGCCGATCAAGGCCGCCCACCACGATCAGTGTCATGTTGTTGGCCGCATACCAACGCTCACGCAGGCTTTGGACCTGCTCCAGGGTCATGTCGTCGAGGCTGGAGCGCTCCGGGCACTTCAAGCCCAATTCAGTGGCCAATTGCTGCCCAGCGGGATGGCCGATGTCCTGCCGGTCCAGCCAGCGCTGCAGATGACCGTAGTGGCCGCCGTCTTCACGCTCGATGATGCGCTTGGCAGTGGCCAGGGCTTTGGCGTCGATCTGCGTGTCGCGAATGATCGACAGCAACAGGTCGAGCACCTTGCGCTGATTGCGTGCCGGGGCCTCGATCACGAAAGTGGTGTCGGCGTTACCCGTGAACGCGTTCCACTCGCCGCCCAGTGCCTGCAGGCGTTCTTCGAGCCCACCCTCGCCGGTCTCGTCCACACCGCTGAACAACAGATGCTCCAGCAGGTGCGGCAGCTCTTTCTGGTTGCAGCCAAAGTCGTCCAGGCCTACGCCCACGACCAGGCGGATGGATACATGGTCGCGTTCGTAGCCGTCCTTGAGAATGACCTGCAGACCGTTGGGCAGCAGGTAGCCTTCCACGCGAGATCGGTCCAGGGCGAAGGAACAGAGGCTACACATCAGCAGGCAGACGAACATCAGGCAACGCATGGGCGAGCGGGGGTCCTCAGGTCGGCGACATCACGGCAGAGGGGCTTCGTCCGGCACGCTGTCGAGCATCAGCCCGCCCGTGTCCGAGCCGCCCAGTACCACATAGGCACTGCTACAGAACAAAGAGTTCAACCGCTTCATGTCGGCGATCAGCTCCAGGTGCACAGAGCTGGTCTCGATGCTCTGTACCACTTTGCGCTGTAACCGACTGACATGGGCGTGGGCCAGACGCCGCTCCTGAGCACGAAAACGGCGCTTTTCGCGCAGCAGCAAGCGGGCGCTTTCAGGGTCGGCGCTGAGGAACACCGAAAGGCCAAGGCGCAGGTTGGCCAGCAGTTGCTCCTGCAGACCGGTCAGTTCTTCCAGCCCCATCTGGGAAAAGGCTCTTCGTTGACTGGTCTTCTGTTGCTGGACTTTGCGCAACATGCGCTCGATCAGGTCACAGGCCAGTTTCAGGTTGATTGCCAGCTCGATGATCTCGGCCCAGCGGCGGTTGTCGTGCTCGCTGAGGTCCTCGCGGGTCATCTGTGCCAGGTACAACTTGATGGCGCTGTACAGGGCTTCGGCGTCTTCACTCAACGCACGCACCTGCTGAGGCAGTGCTGCCTGGGTGCCACGCAGTGCGCCGAGCATGGCTTCGAGCAGGTTGTCTACGATATCGCCCAGGCGCAACGTTTCCCGAGCGGCATTGGCCAACGCCAGGCTGGGCGTTTCAAGTGCCGATGCGTCGAGATGGCGTGGGCGTACCTGCCCGTTGTCGCGTTCGCGCTCTGGCAGCAGGGTGTTGCAGAGTCTTCCCATGGGTTTGACGGTGGGCAGCATGATCAAGCAGCGCGCAGTGTTGTAGAGCAGGTGAAAGCCGATCACCAGTTCCTGCGGGCTGAAGCTCAATGAGTCCATCCAGTCCACCAACGGGTGAAGCACGGGAATGATCAACAATAGGCCGATCAATTTGTACAGCAGGCTGCCCAGCGCCACTCTGCGCCCGGCGGCGTTCTGCATGCTGGTACTTATGAACGCGAGCAGGCCGCTACCGATGTTGGCGCCCACTACCAGGCCTATGGCCACTGGCAGGCTGATCACCTCGGCCCCTGCCAGCGTGGCGGTGAGCAGCACGGCAGCAAGGCTCGAATACGAGACCATGGCGAACAGTGCGCCCACCAGGGCATCGAGCAGAATGTCGCCGGTCAGCGAGGCGAACAGCACCTTCACGCCTTGGGCGTGGGTGATGGGCGCGGCTGCCTGCACAATCAATTCAAGCGCCAAAATGATCAGGCCCAGCCCAATGCCGACACGGCCGAGTTGGCCAGCGCGGGTCTGCTTGCGCGAAAGGAAGAAGATCACACCCAGAAAAATCAGCAGGGGCGAAAGCCAGGACAGGTCGAAGGTCAGTACACGAGCCATCAGTGCCGTGCCTACATCGGCCCCCAGCATGATCGCCAGCGCCGGCGTCATGGCCATCAGGCCCTGGCCTACGAATGACGTGACCAGCATTGCGGTCGCGTTGCTGCTCTGCACCATCGCGGTGACAAGAATGCCCGCGATGAAGGCCAGAGGACGTTTGTCCATATTCTGGCCGATGATGCGTCGCAGGTCCGAACCGAATACCCGCAGGATGCCGGTTCGCACGATGTGCGTGCCCCACACCAGCAAGGTGACTGCCGAAAGCAGGTTGAGTAGGGTCAGCATGACGAGAGCCCCCTGGATGGCACTGGCCAAGCGGCCAGTCGAAAAGACGCGGGCGCAATGCTGTTGCAAAGGCCTGTTCAAGCTTTAGTTCTAATATGCCGCTGTCGCCAGCTTCGCATGGCTGGCATCAATTTGAAACATCGGTGCCGACAGCGTGGCGAAGCGCCCCAGAACGATTTGCCAAGCCGGCCCGGGAGGTTATACACATTGGGGCTGCATGGCAGCCCCGTACGCCTGTCCTGGCGTTATTGGCCTGGCACGTCCTTGCGCAGTTTCACGGCCTCATGTTCCTTGCCCGCCTTGCGTGCCATTGAGGTACGCATGCGAATGTTGATGGCCTCGACGGCCAGGGAGAAGGCCATGGCGAAATAGACGTAGCCTTTGGGTACATGCACATCGAACGCTTCGGCAATCAGCACGGTACCCACCACGATCAGGAACGACAGCGCGAGCATTTTCAACGACGGGTGCTTGTCGATGAAATCGGCGATGGTGCCGGCGCAAGCCATCATGACCAGTACGGCCACGATGATCGCGGCGATCATCACCGGTACGTGCGACACCATGCCCACCGCCGTGATC
Source organism: uncultured Pseudomonas sp. (assembly GCA_963529135.1). GTDB lineage: Bacteria > Pseudomonadota > Gammaproteobacteria > Pseudomonadales > Pseudomonadaceae > Aquipseudomonas. Next base: position 305 of record CAURYQ010000162.1, on the reverse strand, counting down.
ACCGAATCGAGGGAGAAGACGATGTCGATGATGGCAATCTGGATGATGGTGTAGAGAAACTTGCCTCCCGAGCCTTTGGGTTCGTCAGGGTTTTCTTCCTCGCCTTCCAGGCCGTGATAGATCTCCTGCGAGCTTTTCCAGAGCAGGAACAGGCCGCCGAAGAACAGGATCAGGTCCCGCCCGGAGATGCCCTGCCCCAGCACCACGAACAGATCGTCTGTCAGGCGCATGACCCAGGTGATGGACAGCAGCAGCATGATACGGGTGACCATGGCCAGTGCCAGGCCGAAGATCCGGGTGCGTGG
>CAURYQ010000161.1:0-4383 GCA_963529135.1 uncultured Pseudomonas sp. | reverse complement strand
GACGGAGCGTACCTGATATGCGGCACATCATTTCCCTGCTGCTGGAAAACGAACCGGGTGCCTTGTCCCGCGTGGTCGGCCTGTTCTCCCAGCGCAACTACAACATTGAAAGCCTGACCGTGGCGCCGACCGAAGACCCGACCCTGTCGCGTCTGACGTTGACCACCGTTGGCCATGACGAAGTGATCGAACAGATCACCAAGAACCTGAACAAGCTGGTCGAAGTGGTCAAGCTCGTCGACCTGTCGGAAAGCGCTCACATCGAGCGCGAGCTGATGCTGGTCAAGGTCAAGGCCACCGGTGCCCAGCGTGCCGAGATCAAGCGCACCACGGATATCTTCCGTGGCCAGATCGTCGATGTGACTGCCAGCGTGTACACCGTGCAGCTAAGCGGCACCAGCGACAAACTGGACAGCTTCATCCAGGCCATCGGCACTGCATCGATTCTCGAAACCGTGCGCAGCGGCGTTACCGGCATTGCCCGTGGCGACAAAGTGCTCAGCATCTGAATTCAACAATAAATTAGCGATGGCTCCTTTGGGGCCGGGATATAACCAGGGGTATTTCATGAAAGTTTTCTACGATAAAGACTGCGACCTTTCCATCATCCAGGGTAAGAAAGTCGCCATCATCGGCTACGGCTCCCAAGGCCACGCGCAGGCGTGCAACCTGAAGGACTCCGGTGTAGACGTCACTATCGGTCTGCGTAAAGGTTCGGCCACCGTTGCCAAGGCAGAAGCCCATGGCCTGAAAGTAACCGACGTTGCCTCCGCCGTCGCCGCTGCCGACCTGGTCATGATCCTGACCCCGGACGAATTCCAGGGCCAGCTGTACAAGCAGGAAATCGAACCGAACATCAAGAAGGGCGCTACCCTGGCGTTCTCCCACGGCTTTGCGATCCACTACAACCAAGTGGTTCCACGTAGCGACCTCGACGTGATCATGATCGCGCCGAAGGCCCCGGGCCACACCGTGCGCTCCGAATTCGTCAAGGGTGGCGGCATCCCTGACCTGATCGCCATCTACCAGGACGCTTCGGGCAACGCCAAGAACGTCGCCCTGTCCTACGCTTCGGGTGTAGGTGGTGGCCGCACCGGCATCATCGAAACCACCTTCAAGGACGAGACCGAAACCGACCTGTTCGGCGAGCAGGCCGTACTGTGCGGCGGTACCGTCGAACTGGTCAAGGCCGGTTTCGAAACGCTGGTAGAAGCCGGCTATGCTCCGGAAATGGCCTACTTCGAGTGCTTGCACGAGCTGAAGCTGATCGTTGACCTCATGTACGAAGGCGGCATCGCCAACATGAACTACTCGATCTCCAACAACGCCGAGTACGGCGAGTACGTGACCGGCCCGGAAGTCATCAACGAAGAATCCCGTAAGGCCATGCGCAACGCACTCAAGCGCATCCAGGACGGCGAGTACGCGAAGATGTTCATCTCCGAAGGTGCTACTAACTACCCATCGATGACCGCCAAGCGCCGCAACAACGCCGCTCACGGTATCGAAGTCATCGGCGAGAAGCTGCGTTCGATGATGCCGTGGATCTCGGCTAACAAGATCGTCGACAAGACCAAGAACTAAGGTTCGTCGAACGATGAAAAACGCGGCCTAGGCCGCGTTTTTTCGTTCTGGCAGCCAGCTTCTGGTATAAAGCAGACCAGTGGCCCGCCGTCAGAACCTGTTTAGCGGGCCCGTGTCGAACTTTTTCCATCCTGTTGCAAGGTACCCTCCATGAGCGAACGTCCCGAAGAGCCGAACAAGCCCTCCGACGCCGAAAGCCTGCTACCTGTCGATGAGCACATTGAAGAAGGGCATGACGACGAAGGGCGCAAGGTGCGTCACCGCGGCATCTATCTGCTGCCTAACCTGTTCACCACCGCAAATCTCTTTGCCGGTTTCTATTCCATCATCAGCTCGATGAACGCGCAGAGTGCCCTGAGCGCTGGCGACCCACGCGAAGCGAGCAAATATTTTGCATTCGCTGCCATTGCGATCTTCGTGGCCATGGTGCTCGATGGCCTGGACGGCCGGGTGGCGCGCATGACCAATACCCAGAGCGCCTTCGGCGCCGAGTACGATTCACTGTCGGACATGGTTGCCTTCGGCGTTGCCCCGGCTTTGCTGGCCTTCGGCTGGGCACTGGGTGACATGGGCAAGGTTGGCTGGATGGTTGCCTTCATCTATGTCGCCGGTGCTGCACTTCGCCTGGCGCGTTTCAATACCCAGGTGGGCACCGCCGACAAGCGTTACTTCATCGGTCTTGCCAGCCCGGCTGCAGCTGGTGTGGTGGCCGGTACCGTATGGGCCTTCAGCGACTATGGCATCCAGGGCTCGAAGCTCTCGTTCCTGGTGGCGCTGCTGGTGGCGGCTGCGGGCATGCTGATGGTCAGCAACATCAAGTACAACAGCTTCAAGGAGCTTGACCTCAAAGGGCGCGTGCCTTTCGTGGCGATCCTGGCGGTCGTGCTGGTGTTCGCCGTTGTCTTCAGCGACCCGCCGCGCATTCTGCTGCTGGCTTTCCTGGCCTATGCAGCGTCCGGCCCGATTCAGTTCCTGCTGCGCTCACGTCGTCGCAAAGGGTGACAATCCTTTAATGATGGAATAACCCTCCGGCTCCATAGTCTTACTGGTACGTCCGTTATCCAGTGCTATGGAGCCGCCCATGCTTATCAAGCTTCCCAGGTCTTCCGAATGCAAGGCATCGGAGATCACCCCTGAAGGCATCTACCTTTCTCGCCGCTCCCTGATGGGTGGCTCGCTGGCGGGCCTGGCTTTGGGTGCGTTGCCCGGTATGGGTCTTGCGGGTGAGCCTTCACGCTACCCTGACGTGGAAGCGGGTAAGTCGCCTGCCTGGTTCAACGACAAGCTGGGCGACACACGCTGGCAGGCAGTGACGGTTCAGAACGAGGCCGTGACCCCCTTCAAGGATGCCACGCACTACAACAACTTCTACGAGTTCGGGCCAGACAAGAGCGACCCGGCAGCCAATGCAGGCAGCCTGAAGACCGAACCCTGGAGCGTGGTGGTCGATGGGGAGGTCGGTAAGCCCGGGCGTTATGCACTAGAAGACTTCGTCAAACCCTATCAGCTCGAAGAACGTGTTTATCGGCTTCGCTGCGTGGAAGCGTGGTCGATGGTCATCCCATGGCTGGGTTTTCCATTGGCGCAGGTGCTCAAGCACGTCGAGCCGACCTCGAAGGCCCGTTATGTGCGTTTCGAAACGCTCGAAGATCCGAAAGACATGCCTGGTCAGCGCTCTGGTTTCGCACTGATCGACTGGCCTTATAAAGAGGGGCTGCGTCTAGATGAAGCGATGCACCCGTTGGCAATCCTGGCGGTGGGCATGTATGGCCGAGCATTGCCGAATCAGAACGGGGCGCCGCTCAGGTTGGTGGTGCCTTGGAAGTACGGTTTCAAAAGCATCAAGTCGATCGTTCGCATCAGCCTTGTGGCCGAGCGACCGGGAACCACCTGGCAGGGGCTGGCCCCGGACGAATACGGTTTCTATGCCAATGTGAATCCGACCGTGGACCACCCGCGCTGGAGCCAGGCCCGTGAACGCAGGCTGCCAAGCGGACTGTTCAGTCCGAACGTGCGCGAAACCCAGATGTTCAACGGTTACGCCGACGAAGTGGCGTCGCTGTACGACGGGCTCGATCTGCGGAAGAACTACTGATGCGTTATCCCTGGTTTCGCCTGGGCGTCTTCGTGGTGGGCTGCCTGTTTCCTGCCTGGTGGCTCTATCAGGCATCGACCAGTCTGTTGGGCCCTGATCCTGGCAAGGTACTGATGGACCGACTGGGGTTGGGTGCCTTGGTGTTTCTGTTGATCAGCCTATGCATGACGCCATTGCAGCGCGTGACGGGCTGGCCGGGCTGGATAGTGGTGCGCCGGCAGCTTGGGCTATGGGTGTTTGCCTACATCGTGTTGCACGTGCTGGCTTACCTGTTCTTCATCTTGGGGTTGGACTGGGGGCAGCTGGCGGTAGAGTTGCGCAAACGGCCCTACATCATCGTTGGGGCGTTGGGCTCGCTGGGCTTGCTGGCGTTGGCTGCCACGTCCAATCGATACAGCCAGCGGCGCCTGGGTGCGCGTTGGAAAAAGCTGCACAGGCTGGTGTATGTCGTGTTGGGGTTGGGGCTGCTGCATTTCTTGTGGATCGTGCGCTCGGACCTGCGGGAGTGGGCGGTTTATGCCGCCATTGGGCTGCTGTTGATGGTAATGCGGATCCCGGCTGTCGCCCGATTGATTCCTCGTGCAGGGCGCCAGAGGGGGAGGGCGGTTTGAGCTGCCATGCGAAGCATCCGTGTGTGTTCATCAGGATTTATGAAATTAAAGGTTGACGGGGTTTCGAATCCCCTTATAATGCGCCCCACTTCC
>CAURYQ010000160.1:0-4516 GCA_963529135.1 uncultured Pseudomonas sp. | reverse complement strand
CCGTATGCCGTTTTATCGGCAGCAACGGGCGCCTCTTGAGCCCTGTTAAATTCCCTCTCGGTTGACTCGTTCCAGAAGATGTACCAGCGCGGTAGCCGGATCACCGGTGAGCGTCCACATCGACCTTATGGAATCGCGGCCATGACCCAAGCCTCACAGCAGGAAACCATCAAAGATCTGATCGGCGTAGGCTTCGGCCCGTCCAACCTGGCCCTGGCTATCGCGCTGCAAGAGCTGGCCGAAAGCCAAGGGCGTGCCCTTGACGCGTTATTCATCGAAAAGCAGCAAGACTATCGCTGGCACGGTGAAACCCTGGCTACCCAGAGCGAATTGCAGATTTCCTTCCTCAAGGACCTGGTGTCCCTGCGCAACCCCACCAGCCCCTACAGCTTCGTCAACTACCTGCACCAGAAGCAGCGCCTGGCCGACTTCATCAACCTGGGCACCTTCTACCCTTGCCGGCTGGAATACAATGACTACCTACGCTGGGCGGCCGAGCATTTCGCGACCCAGGCGGTTTACGGTGAAGAAGTGCTGCGCATCGAACCGGAACTGGTCCAGGGCCGCGTGCAGCACCTGCGCCTGATATCACGCGACGCCGAAGGCCGGGAACACAGCCGCAAAGCCCGCTCGGTAGTGGTCGGCAGCGGCGGCACGCCGAAGATTCCACAGCAGTTTGCGGCCATGAAGAACGACCCACGGGTGTTCCACCACTCCAGGTACCTCAGCAGCTTGAGCCAACTGCCCTGCAACGCCGGTAAGCCGATGCGGATCGCCGTCATCGGTTCTGGCCAAAGCGCGGCCGAGGCGTTCATCGATCTCAACGACAGCTTCCCGTCGGTCAAGGTGGACATGATCCTGCGTGGTTCGGCACTCAAGCCCGCCGATGACAGCCCGTTCGTCAACGAGATCTTCGCACCCGACTACACCGACCTGGTCTACAACGAACCGGCCGAGCAGCGCAGCAAGCTGCTCGATGAGTACCACAACACCAACTACTCGGTAGTGGACCTGAACCTGATCGAGCGCATCTATGCGATTCTCTATCGGCAAAAGGTTGCGCACCAGTTCCGCCACAACGTGCTATGCCGTCGCCAGGTGGATGAAGTGGTGGCCACCGGCGAAGGCATCGAACTGACCGTAAGCGACCTTGCCACCGGACAGCAACAAACTCACCGCTACGATGCCGTCATCCTGGCCACCGGCTACGAGCGCCGTTCGCATCGTGAATTGCTGGCTCCTCTGGCCGGCTACCTGGACGACTTCAGCGTCGATCGCAACTACCGGGTCCTGACCAGCTCCGACATGCAGGCATCCGTCTACCTGCAAGGCTTCTGCGAAAACAGCCACGGTCTGAGCGACACCTTGCTGTCGGTTCTGCCCTCCCGAGCGGCCGAGATCGGCCGTGCCCTTTATCAAGACCTGCCGTCGTCACGCGCCACATCCCTGCCCGCGGCTGCCTTGACCGTCGCCTGACAGGTGCTGCGAAACCGGCCCTCCATGGGGGACATGGGGGCCGGTTTTTTTGTCGTCCGAAACATTTCCTTGCATTTAAATCGACGGAATTTCGATTCTCATTCGTCCTTATCAATACAGCTCTCTCGGGTTGGGCTTAGTCTCGACCACCTATTGTGAAGACCGTCTGATGGCCAAATCTCCGAAAAAATCCAAATCCAGGCTCTGGTTCCTGGTCCATAGCTGGCTCGCGCTGCCGATCTGGTTCTTCGTCCTGATCGTTTGCTTCACCGGCATGCTTGCGGTGGTCAGCCAGGAAATCGTGTGGCTGGCCGACCCTGCGGTGCGCGCCAACAAGCCCGATGCCGACGTGGACCGCCTGAGTTTCCAGCAAGTGCTTGATGCCCTGCACAAGGCCGAGCCCGAGATGATCGTGGACATGCTGCGGCAGCCCGACGGCTCTCATTTCGCGGTCGTGGCCAACGTTACCCTGCCGGACGGTACCAGCCCTACGCTGTATGTGAACCCTTACACAGGGGCCATTCAGGGCAAGACGCCTGATTTCGACTTCGAAGCCTTTACCCGTGCCTTGCATGGTTGGTGGCTGGTGCCGTTCACCAATGGTTACAGCTGGGGCTGGTACCTCGTCTCGCTGCTGGGCCTGCCCATGCTGGCGTCACTGGTCACGGGGCTGGTGGTGTACAAGAAGTTCTGGCGCGGCTTCTTCAAGCCCCTGCGCACCGGCCACGGCTCGCGGATCTTCTGGGGTGACGTGCACCGGCTGGCTGGGGTCTGGTCCATCTGGTTCATCGCCGTCATTTCCATTACCGGCACCTGGTTCCTGATTCAGGCGATTCTGGGCGATAACCACGTCACGATTTCCACGCGGCCCATCGTGCCGGTCATTGCGCGCGAGGACGTGCCGCAGACCCGCGACGGCACTCCGGCACCGCGTATCGACCTGGACGAGGCCGTACGCATAGCCGGGCAAGCGGTACCGGGGCTTGAAGTCAGCTTCGTGATACTGCCCGCCACGGCCTACAGCCACATCAGCCTTTCGGGCCCGGGCTGGTACCCGCTGATGTTCCAGAATGCCTCGGTCAACCCTTACACCCGCCAAGTCGACAGCCAGTTCCGCATCAGCGACCGCACACCGCTGGAATTCGTCACCGAATCCATGCGCCCGCTGCACACTGGCGACTTCGGCGGGCTGCCGATCAAGCTGGTGTGGTTCTTCTTCGGCCTCGTATTGACCTTGATGGTGTTCAGCGGCTTGCTGATCTGGACCAAGCGCACCGCCCAGGCCACCGCAGCCGCCCTCAAGCGCAGTGAGCGCGACCCCCGCGTCGCGCAGCGCAAGCCCACGCTGGAGGCACAGCCATGAGCCAAGCGCAAACCCTCGAGAACCGACCGCTCAAGCGCTTGTGGATGAAGTGGCGGTTTCATCTGAACATACTGCTGGTCCTGATCCCGCTGGGTTTCATGCCCCAGTATTTCGCCGACGCCAAACTGTTTCGCGGCGAAGCGGGGCTGGGCGCGAACATCATCCGTGACATCAAGGTAGGCCCCTACAGCCTCGACTTGGCCGAAATGCGTGACGAAGCCCCCCAGGCCGATGGCCCGGCCGGGTATTTCAAGGTGTTCAACGCTGCGCTGTGCAAAGGCTGCGCCCAAGAAGTGAAAGCCACCTACCTGCGCATCGGCAAACCGCGCAGCCTGCGTGCTGCCGGCACCATTTTCTTCGGGGCGCCCTACCACATGGGCACCTCCCTTCCCATAGCGCCGCGCACTCGACCCGATGCCCAGGTCTGGATCACCCTGGAAGGCTGGGACGGCAGCATGCATCAAGCCTCGGTGCCTTTGGCCCAGGCATCGCCGGCCACCGTGGCCTGGCTCAAGAAACAAGGAGGCAGTAAATGAAACACCTCATGCGTATGCTCGCGCTCCCCTCGCTGCTCCTGTCGGCGACCGCCGCCATGGCGCACAACCCGATGTGCGAATGCGAAGAAGTCCCCGGCAGTCAGATCAAGTGCACGGGCGGGTTTTCGGACGGTAGCGGCGCGCCAGGGGTAACCCTGGACGTCATCGGCTACGATGAGCAGGTCCTGGTCGGCGGCAAGCTGGGCGATGACTCCACCCTGACCTTCAAGCGCCCGGACGGCGAGTTCTACGTGCTGTTCGACGCCGGCCCAGGGCACGTCGTGGAAGTCGACTACGCCGACATTGCTCAACCATGAGCCGGGTTCAGGTGATTCGCCCGGCCGGTGCCGGGCATGAAACGCTGTACGTGCTGCTGGTCGGAGCACTGATCGTGGCCTTGGCAGCCAGCGTCGTGCTGATGCGTGGGGAACGCGTCGACGACCAGCCGATTGCCAGCCACCAAGTCGATGCCCGTCGGGATCTGAGCCCGGCTGAACAAGGCCTTTACACCGACCTGCGAGTGGCCTTGGACGAAATTCGCTACCTGCGCGAAGAACAGGGCTCAGCCCCAGAAGTGGAGGCACTGGCTAGTGAGGGCCTGCCGCCCTTCGTCGACGATGCCGGCAGTCAGAGCCGAGGCAATCATCAATGGTCAAGGCTGGCTGGCAGTGCGTACCTCGGGCGCAGCCAGGCACCGGACATCGCCGGCCACCTGCTGATGGTCGTTCCTGACGAAAGCGACACCGAGGCTGACGTGTGGCTCAGCCGGGACACCGCCAGCCCCTCGGTCGCCGACCTCTCCCCGGCGAGCCTGATCGCCGTCGGCTGGCGCCAGATCGTCAGCCACTACGACGCCGGTGTCACCCGCGAACACCGTCACTGACTCCTGAGGAATGTTCCATGCTTCGCTCCGCTCTCGCCCTGCTCCTGGCCTGCGCCCTGCCCGCCCTGGCCCTGGCCGACGCTGGCAAACCCTTGCGCATCGGCATCACCCTGCACCCTTACTACAGCTACGTGACCAACATCGTCGGTGACAAGGCCGAAGTGGTTCCGCTGATTCCGGCCGGCTTCAACCCGCACGCCTACGAGCCCCGCTCTGAGGACATCAAGCGCATCGGTACACTCGATGTGGTCGTGCTCA
>CAURYQ010000159.1:0-4538 GCA_963529135.1 uncultured Pseudomonas sp. | reverse complement strand
TTCTTGTTCTGCGCGATGGTCCCGGTCGGATGTTTTTTTTGCTTAGCCATAGGGGCGGCATTATAGGCAAGTCCGCGCGTCGTCCGCTATGGGATTTCAGCGTGCTTGAGCCACTGGAATGAATACCGGACAATACTTGCACTGTCATAGGTACAGATCCTGTAATCGGAATGCTGCGAAGCACCGCCACCCAGCCTTGGAAGTGACGCCTGGATGACTACCCATATTCAACGCTCCGCCCTGCTGCCATACCCCGCCCAGGCCTTGTATGACCTGGTGAACGATGTGGCCAGCTATGAGCAATTCTTGCCCTGGTGTTCCGACTCGACGGTGCTCGAAGCCAGCCACACCCACATGCGTGCCAAACTCGAGGTGGCCAAAGGCGGCATCAGTCAGCACTTTGTCACGCGCAATGTGCTGGTGCCTGGGCAGTCGATCGAAATGAACCTGGAGGAGGGGCCGTTCTCCCAGCTGCACGGCATCTGGGTGTTCAAGCCGCTGGGCGAGAAGGCCTGCAAGATCAGCCTGGACCTGTCGTTCGACTACGCCGGCTCGCTGGTACGCGCCACGCTGGGGCCACTGTTCAATCAGGCCGCCAATACCCTGGTGGATGCGTTCTGCGAGCGTGCCAAGCAGTTGTACGCTGCTTCGTAAGGTTTGCAATCGGGGTATCGCCGAACGTCGTCAGCGGCAGTTGGCGATGACGTTGGATTGGAAAAGCCTCTTGCGGTAAGCAAAAGACCAGGCAACGTCTGTGATGCTGTTTACTTGAGATCGCTGGGGCCGCTTTGCGGCCCATCGCGGCACAAGGCCGCTCCTACATGGGTCGCGTGAGGGCTGATCTGGCCGGTTCGCAGGATTTTGTGGGAGCGGCCTTGTGCCGCGATGGGCCGCGGAGCGGCCCCGATAAGCTCAAATGAACAAGATCACGGACAATGTTCTGGCTTTTTGTGTCAGCGCGTTTCCAGCGGTGCCGGTGTAGGCACAGGCGTCGTTTCGATGGTGTCGATTTCGCGCTGAATGGATTCCTCAACCGAGCCTGGCTTGGCCGGTTTTTCGTCCGGTTGAGCAGCAGGCTGCTCGCCATTGGCACCAGGGCTGACGGTGGTGTCACCGCTGCCGCCGAGGATTTCCTGATCGCGGCTGACGCCCGGCATGAAGTCGCCCGACAGGCTTACCAGCTGGTCGCTTTCATTGAAGAAAATGCTCATGCGTTCCTGTTGGCGCTGACCGCCACCAGGTTGCAGGCTATAGAGGTAATCCCACCGGTTGGTGTGGAAAGTATCCTGAATCAGGGGGTTACCCATGATAAACCGCACTTGCCGCCGGGTCATTCCAGGGCGCAATTGGTCTATCATGTCTTGCGTGACGACATTGCCCTGCTGGATGTCGATTTTGTAAACCCCGGGAAACGAGCAACCGGCGAGTGCGAGCAGTCCCACGAAGGTGAGGCTGGTTAGCAAGAGCTTGGTGTTTTGCATCGGTGGGCGACTTCCACTATCTTGGCTGGACAACGTAAACCCCGATCATACCCGTATTAAGAGAAGCTGCGAAGCAGCATCGGCGAGAAAGCTGACCATGGTTGAAAATAGCGAATTGCGTAAAGCCGGTCTCAAGGTGACCCTGCCTCGAGTCAAGATCCTTCAAATGCTCGACTCTGCCGAGCAGCGTCACATGAGCGCCGAAGACGTGTACAAGGCCCTCATGGAGGCAGGCGAGGATGTTGGCCTGGCCACCGTGTACCGTGTACTGACCCAGTTCGAAGCAGCAGGTCTGGTGGTTCGCCACAACTTCGACGGCGGTCATGCGGTGTTTGAACTGGCCGATGGCGGTCACCACGACCATATGGTCAACGTGGATACCAGTGAAGTCATCGAGTTCATGGACGCCGAAATCGAAAAGCGTCAGCGTGAAATCGTCGAAGAGCACGGTTTCGAGCTGGTGGACCATAATCTGGTCCTGTATGTGCGTAAGAAGAAGTAACGATTATTTCGTTATGAGCAGCAAAGGCGACCCTAGGGTCGCCTTTGTTTTTTCTGCAAACGTGCGTTCAAGTTCGGTGTGCCGGCTGCCAAGCCGACGTCACTCAGGCCTTGCCGCTCACCACCATCTTGCGCGCATGAGCCAATGATTCCTTGGTGAGGTCGATGCCACCCAGCATCCGCGCCACTTCCTCCACTCGCTCGCGTTTGCCAAGGCTGGCCACGGCGGTGTGGGTGGTATCGCTTTCGCGCACCTTGTGGACGAACAGATGATGGTGACCCTGCGCTGCCACTTGGGGCAGGTGGGTGACGGTCAGCACTTGGCCGCGCTCGCCCAGGCGGCGCAACAACTGGCCGACGATTTCCGCCGTCGGCCCGCCGATACCCACGTCCACCTCATCGAACACCAGGGTAGGAATACGCGACGTTTGCGCGGTAATGACCTGGATCGCCAGGCTTATCCGGGACAACTCGCCGCCCGATGCAACCTTGGACAGCGCCTTGAGCGGCTGGCCAGGGTTGGCGCTGACCAGCAATTCGATCTGTTCGAGCCCATTGGGGGAAAGATCGGCCGTGTCGTTGGGGGTGAGCTGAATGCAGAAGCGACCGCCCGGCATACCCAGGCGCTGGATTTCCTGCTCCACGGCCTCTGCCAACTGCTTGGCGGCATGCTGACGCAGCCCGCTCAATTCGCCAGCCTTCTCTTTATAGTGCTGCGCGAATGCGGCCATTTCTTCGCCCAGCCGCTCGAGTGATTCGTCGCTTGCGTTGAGCCCTTCGAGTTCTTCCATCAGCTGCTGCTGCAAGTGGGGCAGCTCCGTGGGGTGCACCCGGTGTTTGCGCGCCAGGGTGTAGATGGTATCGAGACGCTCCTCCAGCGCTTGAAGCCGCATGGGGTCGGCATCGAAGTTGTCGAGGAAGCGGTTGAGCTCGCCCACCGCCTCTTCGACCTGGATCTGGGCACTGGCAATCAAGTTGGCCGCTTCTGCGAGCGCCTTGGGCGCATTGCTGGCGGCGCCCAGCCGGTTGAGGCTGGAAGTGAGCGCGCCAAGCACGTTGCCCGAGTCGCTTTCACTGCATTGGTCGATGACCTGGCGACAGATACCGAACAAGGCCTCCGCGCTGGTGAGGTTCTTGTGCTCCTGCTCCAGGTGTTCCAGCTCGTTCTCGCCCAGGCCCAGGTTGTCCAGCTCTTCGAGCTGGTAGCTGAGCAACTGGTGACGCGCCCGCTGTTCGTCCCCGGAATTGGACAGGCGCTCCAGTTCGAGGCGCGTCTGGTTCCAGCGCTTGGCAGCCATTTGCACCTGGCGGGCCAGGTCGACGGCGCCGGCGTATTCGTCGAGCAGACGCCGGTGAGTGTCGGCCTTGAGCAGCGACTGGTGCTCGTGCTGGCTGTGGATGTCGATCAGCAGCTCGCCCAGTGCCTTGAGGTCACCGAGCGGGCAGGGCGTGCCGTTGATGTACCCACGGCTGCGGCCTTCGGCGGTGATGACCCGGCGCAGGATGCACAGCCCGTCGCCGGCCAGGTCGCGTTCGGCCAGCCAGGTGTGGGCCTCCGGGATGTCGACCAGGTCGAACGTGGCGAGAATATCGGCCTTGTCGGTACCGGGGCGTACCACGCCGCTGTCGGCGCGGTCGCCCAGGGCCAGACCCAGGGCATCGAGCATGATCGACTTGCCTGCACCTGTCTCGCCCGTGATCACGGACATGCCGCGGGCGATTTCCAGGTCGAGGTGTTCGACGATGGCGTAATTGTGTATGGACAGGTGCACCAGCATGAGGGGCGACTCCCGAAAGTCATGTCTGGTTATTTATACAGTAGTTTTTTCCAGCCTGCCAATGCCCTTTTGGCGCAAACCCTCGAGCGTGTAAAAACCGGGTTGCCCCTTGAAGCTGTATTTTCCGGCCCCATATACGCCACATCACCGGCGAGCCTGGCTCGCAGTCCACCAAATTGCGCAGGAGATATCCCATGGCTGATGAGCAGCTGAACGAGAAAGACCTCAACGTCGAGGAAACCGGTGCCGAAAACGCAGCTGATGCCCGCGTTCTGGAACTCGAAGAACAGCTGGCCGCGGCCAAGGACCAGTCGCTGCGTACCGTGGCCGAACTGCAGAACATCCGTCGTCGTGCCGAGCAGGATGTAGAAAAGGCGCACAAGTTCGCCCTGGAGAAATTCTCCACCGACCTGCTGCCTGTGATCGACAGCCTGGAACTGGCCCTGGCTCACTCCAGCGCCCAGGACGAACACGTCAAGCAGATCCGCGAAGGCGTCGAGCTGACCCTGAAGATGTTCCAGGACACGCTCAAGCGCTACAACCTCGAAGCCATTGATCCGCACGGCCAGCCGTTCAACCCTGAGCACCACCAGGCGATGGCCATGCAGGAAAACGCCGAGGTCGAACCCAACAGCGTGCTGAACGTGTTCCAGAAGGGCTACCTGCTCAACGGCCGCCTGCTGCGCCCTGCCATGGTGGTGGTCAGCAAGGCACCGAGCGCCGCGCAACCTTCTATCGATGAAAAGGCTTGAAATCCTTCCGGGCATCCCCATCTAGG
>CAURYQ010000158.1:0-4645 GCA_963529135.1 uncultured Pseudomonas sp. | reverse complement strand
CCCCCGCGCGGCGCGCGCCCCCCCCCCCCGGGGCCCCCCCCCGGGGCCGTGGGTGACGACTGGTTGCCGCTTTTTGGGGGGAGCGGCCTCGCGCCGCGATGGGCCGCGCAGCGGCCCCAAATTCGTTGCCACCAACCGCAAACCCTGCCCCCCCACGATCACCCTCAGCCCGCCACCGCAATCAACCCTCGCCAACCGCCGTCGCTACCAGACAACATTCCACGACCTATCCCTTCCGTTCGTACGTAAGACGACTCCTACAAACTCATTACCGACACCCTCATAGCTATTTGACACTATTCTGACGTCAGGCCCTTGTTCAGGGGTTGGCAACGTTGCCACCCTTGGCTATCGGGATAACCTGACACCCACAAGGGGAATCGGCATGGGCGCGAGCAAGCACGGTGTGTTGGCCAACCTGGGCATGGCCCGCAAACTCGCGCTGGGTTTCACCCTGGTGCTGCTGCTGACCTTGGCGGTCGCTGCCATTGGCATCGCTGCCTTGCACAGCGTCGGGCAGCGCTTCGACAGCCTGCGCCAGCTGGCCCAGTTCAACACCGACCTGCTGCGCCTGCGCCAGCATGAACAGGCATTTGCAGCGAACTCCGACATCAAGCAAGCCGAAGCCTTGCGTGCCGGGCTGCAAGGGCTGGTCGAGCGCGCCCGTGCCTTGCCGGCCCTGGCGGCGGCCGAACCCGAGCTGGCAGCCTACGGCCAGGCATTCGAAGCGTTCGTGGGTGCGGTGCAGGCCAAGGAGCTGGCGCTGGATACTGCCAGTTGGTCGGTTTCGAGCGTTGCCAACAACCTCGACGTGCTGCAGTCAGGCTTGGCTGATGACGGCGTCTACACCCTCAAGCAGTCGCAAGGCCAACAGGGCGGTGAGTTTCTGGAACAGGCCGCGCAGGTGGCGCAGGTGTCGCGGTTGATGCTCCAGGCCATGGATGAAGCCCGGGTGCGGCTGGAGAAAAGCCGCAAGGGCGAGGACGATGTCAGCCAGGAGCGCATTGCGCAAACCGTCGAGGCCGCCAGCCTGGTGGGCCAGTTGCAGACAGCTGTCACGGACAGCGGTTACCAGGGCGTGCTCAACGAGGTGGCAGGGCACATCGGCAGCTTCTCCGAAAAACTCAACGAATACACCGATCAATTGGCCAGCGAGCAAGGCCTGAAGGCGCAACTGCAGGCCAGTGCCGAGCATGTCACCCACCGCGTCGACCAGGCCTATCTCGGCGAAGAACACGTGCTGCAAGGCGACTTGCAGCGCAACACGGTGGCCATCGCCATCGCTACCGCGCTGGCCTTGCTGGTGGGCGTGCTGGCGGCCTGGTTGATCACCCGCGCCGTGGTTGGCCCGCTCAAGCATGTAATCGCCCGCGCCCAGCGCATTGCCGACGGGCAGTTGGCGTTCGAAGCAGTGGCCCCACGCCGCGATGAGGTGGGGCAGCTCATGCAGGCCATGCAACAAATGGCCGCCGGCCTGTCAGGCATTGTCAGTGGTTTGCAGCAAGGCATCGAACAGTTGGCCGGCAATGCCCAGGCGCTGTCGGCTGTCACCGAACAGACCAACCGCGAGGTGGGCAGCCAGAAGGATGAGACCGAGCAGGTGGCCACGGCGATGCAGCAGATGACCGCTACCGTGCATGACGTGGCGCGCAATGCCGAAGAAGCCGCGCAAGCGGCGCAGGCGGCGGATGAAAAAGTCGATTCCGGGCAGCAAGTGGTGCGTCAGAGCATGCAGCGCATCGAGCAGCTGGCTGCCGCGGCCGAAACCGCCAGCGCCGGGATCGACAGCCTCAGCTCCGAAATCCATACCATTGGCGATGTACTCGAAGTGATCAAGAGCGTCGCCGAACAGACCAACTTGCTGGCGCTCAACGCGGCCATCGAAGCGGCCCGCGCCGGGGAACAGGGGCGGGGGTTCGCGGTGGTGGCCGACGAGGTGCGCGCGCTGGCAAGGCGTACCCGGCAGTCCACCGAGCAGATCGAAACCCTGGTGGCCAGCTTGCGCGGCAATGCGCAGCAGTCCGTCGCGCAGATCCGCGGTAGTACCGAGCTGGTACGCCTGGCCGTGGCCGATGCCCTGCACACCGAAAGCGCCCTGGGCAGTATCGCTGCGGCAGTTTCCAAGATTCAGCAGATGAATCAGCAGATCGCCGCTGCCGCCGAACAGCAGAGCTCGGTCGCAGAAGAAATCAGCCGCAGCGTCACTCAGATCCGCGGCAGTGCCGACCAGGCCGCGTTGGCCATGCAGGACAGCGCCCGCTCCAGCGTCGAGCTGGCGCAGTTGGGTACTGACCTCAAGGGGATGGTCGGGCACTTCAGGTTGTGATCGGGCAACCTGGTGTCACGTAGACCGCTGCAGGGTGCTGCCACGAGCAACCTGCAGCGATGGGTGCCTCAAGCCTTGCGTGGGTTGAGAATCAGCAAGGCCAGCACGCCGGCGACGATGCCCCAGAAGGCCGAACCGATGGAGAACAACGTCAGCCCCGACGCCGTGACCATGAAGGTGATGACGGCCGCTTCACGCTCGCGCGCTTCGCTCATGGCCACGGTCAGCCCGTTCATGATCGAGCCGAACAGCGCCAGCGCCGCGATGGACAGCACCAGTTCCTTGGGCAAGGCGGCGAACAGTGCCGCCAGGGTCGCCCCGAACACGCCGGCAATGCCGTAGAAAATGCCGCACCACACCGCAGCGGTGTAGCGCTTGCTCGGGTCCTCATGGGCATGTGGCCCCGTGCAGATGGCCGCGCTGATGGCTGCCAGGTTCACCCCGTGCGAGCCAAAGGGGGCCAGCAGCAACGAAGCAAGGCCGGTGGCTGAAATCAATGGAGACGCCGGCACCTGGTAACCGTCTGCCCGCAGCACGGCCACGCCCGGCATGTTCTGCGAAGTCATCGCCACCACGAACAACGGAATGCCGATGCTGATGGTGGCTGCCAATGAAAAACTGGGCGTGGTCCACACCGGGGTGGCCATTTCCAGCGCAAAGCCACTGAAGTCCAGCAGGCCCAAGGCACCGGACAACGCAGTGCCCACCAGCAAGGCGGCCAGTACGCAGTAGCGTGGCGACAAGCGCTTGACCAACAGGTAGCTGAAGAACATGCCCAGCACGAGCAAGGTGCGGTGCTGGGCGGCGACGAAGATCTCGCTGCCGATCTTGAACAGAATGCCCGCCAGCAGCGCCGACGCCAACGAGGCGGGAATTCGTTTGACCAAGCGCTCGAAGCTGCCGGTCAGGCCGCAGATCAGTACCAGCACGGCGCAGGTGATATAGGCTCCGATCGCCTCGCCGTAGCTCACCCCGCCCAGGCTGGTGATCAACAGTGCCGCGCCGGGGGTGGACCATGCCACTGTCACTGGCGTGCGGTAGCGCAGGGAAAGGCCGATGCTGCATACCGCCATGCCGATCGACAGCGCCCAGATCCACGAGGATATCTGCGCGCTCGTCAGCCCCGCCGCCTGGCCGGCCTGAAACATCAATACCAGTGAGGAGGTGTAGCCGGTGAGCATGGCGATGAAGCCTGCGACCACTGCCGAGGGCGAGGTATCTGCCAGGGGCCGTAGGCGGGCGGAGGTGACATCGGTCATGGAAAAATCCTTGTAAGGGTAGAAACCGTGGTTTTCAGACTAACGCCGGGCGCGCAAAGGGCAGCGATACAGCGATCATTGCTTTTAACCGTACAGTCGTTAACTATCAGGCGCTCTGGTATCACGGCATTGCAGGGGTGGGGTGATGTACAAGGTTTACGGCGATTATCAATCGGGCAACTGCTACAAGGTCAAGCTGATGCTGAGCTTGCTGGGGCGGCCGTATGAGTGGCAGCCCGTGGACATTCTCAAGGGCGAAACCGAAACGCCCGAGTTTCTGGCCATGAACCCCAACGGCAAGGTGCCGGTCTTGCAGATCGAGGATGGCAGCTACTTGTGGGAGTCCAATGCCATTCTCAACTACCTGGCCGATGGCAGCGACTTCCTGCCAGCCGAACCACGCCTGCGCACCCAGGTACTGCAGTGGCAGTTCTTCGAGCAGTACAGCCATGAGCCGTATATTGCCGTGGCTCGCTTCATCCAGTTTTACCTGGGGCTGCCGGATGATCGGGTCGAGGAGTACCGCAAGTTGCACAAGGGCGGCTACAAGGCGCTGCGGGTGATGGAGCGGCAGTTACAGTTGACGCCTTACTTGGTGGGTGACCAGTATTCCATTGCCGATGTGGCGCTGTATGCCTACACCCATGTGGCGCAGCAGGGCGGCTTCGACCTGGCGGACTACCCCGCCGTGCGTGCCTGGCTGGAACGCGTCAGCAGCCACCCGCGGCATGTGCCGATGGTGGGGTGAGGGCAGGGGCCTGGTGTAGGCGCAGCTTTGCCGGAGCGCCGGGCCGCCGCGATGGGACGCGCAGCGGCCTTAGCGTTTCAGCTTCGCAGCCATACTGCTGGGGCTGCTGCGCAGCCCATCGCGGCCGGTCCGGCGCCCCGGCGAGGCCGCTCCCACCCGATGGAGTGAACTGGCCTGAAAAGCTCCAAATCCCGCCACCGCTGCACATAGGTACGGCGTAATTGCACCCTAACTGAGAACCAGCGCATTTTCTCTAGGGGCAGTCCACTTTGTGGGAGCGGCCTCGCGCCGCGATGGGCCGCGCAGCGGCCC
>CAURYQ010000157.1:0-4823 GCA_963529135.1 uncultured Pseudomonas sp. | reverse complement strand
CGGCTCGAAGTACAGGCGGTCGGAGGTGTCGTAGTCGGTGGAGACGGTTTCGGGGTTGCAGTTGACCATGATGGTCTCGTAACCGTCGTCACGCAGCGCCAGCGCTGCGTGCACGCAGCAGTAGTCGAACTCGATGCCCTGGCCGATGCGGTTCGGGCCACCGCCGAGGATCATGATCTTGTCACGGGTCGACGGGTTGGCCTCGCATTCCTCCTCGTAAGTGGAGTACAGATAGGCGGTGTCGGTGGCAAATTCCGCAGCGCAGGTGTCGACGCGCTTGTACACCGGGAACACCTCCAGCTTGTGGCGGTGACGGCGCAGGGTCTTGTCGGTGATGCCCAGCAGCTTGGCCAGGCGCTGGTCCGAGAAGCCCTTGCGCTTGAGGCGCAGCATGTAGTCCTTGTCGATCGCGGTAAGGGCCAGGGTCTTGACCTTGTCCTCTTCCTTGATCAAGTCTTCCATCTGCACCAGGAACCACATGTCGATGCCGGTCAGGTCGAAGATCTGCTCGCATGTCATGCCCGAACGCATGGCATCGGCCACATACCAGATGCGCTCGGCGCCCGGTACGGTCAGCTCGCGCTTGAGGATGCTGGCAGCTTCAGGGCTGGCCAGGTCGACTTTCGGGTCCAGGCCGCAAGCGCCGACTTCCAGGCCGCGCAGGGCTTTCTGCAAGGACTCCTGGAAGGTACGGCCGATGGCCATGACTTCACCCACGGACTTCATCTGGGTGGTCAGGCGGGCGTCGGCCTTCGGGAATTTCTCGAAGGCGAAGCGTGGCAGCTTGGTCACCACGTAGTCGATCGACGGCTCGAAGGAAGCCGGGGTGCGGCCGCCGGTGATGTCGTTCTGCAGCTCGTCCAGGGTGTAGCCGATGGCCAGCTTGGCGGCGATCTTGGCGATCGGGAAGCCGGTGGCTTTCGAAGCCAGCGCCGACGAACGCGAAACGCGCGGGTTCATCTCGATGACGACCATGCGGCCGGTGTCCGGGCAGATACCGAACTGCACGTTGGAACCGCCGGTTTCAACACCGATTTCACGCAGCACCGCCAGGGAGGCGTTGCGCATGATCTGGTATTCCTTGTCGGTCAGGGTCTGCGCCGGAGCGACCGTGATCGAGTCGCCGGTGTGCACGCCCATCGGGTCGAAGTTCTCGATGGAGCAGACGATGATGCAGTTGTCCTTCTTGTCGCGGACCACCTCCATCTCGTATTCCTTCCAGCCGATCAGCGATTCGTCGATCAGCAGCTCCTTGGTCGGCGACAGGTCCAGGCCGCGGGCGCAGATCTCTTCGAACTCTTCACGGTTGTAGGCGATGCCGCCACCGGTGCCGCCCATGGTGAAGGACGGACGGATGATGCACGGGAAGCCCAGGCGCTCGAGCACCGCGTTGGCTTCGTCCATGCTGTGGGCGATGCCGGAACGCGGGCATTCCAGGCCGATGTCCTTCATCGCCTTGTCGAAGCGCGAACGGTCTTCGGCCTTGTCGATGGTGTCGGCGTTGGCGCCGATCATTTCCACGCCGAACTGCTCGAGCACGCCGTGGCGCTCCAGGTCCAGGGCGCAGTTGAGGGCGGTCTGGCCACCCATGGTCGGCAGCAGCGCGTCAGGACGCTCCTTCTCGATGATCTTGGCCACCGACTGCCACTTGATCGGCTCGATGTAGGTGGCGTCGGCCATCGACGGGTCGGTCATGATGGTGGCCGGGTTGGAGTTCACCAGGATGACGCGGAACCCTTCCTCGCGCAGGGCCTTGCAGGCCTGGGCGCCGGAGTAGTCGAATTCGCAGGCCTGGCCGATCACGATCGGGCCAGCGCCGAGAATCAGGATGCTTTTGATGTCTGTACGTTTTGGCATGGTTGTCACTCAAATCCGGGGTCAGTCGGCAAGCCGCATTGAACAATCTGGGTCAGGCGCATCCGGGCGTGGCGCACGCCGGCCCGGGGCCTTGAAGCAGGAGACTCAGCGGCGCTTGGCCATGGCATCGGTGAAACGATCGAACAGCGGCGCGACGTCGGTCGGGCCTGGGCTCGCCTCAGGGTGGCCCTGGAAGCTGAACGCGCTTTTGTCGGTACGCTCGATACCCTGCAGGGTACCGTCGAACAGCGACTTGTGAATGGCGCGCACATTGCCTGGCAGGGTCGCTTCGTCTACCGCGAAACCGTGGTTCTGGCTGGTGATCATGACCACGCCGGTATCGAGGTCCTGAACCGGGTGGTTGGCACCGTGGTGGCCGTGGCCCATCTTGACGGTCTTGGCGCCGGACGCCAGGGCCAGCAACTGGTGGCCCAGGCAGATGCCGAAGACCGGGATGTCGGTTTCCAGGATTTCCTTGATCGCCGCGATGGCATAGTCGCAAGGCTCGGGATCGCCCGGGCCGTTGGACAGAAACACGCCATCGGGGTTGAGGGCCAGCACTTCGCTGGCTGGCGTCTGGGCCGGCACCACGGTGACGCGGCAACCACGGGCCACCAGCATGCGCAGAATATTCAGCTTCACGCCGTAGTCGAAGGCAACCACGTGGTACGGCAGGTCGGCGGCTTCGAGGGTGGGGTGGCTGTCGGTCTTGAGCTCCCACACGCTGGAACGCCATTCGTAGCGCTCCTTGGTGGAAACCACCTTGGCCAGGTCCATGCCCTTGAGGCCAGGGAAGCCGCGCGCAGCGGCGATCGCCGCTTCTTCGCTGATATCGTCGCCGGCCAGGATGCAGCCGTTCTGAGCGCCCTTTTCACGCAGGATTCGAGTCAGGCGACGGGTGTCGATGCCGGCAATGGCCACCACGTTGTTGGCCTTGAGGTACTCGGGCAGCGACTGGGTGTTGC
This sequence comes from uncultured Pseudomonas sp., assembly GCA_963529135.1. Taxonomy (GTDB): domain Bacteria; phylum Pseudomonadota; class Gammaproteobacteria; order Pseudomonadales; family Pseudomonadaceae; genus Aquipseudomonas. The sequence continues at coordinate 2,001 of CAURYQ010000157.1, read as the reverse complement.
GCCAGTTGCTGGCCAGCAGTGGGAGATCGCGAATGACCAGGCCAGCCGACCAGACGCGGTTGGACTCTGCGTCTTCCGGCGTGGTGCCGGTGTTGCCGATATGCGGGTAGGTCAGGGTGACGATTTGCTGCGCGTAGGAAGGGTCTGTAAGGATTTCCTGGTAGCCGGTCATAGCGGTGTTGAATACCACTTCACCAACGGTCTGGCCGTCGGCACCGATTGCCTCACCGCGGAAAATACTGCCGTCGGCAAGGGCGAGTATGGCTGGCTTTGTCAAGAAGACCTCCCGAAAATCAAGCATGAAAGGGCGATCGCAGGTTGCAAAAAAGCGGAGTGACGTATGGACACGTCACCCCGCTTTCATGTGCTGAATTCAATTCGCTGCGCGCTTTTAGTGGACACACTAAAGCTGTAGCTTACAGAAAAGTGCGTTTTCGGTCTACCGTAGATGTGCCTCTTAAACACATGAATGCGACAGACCGATGCCGGCGCCACCTGTTACGTGGGCGTGCCCGCCGTCAAGCATCGCACGCGGCCTGGGCCTGGCACGACTCATCGACGGCGGGTTGAGCCGACATCGAAGCAATGGCTCAATGCAGCTCGAGTACATCCTGCATGTCGTACAGACCAGCCTCGCGACCGTCCAGCCACAGCGCCGCGCGTACGGCTCCCTTGGCGAACGTCATGCGGCTGGAGGCCTTGTGGGTGATCTCCAGGCGCTCGCCCTCGGCTGCGAACAGCACCGTGTGATCACCGACCACGTCACCGGCACGCACCGTGGCGAACCCGATGGTCTTGCGATCACGTGCGCCGGTCTGGCCTTCGCGGCCGTACACCGCCACTTCCTGCAGGTCACGCCCCAGCGCGCTGGCCACCACCTCACCCATGCGCAACGCGGTTCCCGAAGGTGCATCGACTTTGTGGCGGTGGTGCGCTTCGATGATCTCGATATCGACGTCATCGCCCAGCACCCGCGCGGCAATGTCCAGCAGCTTGAGGCTGAGGTTGACACCAACGCTGAAGTTGGCCGCGAACACGATCGGGATATCCTTGCCAGCCTCGGCCAGCAGGTGCTTTTCTTCCAGAGTGAACCCCGTGGTGCCGATGACCATGGCCTTGCCATGCTTGCGGCAGAACGCCAGGTTCTTCAGGGTGACCGATGGATGGGTGAAGTCGATCAGCACATCGAAGTCATCGGCAACCTTCACCAGGTCGTCGGACAGCAGCACGCCGATACGTCCCAGGGCCGCCAGTTCGCCTGCATCGGCGCCCACCAGCGTGCTGTCGGGGCGGTCGATGGCAGCCGTCAAGCCGGCGCCTGCGGTCTGCTGCACGGCTTCGACGAGGGTCTTGCCCATTCGCCCTGCCGCGCCCATCACTGCAATACGTCGCATAGCCTTTTCCTTGTCAGAGATCGCCGAAGAAGCGCTTCACGCCATCGAACCAGCCACTGGCCTTGGGCGAATGAGAGCTGTCACCTTCGAGCGAGTCACGCAGCTCTTCCAGCAGCTCGCGCTGGCGACGGCTGAGGTTGACCGGCGTCTCCACGGCCACGCGGCACAGCAGGTCGCCCGCACCACCGCCGCGCACAGGCGCCACGCCCTTGCCACGCAGGCGGAACTGCTTGCCCGTCTGGGTACCCTCAGGGATACGCAACTTGACCCGACCGTCGAGGGTCGGCACCTCGAGTTCACCCCCCAGCGCAGCGTCGGTGAAACTGATCGGCACTTCGCAGTACAGGTGTTTGCCATCACGCTGGAAAATCTCGTGCTCACGCACGTTGATCACTACGTACAGGTCCCCGGTCGGCCCGCCGTGCGCGCCCGCTTCGCCTTCACCCGACAGGCGAATGCGATCACCGGTATCGACGCCCGCAGGCACCTTGACCGACAGCGTCTTGTACTCCTCGACACGGCCTTCGCCATGGCAGGCGCCGCATGGGTCGGTGATGATCTTGCCCTGGCCGTGGCAACGCGGGCAGGTCTGCTGCACCGAGAAGAA
>CAURYQ010000156.1:0-5215 GCA_963529135.1 uncultured Pseudomonas sp. | reverse complement strand
GCCTTGTGCCGCGATGGGCTGCGCAGCAGCCCCGGCAATATGGGCTGCGAAGCTGAAATCCTGGGGCCGCTGCGCGCCCCATCGCGGCGCAAAGCCCGCCGGGAAATGCGCTGATTCTGAGATAGGTTGCAGTCCATCGTGTGGGAGCGGCCTTGTGCCGCGATGGGCTGCGAAGCTGAAATCCTGGGGCCGCTGCGCGCCCCATCGCGGCCGGTCCGGCGCTCCGGCAAGGCCCACCGGGAAATGCTCTGGGTCTGAAATATGGGCAGTCCATCGGGTATAGGCCTTTTGCCGCGATGGGCTACGCAGCAGCCCCGGCAGTATGGGCTGCGAAGCTGAGATTCCAGGGCCGCTGCGCGCCCCATCGCGGCCGGTCCGGCGCTCCGGCAAGGCCGCTCCCTCAGGTTCTGTGGACTGTCCCCCCATGGAGTGCACTTCACATGGTCGGGCATGTACTCAATTGACGCGCGGGACTTTGAAACCACCACCTGCCAGTAACCTCACCGCTAGCTCTTCATGGCCTCAATGACGTCAGGCAGACATTTCAACTCCACAGTCCACACATCAAACAACAGCCACATCGGTCAACCCCAACACCTGCGCCTGCGCCAGGATCTCGTTAGGGGTGGCGTCAGGCGGGGGCATCACCAAGCTGTTCTCTCCGTCGCCAAAATGCAGCACGATCAGGTGCAAGGCTGCCTCGTGCAAGGCCAGGCCAGGCTGGTCCAGCTCGAAAGTGTGTTCGGTGGGATTGCCGTTGAGCGTATAGCGAACTGTAAAGGCTTGCATGAGCACCTCGGTCTAGGTTGGGAACTCACTACTTGACCGGCGAGACAGGAAATAATTCACGTTGGCACCGAGATCGTCCTACCCGGGTGGGCAAGACGATCTGGTGATCAGCCAACGCTGGTGTTACTTCATGGTTTCACGGTACAGCTCGATGAAAGGCGCTTCAGCGGGATCGATACGGTCCATGCCTGCAGCGATGCGATGCCAGTAAGGGTACTGGGGCGCGATACGGGTGGCCTGTTCGATCTGCTTCAGGTCCTCTTCGGTCAGCTTCAAGTCCGCCGCCTGCAGGTTGTCCTGCAACTGGTCGAGGGTGCGCCCGGCGGTGATGACGCTGGTAATGCCAGGGCGATCCTTGAGCCACGCCAGGCAGACCCGGGACGGCGAGCAACCATGACGCTGACCGACTTCGATCAAGGTCTCGATGATGTCGTAGGCGCGCTCGCGGTCATGCACGTAGGGTTCCGGCCAGTCATTGCCTTGCCGGGTGCCCTTCGGCGTCTGCTGGCCGCGCCGGACCTTGCCGGTCAACAATCCTTCACCCAATGGCCCCCAGACCAGCGTTGCAAAGCCCTGATCGATGGCCATCGGCAGTAATTCGTACTCGGCCTCGCGGGACTCTGGGGTGTAGTAGATCTGCTGGGACACAGGCTGTTGCCAGCCATTGACCTGGGCGCTGCCCAGGGTCTTCATCATTTGCCAGGCGGTGTAGTTGGAGGTGCCGAAATAGCGGATCTTGCCGCTTTGCACCAGGTGATCCAGTGCTGCCAGCGTTTCCTCCACAGGCGTGACGCCGTCCCAGTTATGGATTTGGTACAGATCGATATGGTCGGTACCCAGGCGCTTCAAGCTTGCCTCGCACGCACGAATCAGGTGGTAGCGCGAGGCGCCGCTGTCATTGGGGTTGTCGCTCATCGGGCTGCGCGCCTTGCTAGCCAGGATGATGGACTGGCGACGCTCGCCCAAGGCCTTGCCGACGATTTCCTCTGCCAACCCATGGGAGTACAGGTCAGCGGTATCCACCAGGTTGACCCCTGCCTCGAACGCCGCATCGAACATGCGCGTAGCCAGCGCCACATCGACGCTGCCGGTTTTCTCGAAAGAGCCCCTTCCGCCGAAAGGCACCGTGCCGATCACCAGTTCCGAAACCATCAGGCCGGTGTTGCCGAGTGCGCGGTATTTCATGGAAACCTCCTTTACAAAAGACTAGAAATACCGACGCGGCTGCGAGCTGAAACGTTCCATCGGAATCTGTTAGCGGCAATCTACCGGGGTATGGCGTGTCATCACCGGGGCCAGGGCCGGCCAGGGCTACAGGCCAAGGTCAATCCCAACCAGGGGTAGCGTACGCGTAGTGCCACAGGCATGCTGCAAGGCTGCTTACTGGACGACTCGGGATAGACGATGCCAAACGCTTGCACCACTTACTACCTTGAAATGACCTCGCCGGCCGAACTGGTCGAAAAGCCTCAGCGACCGGACTTGCAGGTTGTCGAATGCGAGGTGCCACAACCGGCGTTCAACCGTTTTCTCTACGCATTGGTCGGCACGCCCTGGGCATGGGGTGATCTGGACGACTGGAGCGAAGCGCAGTGGCAGGCGCAGGTGGAGCAGGAAGCCCACCGCACGTGGGTGGCCTACCACCGGGGCGCCATCGCCGGGTATTACGAGCTTTACCGCCCGGACGGGCATAACGCCGAAATTCGCTATTTCGGGCTGGCGCCGCAGTTTCTGGGCTGCGGCTTCGGCGGCCCGCTATTGAGCCGGGCCGTACGCTGCGCCTGGGAATGGCCAGGTACGCAGCGCGTGTGGGTTCATACCTGCACCCTGGACCACCCTGCCGCCCTGGGCAACTACCAGGCGCGCGGCTTCAGGATCTTCAAGCAGGAAGACACTGCATCAGACGTCTGATGTTGAGGCTACCGAGTTGGGCTGCGCTTCGGTTTCCACAGCCGCTTGCGTCGCCAGCTTCTCGCGATCGGCCTTGCTGATGTACTTGGGCTTGGTACTGCGCGGTGCCAGCTTGGCGCTGGCCTTCTTGGCGTGCGCCTTGAGCAATTGCTTGATTTTCTTCTGACGGTTCATGGCGGTTTCTGGTGGGGGCAATTGGCGCCTATGATAGCGCGTTGTCTTCCATTACCGTGAACCGCCGGGACCTGCGCCATGAAACGTTCGACAAACCCACAGCCGGCTTCGGACTGGGTCATCCGCAGCACGCAGCCTGGTGCCGTCGAGCGTATCGAAGCGTGGTTTGGCAGCCATGGCTATGATCCGCATCGGCATGATACCTATTCCATTGGCCGCACCCTGGCCGGGGTACAGAGCTTTCATTACAAGGGCGCCCTGTGTCACGGCATCCCAGGCAACACGCTGGTGCTTCATCCCGACGAAGTCCACGACGGCATGGCTGGCACCGATGCGGGCTTTCGTTACCGCATGGCCTACATCGACCCCGCCTTGATACAGACGGTCTTGGGTGGCGAGCCTCTGCCCTTCGTGCCTGGCGGGCTGTCGAGCGATCCACGCCTGTTCCACGCCAGCGAAGCGTTCGTGCAGGCCGTTGACCACCCGCTGGAAACGCTCGAAGAGCAAGATGCCTTGTACGACCTGGCTGTGGCGCTACGCGCGGTCGCCGGTAAGCCACGGGGCCGCAAACGCTTGGATTACCGGTCGGCCGAGCGGGCGAAGGCGTTCATTCTCGAGCACTTGCACGCAGGCATTACGCTGGAGATGCTCGAACGTGCCAGCGGCCGTGAACAATGGAGCCTCTCCAGGGATTTCCGTGCCTTGTATGGCACCAGTCCATACCGCTTCGTTACCCTGCGCCGGTTGGACAACGTGCGCCGCCTGCTGCTCGATGGCTTCACCCTGGTCGACGCCGCCCTGGCCGCAGGCTTTCATGATCAGAGCCACATGACCCGGCACTTCACCCGCAGCTATGGCGTGCCACCGCTGCGCTGGCTCGAACGCCTGCGGCCAGGGCAGCAACGTGCAGGATCGTACAAGCACGCAGGCAGTGCGCTGGAATAGGCTGTGTTCTCCAACCCAGGAGAAACATCATGTCAGCCGCGAACCAGCAGTCCCTGTCCCAGCCTGTGAACCTGAAGCAGAAGGCGTCGATGATCGACAGCCAATGGAGCCCTCGGGTCGTCGCCCAGATGAATGACTACCAATTCAAGGTCGTGCGCATTGAAGGGGAGTTCATCTGGCATGCGCACCCGGAAACCGATGAAGCCTTTCTGGTGCTCGAAGGCACGCTGCGCATCGATTTGCCGCAAGGCAGCGTCCATGTAGAATCTGGCGAGTTGTTCGTGGTGCCGCAGGGCGTGCAGCATCGCACTGCCGCCGAAGGCGAGGCGAAGCTGCTGATGATCGAGCCGTGTGGCGTACTGAACACAGGTCATGAAGGCGGCGAGCGCACAGCGCCCAATGACCTGTGGATCTAGGTCATCGCCGTCAGTGCCTTGCCGCCGCTCGCCAGCAGACAGGCTCAAGGCTTTGCCTCGTCGCGTGATCAGGGCCAGACTTGCACCATCGTCGACAGGAGTTCCCCATGCTCACTACCTTGGCCATCAGCAACTACCGCTCGATCAACCACCTGGTGCTTCCTCTGCGCCAGCTCAATGTAGTGACTGGGGCCAATGGCAGTGGCAAGTCGAACCTGTACAAAGCGCTGCGTCTGCTGGCAGAAACAGCCCAGGGCGGCGTGATCCAAGCGCTTGCCCTTGAAGGGGGCCTGGACTCGACGTGGTGGGCAGGCCCAGAAATCAGCGCGCGCATGAAGCGCGGTGAAATCCCGATTCAAGGCCAACGCTCGGGCGACGTCCGTCGCCTGCGCCTGGGCTTCGCCACCGAGGACTATGGGTATGCCATTTCGCTGGGGTTGCCCGCCCCTTCGCCCTCAGCTTTTGTCCTTGACCCAGAAGTCAAGAGCGAGGCCATTTGGGCAGGCGGGGCGTACCGCCCATCGGCAGCGCTGGTCGAGCGCAAAAATGCATTGGTGCGGGCACGCGAAGACCATGCGTGGACAGTGCTGGACCAGCATGCCGACAGTAGCGAAAGTTTTTTCAGCGTGGTGGGCCGCCCGCGGCAAGCGCCTGAAATCGGCATGCTCCGGGCATTCATCCACAGCTGGCGGTTCTACGATCACTTTCGCATCGACCGGGAGGCGCTTTGTCGGCAGCCGCAATTGGGCACGCGCTCGCCGGTACTGCACCATGACGGGCGTAATCTGGCCCCTGCCTTGCAGACCATCATCGAAGTAGGTGACGCGCAAGCCCTCAATGCCGCATTAGAGGATGCCTTTCCGGGCAGTCGCCTGGCTATCGACGCTCCACCAGGCGGGCTGTTCAGCGTGCGGCTGTTCCAGCACGGGCTGCTCAGGCCCCTGACCTGCGCTGAGCTTTCGGATGGGACCCTGCGCTAT
>CAURYQ010000155.1:0-5236 GCA_963529135.1 uncultured Pseudomonas sp. | reverse complement strand
CCCCACCCCCCGGGCGTTTTCTAATTTTGCTGGGGCGCACCGCTACCCCCGCGCACCGGGGGCGGGGCGGGGCCCGGGCATGCTCGGTCCACGGCACTGCCCCGCGCTACCAGTCCAGCCGCATCCGGGTTTCGAATGAACGGCTGTGTCCGGTCAAGGGATCGTCGAAGCTCAAACCTTGGGCCAACAATTTCAGCGGTCGCTGATAGTCATCCTGCACGTCGAGCAAGGCCGGATAGAACGGGTCATTGCAGATGCCAGCCCCAAGCGCGGCCATGTGTACCCGTAGCTGGTGCGTCTTGCCCGTAATCGGCGAGAGCTCATAGCGCCAGTGCTCGCCGTTCTTCTCCAGCACACGGGCGAGTGTTTCGCTGTTGGGCTGCCCTGCCACCTCGTGCATGCGGAAGAACGGCTCACCATGCTCCAGGCGGCTTCGGTGCACCAATGGAAAGGTGTGTTGCCTCAGGGGGCCGGCGATAGCCTGATAGCGTTTTTCGATACGTCGCTCGGGGAACAAACGCTGGTATGCACTGCGCGATTCAGGGTTCGCCGAAAAAAGCACCAGCCCTGCCGTGTGCCGGTCGATGCGGTGCAAGGGCACCAGATGCGGGTTGCCCAGCCGATGAATGAGTCGGCGCAACAGTGTCTGCTCCACGTATTCCCCACTGGGCGTGACCGGCAGAAAGTGAGGTTTGTCAGCCACCACCAGGTGCTCGTCCACGTGCAATAACGCCTCCTGAACGGGAATCACCCGCTCGTTCGGCACCTCGCGAAAATAGTGCAGACGCAGGCCCCGTTTATAGGGGTGATTGGCCTCGACTGCCTGGCCGGCGGCATCAAGCACACGCCCACGGGCAAAGCGGTCCATCCACTGGCCACGATCAATCGCCTTGAAATGATCACACAGGCAATCAAGCACCGTGGCCCACTCGCCAGGGGGCAAACAGACTGTGCTGGCTTGCAGCTGGGCGGGATCGAATGAGGTCATGGCTGGGCTCGGAACCTGAAGGGGCCGAGTATTATCGTCCAAGCCCCAGCGATCATCCAGCCTGTGCCAGTGACTCGGTACGCGCCTTGAGCCAACGCAGTACCTGGACGGGCTCCCAACGACTGGGGTCATAGAGCGCGTAGACCAGCCCTTCGTAGCCTACGACATCCAGGCCACGGTGATAGCCGGCACGCTGAAACAGCGCCTCGACCTCGGCAAAGCACGTATTGAAGTGCACCTTGCCGAAAGGCGTGAGGTCATCGGTCACCAAGCCTTCAAGGCGAAGCTCGAGGACAGCATCGGCCACCCTGTCGACGGGCATCCGGTTGACGGTGTACTTCAATTGCTCGACGTTGAGCATGGGCTCACCTTGATACTGTATTTATATACAGGATACGAATATCCGTCCGACGCCGTCAATCCGTGTCATGCCAGCCCTGCCAGGTAACCGCTTCCCTTGCGAAGGGTAAGCACCTGACGACGGGGTGTGTCGTGGGTGACGGACAAGTGCACCCACCTGTCGAATTCGAGTATCAGCTGGTCGAACTCGATCGAGCTCGAGCTGATCAAGCGCACGGTTTCTCGAGGCGTGGAACCGATGACCTTGAAATCAGCGGCCAGCCCTTTCAAATGTTGGCTATTGGCAGCGCCGCCAATCAACCGGTTGACGCTCTCGCTGCGATAACCGCTACTGATGATGACCGGCGAATCACTGAGCGCGCGCACGCGTTCGAGGGTGGCGCACAGCAGGCGAAGGTTGTCGATGATCGGTTGCGCAGGTGTGTTATCGATGTCGTTACGGGTGGCAGTTTGGGAAAAGATCATTTCACTGAGGGAGAAATGTGGAGTGAGCAACATAGTGAGAGGTCCAGTGACAGTGGCGAAATCGGCACCGGGGTCTGCCCGGTGCGTATGCCCGATCATCGATCCGACGCCTTGCCAGTGGAGCAGGGTCACGGCTCCTCTAGGGGACTGATTGCTTCAGGAAGACTGCCACTTGGTCGGCGTCGAAGGGCCAGGGGAGTTCAGCCTCGTTATCACACCGGCGCAGCACGGGAATGATCAGGCCGTAGCGTTCGAACAGGGCATCGCTTTCGGCGATGTCGATCAATTCGACCAGCAGCCCATGATCGACGAACGGCATCAGCACGGCTTCGGCCACCTCGCACAAATGACAACCCAAGGTGCCGAACAGTTGGCATTCAGGCGGCATGGAACACACCCCTAGTGGCTTGCACAGGCCATCATTCTAGGCTGCCCTCCTGAGGTCTGCATCTGTAAAGCATCAGTCTTGGCTGGTGGCGCCTATCCGATGCACTGAGAGGTCAGCACCCTCGAACTCCTGCTCATGACTCAGCCGCAGGCCGAGGAGCTTGCGTATCGTGCCATAGACCGCCAGCCCGCCGACAAGCGCCACCGCTACTCCTGCAACGCTGCCCACGCATTGGCTGGCCAGGCTGACTCCACCCAGCCCACCCATCCAGACCTGGCCAAACAGACCGCAGGCCACACCGCCCCATACCCCACACAACCCGTGCAGGGGCCAAACACCCAGGACGTCGTCTATTTTCCAGCGGTTCTGGGCGGCGGTGAACGCCCATACGAACAGCGCCCCGGCCATCAGACCGGTCACCAGCGCGCCCACGGGGTGCATCACGTCGGAGCCTGCACAAATGGCGACAAGCCCGGCCAGGGGGCCATTATGCAAAAACCCTGGATCATTGCGGCCTACCAGCAAGGCGGCCAACGTGCCGCCGACCATGGCCATCAAGGAATTGATTGCAACCAGGCCGCTGACTCCCGGCAAGGTTTGCGCGCTCATCACGTTGAAGCCGAACCACCCGATGATCAGTATCCAGGAGCCCAGGGCCAGGAACGGGATGCTCGACGGCGCAAACGCAACCAGTCGCCCCTCACGGTAGCGGCCGCGCCTGGCCCCCAGAAGGATTACGGCAGCCAGCGCCAGCCAGCCGCCCATGGCGTGCACCACCACAGAGCCAGCAAAATCATGGAACGGCGCCCCAAAGTGTTCTTGCAGCCAAGCCTGGACGCCAAAGTTGCCGTTCCACACCAGCCCTTCGAAAAATGGGTACACCAGCGCCACGATCAATGCCGTGGCGCACAGTTGGGGTGCAAAGCGCGCGCGCTCCGCGATCCCGCCCGAGATGATGGCTGGAATCGCTGCTGCAAATGTCAGCAGGAAAAAGCACTTCACCAGGGCATAGCCATTGTCGGTTGCCAGCGTCGTAGCGGGGTGGAGGAACTCGACACCGTAAGCCACCCAGTAACCGATGAAGAAATACGCGATCGCCGAAACGGCGAAATCGCTGAGTATCTTGGACAGTGCGTTGACCTGATTCTTGTGGCGCACGGTGCCGACTTCGAGAAAGGCGAAGCCTGCATGCATCGCCAGGACCAGAATGGCGCCCATCAGGATGAACAACGTGTTGGACCCGTGGACCAGAGACTGCATCGCGCTTGAAGTCGTTTCCATGAAGCAGGAGTACCTGTCGGCAGCACCAATACTGCTCAGTCACGGCTCGCTACGCACCGAATCGGTGCCCTGCAGGACTGCATCGGCACTTGCAGCCTATCGGATAGAGAGAGGTGTCTGGCGGTTTGGGCATTATGGGTTAGTGTTTAGGCGTGGCGCTGGCGGCATACGCCCCGTACCGGCGCAAGGCCACGCACGTGTGCCCTGCCCCGAGGCAAAGCTCAAGCAAACGCTGTACCAGTGCCAGCACTTGAACCTTCCGGCAACGACGTCACTCGAAGTACCATCATCAATCGACAGGGAGAGACACATGGCCAGCAATTCGGCAAAGCATGCACAAGAAGTACTGATGGCTGACTTCCAGGCACTGGTCCGGGACACGGAGAAGTTGCTGGCCGATACCGCCAACCTGGCAGGTGATCAGGCACAAGTGCTGCGCGAGCAGATGCACGAGCGCCTGGCGCAGGCACGCGAGGCACTTGAGGTCACTCAGGACTCGCTGCGCGAACGTAGCCAGGAGGCACTGGGCAGCGCCGAGCAGTACGTTCAGGAAAAGCCTTGGCACGCCATTGGCATCGCCGCCGGCGTGGGTCTGTTGATCGGCCTGCTGGCGAACCGTCGCTAAGGGGTTTTCATGGACAATGACGCCATCGGCACCGGTGCCACAGGCAAGCGGCTCGGTGCAGCCGTTCTAGGGTTGCTGCATAGCCACGTAGAGCTGTTGGGCATCGAACTGCAGGAGCAGAAAGGACGCACCCTCCGCCTGTTGCTGTTCGCAGGTCTGGCGCTGGTCTTCGCGCTGTTGCTGTTGACGGCACTGTCCGGCTTACTGCTGGTCTTGCTGTGGGACAGCTACCGCCTGGCCGGCATCATCGGCCTGTGCGTGTTCTATGGGCTGGCGGCGCTGTACTGCGCACTGCGTCTCAAAAGCGCCGTGTTCGACGAATCCTCGCCATTTCACTCCACGCTTGAGGAACTGGCCAAAGACCGGGAGCGCCTTCTGCCATGAACCTGCCTGACCTGCCCACTACACGTAATCCGCGTGAGCTGCGCAAGGCGCTGCTGCGTCTGCGCATGGAAATGCACCGCCAGGAAATCCGTCATGAAACCGGTCAACTGCTCGCACCTGTACGGCGCATGCGTGGCATGGGCAGTTCGCTGCATGCCGGGCTTGGCATCAAGCACGCGCCTTTGTGGGGTATCGGTGCGGTCGTGGCCATGGGCTTTCTGACCGGCAAGGGCGTGCGCAGTGGCGGCCTCCCCCGCCTGGTCCGCCTGGGCGCCAGTCTGATTCCCCTGGTGAAGCTGTTCATGCAAAGCAACCGCCGCCGCTGACCCGCCTTACGCCTGGCCAGTGACTCATCGCGGACACGAGCCGCTGCCAGGGCGTATGCTTGCACTACACCTTCAGGAGACTGCGCCTTGGACTGGCATACCCTGCTCACACGCGAACGCCTGGGCAAAGCTCAGTACAGTGCTGAAGAATTGGGGCGCAGCCCTTTTCACAAGGACCATGACCGTATCATTTTCTCGGGCGCCTTTCGGCGCCTGGGACGCAAGACGCAGGTGCACCCGGTCACCAGCAACGACCATATACATACGCGACTGACGCATTCATTGGAAGTCAGCTGCGTGGGCCGCTCGCTGGGCATGCGCGTAGGGGAAACGCTGCGTGCAGACCTGCCTGACTGGTGTGAACCCAGTGACCTGGGAATGGTGGTGCAGTCGGCCTGCCTTGCCCACGACATCGGTAA
>CAURYQ010000154.1:0-5244 GCA_963529135.1 uncultured Pseudomonas sp. | reverse complement strand
CGGCCTGTCACGCCGGGGGTCGCGGGTTCGAGTCCCGTCCGCTGCGCCATCTTCGCTTCGAGGTCCCTAGAACACTTCGAGGCAACCATGAAGAACCGGTCATTGCATCGTTTTTCATGCCTTCCCCACAGCCTGCCTGGGGGGTAGACCCAAGTTTCAATCGGGCGTAAGCCTGAACGATACGCAGCGGTAGTTCAGTCGGTTAGAATACCGGCCTGTCACGCCGGGGGTCGCGGGTTCGAGTCCCGTCCGCTGCGCCATCTTCGCACCAAGGTCCTTGAACGCCTTGGTGCTACGTGAAAGCGACCTTAGGGTCGCTTTTTGCGTTTATGGTGTTCGCGGCAATGCGCGCACCGCCTGCATGAAACCTTGCAGACACTTCGCCGACCAGCGGTTCCTGTACCTGGCTGCTGTGTTGCACAATAGGCACCTTCTTGAAATACCCGGAATCCTCGATGACAAGATCTTCCGTTTCTGGTGCGCTCGGGCTGGCCGCGATGCTGGCGGTACTGAGCGGTTGTGCATCCAAGAAACCTGCAGTGTACGAGCATGAGAACTTCGACGACTCAGGCACGTTCTCGCGCAGCTTTCCAGTGGGGGATGCCAACTCCTGTGAGGCCGCACGCCGGGCGCTGCTCAGCCAGGGCTACATCATCACCAGCAGCGGTCCGAACCAGGTGGTCGGCAACAAGAGCTTCCAGCAGAACAGCGACAATCACCTGCAGATCAGTTTCAACGTCACCTGCGCGCCTGATGCGAGCGACGAGCAGCATTCCACCATGTTCGCCAATGCCCTGCAGGACCGCTACGCCCTCAAGAAGTCCAACACGTCTGCAAGCCTGGGTGTAGGCGTACTGGGCTCGGTGTCGATGCCGATAGGCTCAAGTGACGACTCGATGGTGAAGGTTGCCAGCGAAACCGTCACAGCGGCGCAGTTCTACGACCGATATTTCGCGTTGGTGGAAAGCTATTTGCCCAAGACCAAGCCCAAGGCGCAACTGATGAGCGAGCCGAAGGCCGAGCAGCCTGCGCCGAAGGCTGACAAGCCCGCAGTCGAACTGGGTCTGCCGGAGCAGGCTGCTACGATGCCACCCCAAGCGCCGGCTGAACCTGCCGTAGCGCCGCAGCAGGCCTCAACCCCAGCCGCGTTGGCGCCCAGCCAGCAAGCCGTCACAGCCCCTGTCGCAGACGATGGCCTGAGTTCGCAGCCCGTTGCCCCTCCGGCTGATGCTGCGCCGATTGAAGTCCAACAAAATGATCAGGCAGCGCAAGCTTCGCAGGATCAAACCGTCGAGCAGAGCCAGCCCGCCACGCCCTGAAGCCGACTGCTTGGATCGCCCGGTCTATTGATTCGGGCATTCAGGGGCTCGCCGTTTGCTCCGACGATTCAATCAGCGGTACACCACTCAGTCGCTGCAGTTCCTGGAACGTGATTTGCGCGCAGATTTCGACCACCTTGAGCCCTTCGGGTGTCACATCGAGCACTGCAAGGTCCGTGTAGATACGGCTTACGCAACCAATGCCGGTCAGCGGGTAGGTGCATTCGCTCACCAGTTTGCTTTCGCCGGTCTTGGTGAGGTGATCCATCATCACGAACACCTGCCTGGCGCCTGTGGCCAGGTCCATTGCCCCGCCTACCGCCGGAATCGACCCCTCGGCGCCGGTGTGCCAGTTGGCCAGGTCGCCGCCTACGGACACCTGAAATGCACCCAGCACGGCGATATCCAGATGCCCGCCGCGCATCATCGAGAATGAGTCGGCATGGTGGAAATAGGCGCCACCGGTCAGCAAAGTGACATGCTGCTTGCCTGCGTTGATCAAGTCATCGTCTTCCTCGCCCGGTGCGGGGCTGGGGCCCATCCCCAGCAGGCCATTCTCGCTGTGCAGGAACACTTCCTTGTCGCCCAGGTAGTTGGCAACCAGCGTGGGTGCGCCGATGCCCAGGTTCACGTAGGCACCTTCTCGAATGTCGGCTGCCACACGCTGGGCCATCTCGGTACGGGAGAGTCGTTTGCTGATAGTCATGGGCAGGCCTCAGGATACGTGAGCAGTCGGATGAGCGGCGGTGGCGGGCGCGGCGACCACCCGTTGCACGAAGATGCCCGGGGTGACGATGTGTTCCGGGTCCAGTTCACCCAGTTCGACGATCTGGTCGACCTGAACGATGGCAGTCTTGGCAGCCATGGCCATGATCGGCCCGAAGTTGCGGGCGGCCTTGCGGTACGTCAGGTTGCCCCAGCGGTCGCCCTTGTACGCCTTGATCAATGCGAAGTCGGCGTGCAGCGGCATTTCCAGCACGTACTGGCGGCCGTCGATCTCGCGCGTTTCCTTGCCTTCGGCCAGCAAGGTGCCATAGCCGGTAGGCGAGAAAAAGGCGCCGATGCCCGAGCCTGCCGCACGGATGCGTTCGGCCAGGTTACCCTGCGGTACCACCTCGAGTTCGATCTTGCCAGCCCGGTACAAGCCATCGAATACGTACGAGTCGGACTGACGGGGGAACGAGCAGACGATCTTGCGCACGCGTTCGGCCTTGAGCAATGCAGCAAGGCCCGTTTCACCGTTGCCGGCGTTGTTGCTGATGATGGTCAGGTCGCGGGCGCCGGTCGCGATCAGCCCTTCGATGAGTTCGGAGGGCATGCCGGCCGTGCCGAAGCCGCCGATCAGGAGCGTCGAGCCGTCGGTGATGCCTGCCACGGCGCTGGCAATGGTTGCGTGGGTCTTGTCGATCAAGGCAAAGCTCCTGTCGATGTTATAGGGAAACGTGCCACCGCCCGAGGGCGGATGCCCTGAGAACCGATTGGCCGTTCACGGCGAGTGGACGTGCACCTAGCTTGCCGCAAGCAGGGCCGATGGCGGAGGGGATGGAGCAATATCTGGGCGATTACCGAACCGTTGTTGCCAAGCGCAGGGGCGATGTCAGGTGAGATGAACCGACTCGAATCAAACCAATGAGCCGGTCCACCGGTCCATGATGTGGACGGATGCAAGAGCGCTGCACGATGTGCTCGGACGAGTGCTTCGGCGCGTCATACTCACGTCATGTCATCCCACTAGGATGCCAATCACTTCGACGACCATGACTCGATAAGGACGCAGGACGATGGACGATTACCAGGAAGAACTGCTGGAGTTTCAGGCTCACGAGTTGGACACGCCGGAGCCGGCAGAAGACGCTACAGAACTCTAGTCTGCGCGCCGCCCCGTACGGCGGTAGCCGCCTGGGGTAGTCCCGGTCCAGCGCTTGAAGGCGCGCTGGAAGGCCTCGGCCGAGGCAAACCCCAGCAGGTAGGCGATTTCGCCAAAGCTTAGCTGCGTGTCACGGATATAGGTTTCGGCCAGGTCGCATCGCGTGCCGTTCAACAGGTCGCGAAAGCGCGTACCTTCTTCGGCCAGCCTGCGCCGTAGCGTCCACGGCGGCAGTTGCAGGTGGCGGGCGACTTCCTCGAGCTCTGGTTCGCGGCCGCCATTGAGCAACGGGCCGAGCAGGTGCGTGATGCGCTCACCCAGGGTGCGCACACGGGTTTGCTGCTGCATTTGCGCCTCGCTCAAGGCCAGCAGGTGGTGCCATGTGCCGGGGCAATGCCTGGGGTTCTGCAGTTGCAGTGTGGCCCGGTCTAGACGCAACCGGTTGCTCTGGGCGGCGAAGTGAACAGGCGCGCTGCAAAGCGGCTGATAGCGCGCAGCATAGGCTGGGGCTGCAAATTCGATTTCCAGACGTTCGGCCATCACTGGCACACCCACCAGGTCACCCAATTGAGCCAACCAGCCGGCGAGAAGCGAGTCGACCACGAACCGGTTGTAGGCGTTGTACGGGCTGATGGAATAGAAGCTAAGCCAAGCCCCTTCAGCATCTTCGTTGTAGGTGGATTGGCCCCGGTAGTTGGACGCGTACAGCGGCTCGAAACGCAGCAGGGTGTGCGCCGCTTCGCCCAGGGTCGGTGCCTGGGCTGCCGTGACGCCGGCCAGCCCGGTATGGGCCAGTCGGCTCAGCTGGCCAATCTGCAAGCCAAGGGCAGGATCGTCACACAGCGCGATGGCCGCGTGACCCAGGTGCATGTAGCGCGGTATCGAAAGGCGCGCGTTGGGCTGGGCCAGCCGCGCGGTGTCCAGGCCGTAGCGAGCGAGCAGGGGGGCAGGGTCGTGACCCAGGCTTCGGACCGCCTCTGCCAACGGCTGCACAAAGCCTACCGACAAGTCGCCCAACCTTACCTGCGGGCGGCTCATGGGTTCAAAGCCATACGTTCAACAAACGAGCACCTGGGCTCGGCGGCCCTGCCAACAAGTCGCCTGCTTGCCAGGCGAAGCCCTGACCATCGGTGCCTTGCTCCCAGAATTGCCCCCGCATGAACACGCTCACGCTGCTCACCTGGCGACCGACAGGGGCGGTCAGGCGTTGCCAGGCGTCCTGCTCGCTGACTTCACCGCGCTTGACGGGCAGGCGCGCGCTGACGTCCTGATGACGATTCCCCCGCCAGGGCTCCAGCCAACTGTGCTTGCCGCTCAGGAAGGCAGGGTTGGCCACCAGTTCGACCGACTGGGCCAGCAACTGCTGCTGATTTTCCGGATACCAGCTGTCGCTGCCCAACAGCACGCCGAGCCGCCCGGCAGGCGTCTGCAGCACCTGCAAGCGCTGGCCGGCGCCAGGGTGGATGAACCGCCTGTTCTCGCTGTCCGGAAATTGTTGGCGCTGGGGTTGGCCCATGATGGTGCCATTGGGGGCGAACACCACGCTGCTGTTGAACAAAGGGCCGCGCCCAGGGTGCAGCGCACCTTCGCTGACGTAGGGCTCGGGCAGCACGATCGAGCCGGCCACCAGGGTCACCCCGAATTCCTTGGCCAGGCCGCCGAACACCTGTTGGTAGTCGACGGCCATCTGATCGGCTTTCATGCGCAGATGGGCATCGGCGCGTCGGTCATCGCCTTCGGCGCCCAGCATGGCCCAGCCGTAGCGCAGCGGGTTGCTCAGCTCGAACCATTGCAGGGCTTCACGCCGCTGAGTCACCTGATACAACTCGTTCTTCTCACCCCGCGTCCATAGCCAGGTACCGATGTGTTCGGGCAGTACCACGACCGTGCGGGGGGTTATCAGCCCCAGGGTCCTGGCGTGCTCGAGATAGGCGGCAAGCTTGCGGTGCAGGCGTTGCAGGTTCTGGTAGTCCCCTGGGTACAGCAGCGGCTCGACGCCCAGCAGGTTGCCATGCTCGCCAGGTTGGCCGTGGTTGACTGCCAACTCGATGCGCAGGT
>CAURYQ010000153.1:0-5257 GCA_963529135.1 uncultured Pseudomonas sp. | reverse complement strand
ACCGCCCGTGACGAATATGTAGCGCGTCATGAAAAACCCTAGAAGTCTGCGTTAAAGCGGCCAGCGCCGCCGGAGAAAGCGAAGGAGGGCAAACGCCCCCGATCACCTGCGTCAATCACAGTGCATCTCGAAAAACTGCCGCGTGTGTACAGACCAGGGGTAACCCCGGCATGGCGCTCGCTCGTCATTTCTCAGAATCAGCCCAGCAAAAAACTGCTTGGTAATCGGCAACTCCTGTGTTTTCGCGGAACCCACAGAAGCTGTATCAAGAAGGGAGGGTAGTCTACCCGAATGTACTTACTAGCTCAAACCTTGCGCGCTCGTTGGTAACTGCCACTGCAGCCGGTGATCGCCCTGCGCCAGGCCAGGCAGGTTGGCTACCGCCAGCAGCCGTTGGCCCTGATAGAGCAGCGGCAGGCGCGGGCGCAGAAAATGCGGCACCTGCAACTCGTTGAGCAGGCGCTTGAGATCACGCCGCCCGCGCCCTGGAATGTCCAGCCACTCTCCGCCCTGACGATAGCCAATGTGCAGGTCGGCCAGCGAGCCTGCGCCAACGAGTCGCACGCTGCCATTGCCAGGCAAGGGCAACGGCGCATCTGTCGTTTCCCAGCGGGTGGTGCCATGGGGCGTTTGCAGCCAATCGCCACTCAACCACCAGATGCGCCCCTGGCTGCGCACCAGCTGGCCATCGGCCAGGCGCCAAACAGGGCAGGCATCGCCGGCGGCGTCGCGCAGGTCTGCCCAGCCGGCCCAGTGCCGCGTGTCGGGCAAGCGGGTCCGGTGGCTGAGCCAATACTGCAACGCATTGCGCTGCCGTGCAGGTGAGCGCGCGATGAGAACGGCCAAGTCGAGGGAGTCCAGCGCTGCCCAGGCGCCAGGGGCGCCCATGCGCGCCAGCGCCAGGTCGCTCTCGGCCAGCTCGTCCAGCAGACTGAGGGCCTCGCCCAGGTGCTCGGCGGCGCGGGCCAGGCTCTGGCCGGCTTGCGGCCATCGCTGTCGAAGAACCGGCAATACCTCGCCGCGCAGGTAGTTGCGGGCAAACTGCGTGTCAGTGTTCGAAGGGTCTTCCACCCACCGCAACGCGTGCGCCTGGGCGTAATGCTGCAACTGTTGCCGGGAACATCCAAGCAGCGGCCGGATCAGGCTGCCCTGCCCTAGCGCCCGCGCCTTGGGCATCGCTGCCAGACCGCGCAGGCCAGCACCGCGCAGCAGACGAAACAGCAACGTTTCAGCCTGATCGTCGCGGTGCTGGCCGGTGAACAGGATGTCACCCGTGCCCAGTACCTGCTCGAACGCGGCATAACGCGCGTGGCGGGCAGCCTGCTCAAGGCTCGCGCCTGGCGCGACATCGACGTGGATGATCTGCAATTCAATGCCCAGGCCATCGCAGACGTGCTGGCAGTGGGCAGGCCACGCCCGCGCGGCAGGTTGCAGGCCATGCTGAACATGGATCGCGCGCAATGGCGGTGCGCGATGGCTACGGGCGTAGGCGGCAAGCCAGTGCAGCAGGACGGTGGAATCGAGGCCTCCCGAGAAGGCGACGTACCAGTTGGAGGCGCCAAGCCAAGGGGCGATATCAATCATCGAGGCCTCGCTCAACCTGGGTGACATACGCAGGCGAGCCTGGGGTACAGGCTCGCCTGGAGGGCCGTCAGGCGGCCCTGAGGACTGTCAGACGCCGTAGCTCATCAGGCGATCGTAACGGCGAGCCAGCAGAGCGTCGTGGTCGAGCCCGCTGAGCATGTCCAGCTGCTGCACCAGCTCGGCGCGGATGCTTTCGGACATGGCCGCAGGGTCACGGTGGGCCCCGCCCAGTGGCTCGGCAATGACCTTGTCGACGATGTCCAGGCTCTTGAGGCGCTCAGCCGTGATGCCCATCGCCTCGGCAGCGTCGGCTGCCTTGTCGGCCGTCTTCCACAGGATGGAGGCGCAGCCTTCTGGCGAAATCACCGAATAGGTGGAGTACTGCAGCATGTTCAGCTGGTCGCATACGCCGATGGCCAGCGCACCACCCGAACCCCCTTCACCGATCACCGTGGCGATGATCGGCGTCTTCAGACGTGCCATCACGCGCAGGTTCCAGGCAATGGCCTCGCTCTGGTTGCGCTCCTCGGCATCGATGCCCGGATAGGCGCCCGGGGTATCGATGAAGGTGAGGATCGGCATGCGGAAACGCTCGGCCATTTCCATCAGGCGGCACGCCTTGCGGTAGCCTTCGGGGCGCGGCATGCCGAAGTTGCGGCGAACCTTTTCGCGCACTTCGCGGCCTTTCTGGTGACCGATGACCATGACCGGCTTGCCATCCAGACGCGCCGTACCGCCAACGATGGCAGCATCGTCGGAGAAGTGGCGATCGCCGTGCAGTTCTTCGAACTCGGTGAAGATGTGTTCGAGGTAGTCCAGGGTGTACGGACGGCGCGGGTGACGTGCCAGGCGAGCGATCTGCCAGCTGGTCAGGTTGCCGAAGATGCTTTCGGTCAGGGTGTTGCTCTTGTCTTGCAGACGGGCAATTTCATCGCTGATGTTCAGCGAATTGTCGTTGCCTACCAGGCGCAGGCCTTCGATCTTGGCTTGCAGGTCGGCAATCGGCTGTTCGAAGTCGAGAAAGTTCGGGTTCATAGTCATCCGTCTTGGGTCTACGGCCAGGCGGCCGGCCGGTTGATCCGTTTGGCGCCCTACCTTAAAGGATCGGGCGCATTCAGGTCGAGATTAAAAAAGCGTTCGTTCAACGGTATTGCAAAAAGACGTTCTCACGCCCGAACTGGTCACGCAGCGTCTGGATCAGCCCATCGCCAGGGTCGATGGTCCAGCTGTCGCCGAACTGCACCATGGCCTTGGCATCGCTGCCGGTGTACTCCAGGGTGATCGGGCAGGCGCCGCGGTGCCGATTGATCAGTTCGCCCAGCCAGTGCAGCCGGTCGCCCCTGAGCGCCTCGTGGGCGACCTTCAGGCGCAGGCTTTCAGCCAGGCGGGTGCGGGCGTCTTCCATGGTCATCACCTGCTTTACACGCAGGCGCAGGCCACCGGAAAAATCGTCGTTGCTGACCTCGCCTTCGACCACCACCATCGCATCGTTCTGCAACAGGGCCTGCGCGGCCATGAAGGCCTCGGCGAACAGCGACGCCTCGATGCGCCCGGAGCGATCGTCCAGGGTGACGAAGCCCATCTTGTCGCCCTTCTTGTTCTTCATCACCCGCAGGGCGATGATCATCCCGGCGACCGTCTGGGTCTCGCGGGACGGCTTGAGGTCGACGATGCGCTGCCGGGCGAAACGGCGGATCTCGCCTTCGTATTCGTCGATCGGGTGGCCGGTCAGGTACAGGCCCAGGGTGTCCTTCTCGCCCCGCAGGCGCTCCTTGAGGGTCAGCTCACGGACCTTGCGGTGGTTGGCGTAGACATCGGCGTCGGCCTCGACGAACAGCCCGCCGAACAGGTCGGCATGGCCACTGTCGGCGGTGCGCGCGGTCTGCTCGGCGGACTTGATCGCCTCTTCCAGGGCCGACAGCAGGATCGCGCGGTTACGGTCGATGTTGGCGTGGTAGGCCTTGAGCTCGTCATGGAAGAACGGCCCGAGACGGTCCAGCGCCCCGCTGCGGATCAGCGCATCGAGGGTGCGCTTGTTGATGCGCTTGAGGTCGACCCGCGCACAGAAATCGAACAGGTCCTTGAACGGCCCGCCCTCGGCACGCGCCTCGACGATCGCCTCGACTGGCCCTTCGCCGACGCCCTTGATCGCGCCCAGGCCATAGACGATGCGCCCGTCGTCATTGACGGTGAACTTGAACTCGGAATTGTTCACGTCAGGGGCGTCAAGGCGCAGCTTCATGCAGCGCACCTCTTCGATCAGCACCACCACCTTGTCGGTGTTGTGCATGTCCGCCGAGAGCACCGCGGCCATGAACGGCGCCGGGTGATGGGTCTTGAGCCAGGCCGTCTGGTACGACACCAGGCCGTAGGCGGCCGAGTGGGACTTGTTGAAGCCGTAGCCTGCGAATTTCTCTACCAGGTCGAAGATGTTACCTGCAAGGTCCCCGTCGATCCCGTTGTTGGCACAGCCTTCGATGAAACCACCGCGCTGCTTGGCCATTTCTTCAGGCTTCTTTTTACCCATGGCCCGGCGCAGCATGTCGGCGCCACCAAGGGTGTACCCCGCCATCACCTGGGCAATCTGCATCACCTGTTCCTGGTACAGGATGATGCCATAGGTAGGTGCCAGTACCGGTTGCAGGCCCTCGTACTGGTAATCGGGGTGCGGATAGGCCAGCTCGGCGCGACCGTGCTTGCGGTTGATGAAGTCGTCCACCATGCCCGACTGCAGCGGGCCGGGGCGGAACAGCGCCACCAGGGCGATGAGGTCTTCCAGGCAGTCGGGCTTGAGCTTCTTGATCAGCTCTTTCATGCCGCGCGATTCCAGCTGGAACACCGCCGTGGTCTCGGCCTTTTGCAGCAGCTCGTAGGTCTTGCGGTCATCCAGCGGGATGAAGTCGATGTTGAGGTCGGGCAGGTCCTTCTTGGCCTGCTCGCGGTTGATGATCTCCATCGCCCACTTGATGATGGTCAGCGTACGCAGGCCCAGGAAGTCGAACTTCACCAGGCCAGCGGCCTCCACGTCGTCCTTGTCGAACTGGGTGATCAGGCCGCCGCCCTCTTCATCGCAGGCAATGGGCGAGAAGTCGGTGAGCTTGGTCGGCGCGATCACCACGCCACCGGCATGCTTGCCGGTACCGCGCGTGACGCCTTCGAGCTTCAGGGCCATGTCCCAGATCTCGCGAGCGTCTTCGTCACCCTTGAGGAAGTCGCGCAGGATCTCTTCCTGTTCGTAGGCTTTTTCCAGGGTCATGCCCACTTCGAACGGGATCATCTTCGACAAGCGGTCGGCCAGGCCGTACGACTTGCCCTGTACCCGCGCAACGTCGCGTACTACGGCCTTGGCCGCCATGGTGCCGAAGGTGATGATCTGGCTCACGGCGTTTCGGCCGTAGGCCTCTGCCACATAGTCGATCACCCGATCGCGACCATCCATGCAGAAGTCGACGTCGAAGTCGGGCATGGACACCCGCTCAGGATTCAGAAAACGTTCGAACAGCAAGTCGTAGGCCAGCGGGTCAAGGTCGGTGATCTTGAGCACGTAAGCCACCAGCGAGCCGGCACCCGACCCCCGGCCCGGGCCCACGGGTACGCCGTTGTTCTTGGCCCACTTGATGAAGTCCATCACGATCAGGAAGTAACCGGGGAAACCCATCTGGATGATGATATC
>CAURYQ010000152.1:0-5561 GCA_963529135.1 uncultured Pseudomonas sp. | reverse complement strand
CTGTCTTCTTTCGACATGCAGTAGAGCCCTCGGATCCAGTGTTGGCCCGACGCATAACCGCACCGGGCAAAAAAGTGGCGTGGATTATGCCCGAAAACTGTGTGTCAAGCCAATGCTTTCAGTTAAGGGCCACCCAACGCTGGTTTATCAACAACTCGATAGGCCGATACTGCGTCTTGTAGTTCATTTTCTTGCAGTTCTTGATCCAGTAGCCAAGATAAACGCCGTCCAGATCCAGACGCAGCGCCTCGCCGATCTGCCAGAGAATGGCAAAGCGGCCTAGGCTGCGGCGTTCCTCGTCGGGCTCGTAGAAGGTGTATACGGCAGACAAGCCGTTGGGTAGCAGATCGCAGACAGCCACGGCCAGCAGTCGACCCGCAGCACGGAATTCGTAGAACCAGCAGAACGGCAACTGGCGGACCAGAAACGTCGAGAACTGATCGCGGCTGGGCGGGTACATGTCTCCATCGGCGTGCCGTGCCTCGATGTAGCGCCGGTAGAGGTCGAAGTACTCTTCCTTGAAGGCGGGCCGAGCGGCGGTAACTTTCACGTCGGCATTGCGCTTGAAGATACGTCGCTGCTGGCGATTGGGCACAAAGCGCGCGGCGGGTATGCGCGCCGGCACACAGGCGTTACAGTTCTGGCAATGAGGGCGATACAGGTGATCGCCGCTGCGGCGAAAGCCCATTTCCGACAGGTCGGCATACACGTTCACGTCCATGGGCTGGCTAGGGTCCAGGAACAACGTGGTGGCCTGCTCATCGGGCAGGTAGCTGCAGGAGTGGGGTTGAGTGGCATAGAACTTCAACCGCGCCAGCTCTGTCATGATCAACCCCTTCGGTGAGACTTTGCCTAAGTGTAAGCCAGCCGTGCAAAACGCGCCTAGCAAAGCCAGGTGGCGGTGTTGGGCTGGTCGAGGTGGCGTGCCAGGTAGTCGGCGAACTCGCGGCGACGGATCGGGTGGGCGCCCAGGCTTTCCAGGTGGTCGGTCGGCATCTGGCAGTCGATCAGCACGAAGCCTGCCGCTTCCAGGTGGCGGACCAGGGTCACGAAGCCCACCTTGGAGGCGTTGTCGGCGCGGCTGAACATGGATTCACCAAAAAATAGCTGCCCCATGGCCAAGCCATACAGGCCGCCAACCAGTTCGCCGTCCTGGCGGACCTCGACCGAATGGGCGATGCCGCGCTTGTGCAGTTCGCAATAGGCCATGCGCATGGGATCGGTGATCCAGGTGCCGTTGGTATAGTCGCGCGGTGCCGCGCAGGCCGTGATCACGCCAGCAAAATCGGTGTCGAAACTGACTTGGTAACGACCCTGGCGCATCCACTTGGCCAGTGAGCGCGACACGTGCAATTGAGCAGGCCTGAGCACGGTTCGCGGGTCAGGCGACCACCACAGGATCGGCTGGCCGTCCTGATACCACGGGAAGCAGCCGTGGCGATAAGCCTGCACGAGCCGCTCGGGGGTAAGGTCGCCGCCTGCGGCGAGCAGGCCGTTGGGCTCTTGCAAGGCGCGGTCCAGCGGCGGGAAGGTCAACGAATCGCGTTTCAGCCAGGTCAACATGGTCGGTCATGCGGTAGGGGAGGGGAGTGGTCAGCATGGCGCGATGGGGAAAAGGGGTCAATCGCTTAGCGTCCGCGAACGGGGCGTGAGTGCTCGACAGATCTGCCGCCAGCCAGAGCGCTTGGTGGGAAAGTAGCCTCTGGCACGGCCGATGTAGGCAGGGTATTGCAGTGATCCAGGCAATTTCGGACACATTCCAGTAACCGTCGGCACCATCGGCCACATTTGCTGTCACACCTGTGCAAAAACACAGCATAAGCCTTTGTCACAGAAGACAATGCGTGCTCAAATTGCAGCTATTGGAAAGTCGCCCCCGGCCAGATCCCCATACGGCATGCCGCCATGGCGGCTGGCGGGCAGTAATGTTAAAAGTAGTGATCCGTTGGCTTCGGCCCTGGCCGATCACTATTGGACGCGCACCACGCGCAGGAATAGACGCGTTTTGAAGAAATCCACCGCAACCCCAGCTCCCTTGCCCGTGCCCCTGTGGCGGCAGCAGCTGCATTATCGACTCAAGGAGGGTGCGCTGATCGCAGTCGGCGCCCTGTGCCTGTACCTGTGGATGGCGCTGCTGACCTACGACACCTCGGACCCGGCCTTCAGCCACACCGCTACCGTCGACCAGGTGCAGAATGCTGCCGGGCGGGCCGGCGCCTATTTTGCCGACATCCTGTTCATGGTGCTCGGCTACTTCGCCTACATCTTCCCGCTGCTGCTGGCGATCAAGACCTGGCAGATCTTCCGTCAGCGCCACCAGCCGTGGGACTGGAGCGGCTGGTTGTTCTCCTGGCGGTTGATCGGCCTGGTATTCCTGGTGCTGTCAGGGGCTGCGCTGGCCCATATCCATTTCCATCCTCCTGCCAGCATTCCGTTCTCGGCAGGCGGGGCCTTGGGCGAAAGCCTGGGCGACCTGGCCCGCAACTTCCTGAACGTGCAGGGCAGCACCTTGATGTTCATCGCCCTGTTTCTGTTCGGCCTGACGGTGTTCACCGACTTGTCGTGGTTCAGGGTCATGGACCTGACCGGCAAGATCACGCTGGATCTACTGGAGTTGGTTCAAGGCGCGGCCTCGCGTTGGTGGGAGGCGCGCAACGAGCGCAAGCGCCTGGAAGCGCAGCTGCGCGAGGACGAGCCCGTGGTCAAGGCACCGCCCGCGGCGCCCGCGCCGCGTGAGCCGGCCAAGCCTGCCTTGCGCGAGCGCCTGTTCAAGCGTGAGCCTGCGCCTGTGCAGCTCGAGCAGCGCGAGCCGACCCTGGGCCGTGAGCCGGAGCTTGACCGCGACCCGGTTGTAGCCCGCGAGCAGGTGGCCCGCGAACCTGTGGCTACACGTGAGCCGGCGACGGCGCGCGTGCCCGCCCCGGTGGCCGCAGCGCCGGCCCTGATCTCCAACATCGTGCCGCCATCGGCCGCCAAAGCGCCCGAACCAGTCAAGCGCCTCGCCAAGGAAACCCCGCCGCCGCAGTTCATCGACAGCGCCGTGGAAGGCACCTTGCCGCCCATTTCCATCCTGGACCCGGCTGAACAGAAAAAAATCGAGTATTCCCCCGAGTCCTTGGCTGGTGTAGGCCAACTGCTGGAGATCAAGCTCAAGGAATTCGGCGTGGAGGTGGCAGTAGACTCCATTCATCCGGGGCCGGTGATCACCCGCTACGAAATCCAGCCGGCTGCTGGTGTGAAGGTGAGCCGTATCGCCAACCTTGCCAAGGACCTGGCGCGTTCGCTGGCCGTGACCAGTGTGCGGGTGGTGGAGGTGATCCCGGGCAAGACCACTGTCGGTATCGAGATCCCCAACGAGAATCGCCAGATGGTGCGCTTCTCCGAAGTGCTTGCCACGCCTCAGTACGACGAGCAGAAATCGCCGGTCACCTTGGCCTTGGGGCACGATATCGGCGGCAAGCCGGTCATCACCGACCTTGCCAAGATGCCGCACTTGCTGGTGGCCGGTACGACTGGCTCGGGTAAGTCGGTGGGTGTGAACGCGATGATCCTGTCGATCCTGTTCAAGTCCAGCCCTGAAGATGCGCGGCTGATCATGATCGACCCGAAAATGCTCGAATTGTCCATCTACGAGGGCATTCCGCACCTGCTTTGCCCGGTCGTCACCGACATGAAGGACGCGGCCAATGCCCTGCGCTGGAGCGTGGCGGAAATGGAGCGGCGCTACAAGCTGATGGCCGCCATGGGCGTGCGCAACCTGGCGGGTTTCAACCGCAAGGTCAAGGACGCCCAGGAAGCTGGGGAAATCATCCACGACCCGCTCTACCGCCGCGAGAGCATGGAGGACGAGCCGCCAGCCCTGAAGACGTTGCCGACCATCGTGGTGGTGGTAGACGAATTCGCCGACATGATGATGATCGTCGGCAAGAAGGTCGAGGAGCTGATCGCGCGTATCGCGCAGAAGGCCCGGGCGGCCGGTATTCACCTGATTCTGGCTACCCAGCGCCCGTCGGTGGATGTGATCACTGGCCTGATCAAGGCCAACATTCCGACCCGAATGGCGTTCCAGGTGTCGAGCAAGATCGACTCGCGTACCATCATCGACCAGGGCGGCGCCGAGCAGTTGCTGGGCCACGGTGACATGCTGTACATGCCGCCGGGCACGAGCCTGCCGATTCGGGTACACGGCGCATTCGTCTCCGATGACGAAGTGCACCGGGTGGTCGAGGCGTGGAAGCAGCGTGGCGCACCGGACTACAACGACGACATCCTCAGCGGGGTGGAAGAGGCCGGCAGTGGCTTCGAAGGCGGTAGTGGCGGTGGCGATGGCGACGACTCCGAAAGCGATGCTCTGTACGACGAAGCCGTGCAGTTCGTGCTCGAAAGCCGCCGCGCCTCCATTTCCGCCGTACAGCGCAAGCTCAAGATCGGCTATAACCGGGCTGCCCGCATGATCGAGGCCATGGAAATGGCCGGCGTGGTGACCCCGATGAACAGCAACGGCTCGCGTGAAGTGATTGCCCCAGGCGGCCCGCGCGATTGATATCACCCTGCCGGGCGCCAATGGTGGTGTCCGGCCCATTCAACGTTCAATGAGGATTTCCATGCGCGCGATTGGCATGCTATTGGTTTCGGCCCTTGCCCTGGGCCCGGTTTCGGTGTTCGCGGGCGAGCAGGATGTACAGCGCCTGACCCAGTTGCTGGAAAAGTCGCAAACCATCGAAGCCAATTTCTCCCAGCTGACCCTGGATGCAGGCGGCACCAGCCTGCAGGAAACGTCTGGCAAGATGACGGTCAAGCGCCCGGGGCTGTTCTACTGGCACACCAATGCGCCCCAGGAGCAGGTGGTGGTGTCCGACGGCAAGAACGTCACCCTGTGGGACCCGG
Source organism: uncultured Pseudomonas sp. (assembly GCA_963529135.1). GTDB lineage: Bacteria > Pseudomonadota > Gammaproteobacteria > Pseudomonadales > Pseudomonadaceae > Aquipseudomonas. The sequence continues at coordinate 674 of CAURYQ010000152.1, read as the reverse complement.
ACCTGGAGCAGGCTACCGTCAAGAAACTTGACGTGCGCCTGAACCAGACGCCGGCGCTGCTGCTGTCCGGTGACGTGTCGAAGATCAGCCAGAGCTTCGATATCGTCTCCCGCCAGCAAGGCGACGTGATGGATTTCACCCTCAAGCCCAAGACCAAGGACACCTTGTTCGACTCGCTGCGGGTGTCGTTTCGCAAAGGGCTGATCAACGACATGCAGCTGATCGACAGCGTCGGCCAGCGCACCAACATCCTGTTCAATGGCGTCAAGGCCAACCAGGCAGTGGCGGACAGCACCTTCAAGTTCGACATCCCCAAAGGTGCAGACGTCATCAAGGAGTAACCAGAGCCGTCATGGACCTGTTTCGAAGCGAACCTGTCGCCCAGCCCCTGGCGGCCCGGCTCCGCCCGTCCAACCTGGATGAGTACGTCGGCCAGGAGCACTTGCTTGCACGTGGCAAACCGCTGCGCGAAGCGCTGGAGCAGGGCGCACTGCATTCCATGATTTTCTGGGGCCCGCCCGGCGTCGGTAAAACGACGCTGGCGCGGTTGCTGGCGCAATTTTGCGATGCCCATTTCGAAACGGTCTCGGCAGTGCTGGCTGGCGTGAAGGAAATACGCCAGGCGGTGGAGGTTGCCAAGCAGCAGGCTGGCCAGTACGGCCGCCGTACCATCC
>CAURYQ010000151.1:0-5747 GCA_963529135.1 uncultured Pseudomonas sp. | reverse complement strand
ACCAGCCCCGTGTCCATCAGGCTCTCGGCCATCGGCCCGTTGTCGATGGCCGTCACCAGCATGCCCCGCCGTACCAACTGGTAAGTCCACCCACCCGGGGACGCGCCCAAGTCCACGCCGGTCATGTCACCGCCAAGCCGCTGTTCCCACTGCTCGCGCGCAATGAACTGATGCCAGGCTTCCTCCAGCTTCAAGGTCGAGCGACTTGGCGCCTCACGCGGGAACTTCAAGCGGGGGATACCCATCGGCCACAGCGCACTGTTGTCAGCCGGGGCCAGGCCGACAAAAACCCGGCGCCCACTGATGAAAGTCAGCAACAAGCGCTCGCGGCTCGGGTCATCCACCAGGCGCCCGGCCTTTTCCAGCGCCTTGCGCAGCGGCACTTCGAACTTGCGGCAGAACGTCGACAGCTCTTTGCCCTCGTTACTGTCCAACACCTCCAGCCACAGGCTGCCAAAGACCGGCTGGTCGGCAAGGTGTGCCAGCAACACGCTGATGCGATCGCTTTCGGGCAATTCGATGAACGCGCCACGCGCCCACTGCCGCGGGAAAATCAATTGGTTGAACCGCACTGCGTGCATCAACCGCTCAGCCCCGCCTGGCTCGCTGCAGACGAACTCGGCGCTGGCGCTACCAGGTTTGCCTTTGGCGTAGCCGGCAATACCCAGGCGGGCGGCGTGCTCACTGATTTCGGCGCACACCTCACCCTCGAACCCGGGCCGGCAATGCATGAACAGGGTTTCCATCTCTCACTCCACAACGGTTGACGCGACACAGGCGCCGGCAGGGCGGCGATGATAAAGGAAGATCGGAACCTGGGACATGCCCCGCTGGTCCAGAAAAGGGTCAGGTGATGCAAATCGAACTAGGCTCTGTACGAAAAGCCCTGAGATGCAGGTCAGGCAAGCCGAATAGCACCGCGCAAGCGCAGTGTACTGTGTACATGAGCATTTCGAGGCCGCGTTCAACGCAGCGTGGATACTATCCAGGCTTTTCGTGCAGAGCCTGACCTGACCATTCAGTCGGACCCGTGCCGTGCGGGCCTGTACACAGCGGTGCCACCGGCGGCGCCTAGAGACGTTGTCGGGCACCGGCTCAGAAGGAGTTGGCAATGCCCTCGCTCGATAGCCTGAACACCCTCAAGTCGCTCGATGTCGGCGATAAGACCTATCACTATTTCAGCCTCCAGGAAGCTGCCCGGCAGCTTGGCGATCTACAGCAGTTGCCCATGTCATTGAAGGTGCTGCTGGAGAACCTGCTGCGCTGGGAGGATGGCAAGACCGTCTCCGGCGAGGACCTGCAAGCACTGGCCCAGTGGCTAGGTGAGCGGCGTTCCGACCGAGAGATTCAATACCGCCCTGCCCGGGTACTGATGCAGGACTTCACCGGCGTGCCGGCAGTGGTTGACCTTGCCGCCATGCGCGCGGCCATGGCCAAGGCAGGCGGTGATCCCCAGCGCATCAACCCGCTGTCGCCCGTAGACCTGGTGATCGACCACTCGGTAATGGTCGATCGCTACGGGACACCCCATGCCTTCAGCGAAAACGTCGACATCGAGATGCAACGCAACGGTGAGCGTTATGCCTTCCTGCGTTGGGGCCAAAGCGCCTTCGACAATTTCAGTGTGGTACCGCCTGGGACGGGTATCTGCCATCAGGTGAACCTCGAATACCTCGGGCGCACCGTGTGGACCCGCGAAGCCGATGGCCGCACCTATGCCTTCCCTGACACGCTGGTGGGCACAGACTCCCACACCACCATGATCAATGGCCTGGGCGTGCTGGGCTGGGGCGTGGGTGGCATCGAGGCGGAGGCAGCCATGCTTGGCCAGCCTGTGTCGATGCTGATTCCGCAGGTCATCGGCTTCAAGCTCACGGGCAAACTGCGCGAAGGCATCACTGCCACCGACCTCGTTCTGACGGTCACCCAGATGCTTCGCAAGAAGGGCGTCGTGGGTAAATTCGTGGAATTCTATGGCGACGGCCTGGCCGAGCTGCCGCTGGCCGACCGCGCCACCATCGCCAACATGGCCCCCGAATATGGGGCTACCTGCGGGTTCTTCCCGGTCGATCAGGTCACGCTGGACTACCTGCGCCTGTCGGGCCGCCCGGAAGCGACCGTGCAGCTGGTCGAAGCCTATTGCAAAGCTCAAGGCCTCTGGCGCCTGCCCGGTCAGGAGCCTTCGTTCAGTGACACACTGGCGTTGGACATGAACGATGTCGAGTCCAGCCTGGCTGGCCCCAAGCGCCCCCAGGACCGGGTCGCGCTGGGCCAGGTCAAGCAGGCGTTCGACCAGTTCGTCGAACTGCAACCCAAGCCCCTTGCCAAGGAAGTTGGGAGGCTGGAGAGCGAAGGCGGAGGTGGCGTTGCCGTCGGCAATGCCGCTCAGGCTGGCGAAGCCGACTACACCCACCAGGGCCAGACCCATACCCTGCGCGATGGCGCGGTGGTCATAGCGGCGATCACCTCTTGCACCAACACGTCCAACCCCAGCGTGATGATGGCGGCTGGGCTGGTTGCCAAGAAAGCCCTGGAGAAAGGTTTGCAACGCAAGCCTTGGGTGAAAAGCTCCCTCGCACCCGGTTCGAAGGTCGTCACCGAATACTTCAACGCAGCCGGCCTCACGCCGTATCTGGATGAGCTGGGGTTCGATCTGGTCGGTTACGGCTGCACCACTTGCATCGGCAACTCAGGGCCGTTGGACGAGCCTATCGAAAGCGCCATCAGCAGCGCCGACCTGACCGTCGCCTCGGTACTGTCCGGCAACCGCAACTTCGAAGGCCGCGTGCACCCGCTGGTCAAGACCAACTGGCTCGCGTCCCCGCCCCTGGTCGTGGCCTATGCACTGGCTGGGAGCGTGAAAGTGGACCTGACCCGTGACCCGCTGGGTACCGACAAGCAGGGCGAGCCGGTCTATCTCAAAGATATCTGGCCTAGCCAGCAAGAAGTGGCCGACGCCGTCGCCAAAGTGGACACGGCCATGTTCCACAAGGAATATGCCGAGGTGTTCGCTGGCGACGAGCAGTGGCAAGCTATCGAAGTGCCACAGGCTGCCACTTACGTGTGGCAGCAAGACTCTACCTATATTCAGCACCCGCCGTTCTTCGAAGGCATCGAAGGCCCGGCACCTCGGATCACCGATATCCGCAACGCCCGCATTCTGGCGCTGCTGGGCGACTCGGTGACGACCGACCACATCTCCCCTGCCGGCAACATCAAGGCCGACAGCCCGGCGGGCCGTTATCTGCGTGAGAAAGGCGTGGAGCCTCGCGATTTCAACTCCTACGGCTCCCGGCGCGGCAACCATGAAGTGATGATGCGCGGCACCTTCGCCAACATCCGCATCCGCAATGAGATGCTCGCCGGCGAAGAAGGCGGCAACACCGTGCATGTGCCAAGCGGCGAAAAGCTCTCGATCTACGACGCAGCCATGCGCTACCAGCAGGACGGCACGCCACTGGTGGTGATCGCCGGCCAGGAATATGGCACAGGCTCCAGCCGCGACTGGGCTGCCAAAGGCACTAACTTGCTTGGTGTCAAAGCAGTGCTGGCTGAAAGTTTCGAGCGCATCCACCGCTCCAACCTTGTCGGCATGGGCGTGCTGCCCTTGCAGTTCAAGGCTGGACAGGATCGTAAGCAGCTTGGCCTGACCGGTAGGGAGCAAATCGATATCACTGGCCTGGATGGCACCGCCATCCAGCCCGGCATGAGCTTGGCGTTGACCATCACTCGTGAGGATGGCCAACAGGAACATATCGAGGTGCTCTGCCGAATCGACACCCTCAATGAAGTGGAATACTTCAAGGCTGGTGGCATTCTGCACTACGTCCTGCGCCAGCTGATCGCTGCGTAGACCTTGCAAAGTGGCTGCCTGCGCGCAGGCAGCCACTTTTCTCGTTTCAGACCCACAGTAATCGGTCTCGCGATCAGCCAGGCTCCTGCCCGTGGGGGCGGCACCAACCAGACTGTCCGATAGCCCACCCCTGCCCGCCCTGCACTGTCATGGATCAAGCCCCGGAAATATTCCCTCAATAAACCGCGCACCGTGCCGATACCAGTCCAAAGCCCTGCGGACATCCTAGCCATGCGCAACAACCAGCCGATTACCCAGAGAGAACGGACTTTCCCTGCCAAGCAGCGGTTGATTTCCACCACCAATGCCAAAGGTGTGATCACTTACTGCAACGATGCCTTCATCGAAATCAGTGGTTTCACCCGGGACGAATTGATGGGCGCGGCGCACAATCTGGTGCGCCATCCCGATGTGCCGCCAGCCGTCTTTGCCCACATGTGGCAGACGCTCAAGCAGGGCCAGCCGTGGATGGGCATCGTCAAGAATCGCTGCAAGTCGGGCGACCATTACTGGGTCAACGCCTATGTCACGCCGATTTTCGACAATAACCAGGTCGTGGGTTTCGAATCGGTGCGGGTCAAGCCTTCCGCCGAGCAGATTCGTCGCGCCGAAGCCCTGTATCAGCGCATCAACCAGGGTAAACCCGCAGTGCCACGCCGTGACCGGTGGTTACCCATATTGCAGGACTGGTTGCCATTCATCCTCATTAGCCAGATCGGCTTTCTGATCGGCAATTGGCTCGGGCACTCCTGGGGCTTCGCTTTGGCGGCCGGGTTGTCGGTACCGCTGGGCCTGCTGGGGCTGACCTGGCAACAGCGTGGTCTGAAACGCCTGTTGCGACTTGCCGAGCAAACCACCTCCGATCCCCTGATCGCGCAGATGTACACCGACAGCCGTGGCGTGCAGGCGCGCCTGGAAATGGCCATGCTCAGCCAGGACGCCCGTATGAAAACGTGCCTGACGCGTCTTCAGGACAGCGCCGAACACTTGAGCGATCAGGCTCGTCAGTCCGATGAGCTGGCGCACAAGAGTTCGTCGGGCCTGGAGCGCCAACGCGTGGAAACCGAACAGGTAGCGGCGGCCGTGAACCAGATGGCCGCGACCACCCAGGAAGTGGCCAACCACGTGCAACGCACCGCCGATGCCACCCAGCAAGCCAATCGGTTGACCGGCCAGGGCCGGCAGATTGCCGGTGAGACCCGGGCAGCCATCGAACGGCTGTCGACCGCTGTCGGGGAAACGGGGCAGACCGTGACACAGTTGGCCAAGGACAGCGACGAGATCGGCGGAGTGGTCGATGTGATCAAGGGCATTGCCGACCAGACCAACTTGCTGGCGTTGAATGCGGCTATCGAGGCGGCCCGGGCTGGCGAAATGGGACGAGGCTTCGCGGTGGTGGCCGACGAAGTGCGGCAGTTGGCGCAGCGTACCGCTGAGTCCACCGGTCAGATTCATGGCCTGATCGCCAAGCTCCAGCAAACTGCCAGCAACGCCGTGACGACCATGGAAAGTGGCCATCGTCAGGCCCAGGAGGGTGTCAATCGGGTCATGCAGGCAGATGAGGCGCTGGTGGGCATCAGCGAAGCTGTGGCCAACATCACCGACATGGCCACGCAAATTGCGGCTGCCACCGAGGAGCAGACGGCAGTCGCCGACGAAATCAGCCGCAACATCAGCACCATTGCCGATCTGGCTGACCAGACTGCCGAACAGGCTCAACACTCGGCAGTGTTGAGCGAGGCCCTCAACAGCACGGCCGGTAGTCAATATTCATTGGTCGAACGCTTCAACCGCTGAACCTGGGCAGTGCCGTGGCCCGGCCAGGTCGGGGCACCGCCCAGCCCCCCCCAACCACAACACCCCCACACGGGGTTAGAAATAAACGCGGGTGGCG
>CAURYQ010000150.1:0-5751 GCA_963529135.1 uncultured Pseudomonas sp. | reverse complement strand
ACTCGACACCTTCGTTTTCCAGGCATTGCACAACGACATCGGCGGCCTTGGCCATTTAGGGTACTACCTCAAGATCCAGGGAGGATGCAGCCGGCTGGCTGCGTGACTGAGATGTTGCAGGATGTCTCAGTGCCGCGCATCGTAGGCCCTGGCGTTAATAATATTAAATATATTGTTATGATGCTGAGCATCACAAAACGTTATCAATTCTGGAAAACCATCGATGAACCTCAAGGCGCTACGTTGCTGCGTTGAAATCGTGCGCCAAGGCAGCTTTACCAAGGCTGCCCAGCACCTGCACATTGCCCAGCCTGCGCTGAGCATGGCCGTAACCCGCCTTGAAGAAGAACTGGGCGTGAGCTTGTTCAATCGCACCACGCGCAAAGTGGTGCTCACGGCCGAAGGCGAACAGTTTTTGCCGCGCATCGCAGCGGCTTTGCGCGAAATGGATGTGGCCCGGCAGGCGTTGCGCGACATGGCCGACCTCAAGCGTGGCGAGGTGCGGCTAGGCATCCCGCCCATGTTCGGCCTGCACTACGTCCCTGGGTTGATGAACGCCTTCCGCCGGCTCTATCCGGGCATCGCCATGACGGTCTTCGAAGGCAGCGCCGAAGACATTGGCCAGCGCCTGGAGCAACGCGAGATCGACCTGGCGCTGCTCGAGTCCCGGCGCGTGCCCTCGGACAAGGAATCGATCCTGCTGGGCAGCGATGAAATGCTGGCCTGCATGCACCCCGACCACCCGTACGCTGGCAAAGCGCACCTGACCGCCGAGGACCTGCGCCACACCGATATGGTGGTCTTCGACCGTACATTCGTTCAGCGACAGTTGCTCGATGCCTTCTTCGCTGCGCACGGCATCACCTACAAGGTGGCCCTGCAGAGCAATTTCGTCTCGTTGGTGGTTCAGGCCGCGCTGGACAACATGGGGGTGGCCACATTGCTGCGTTCGGTGCAGTTGCGCACCCCTGGCATCATCGGGGTGCCGTTCGAGCCTGCCCAGCAGATGAGTTTCCGGCTGTGCTGGCGGTCGGGGGAATACCTGTCGCTGGCCAGCCAGCGCTTCATCGATTTTGCCGGGCAGAGCCAGTACCTGGACCGTTGAGCACCTTGAGTACATCTGTACTCCACCCCCTGAGTGCCCAGCCTCGACGCCCTTGCATGGGCGTGTCGATCAAACCCCGGCTCGACGCTTGGAACGCGAACCCATATGATCCCTGGAACGTTTCAGCATGTTTCAAGGAGCAAGATGTCAGTTCAAGAACCCTCCCCGCTTCCCGGCAAGAGCACCGTTGTGAAAATGGAAGCTGCCATGGCTTTGGGCAGTTTCGCCATCGGCACCGGCGAATTCGCCATCATGGGCCTGATGCCGGATATCGCCAGCAACCTGAGCCTGAGCGAGCCCCAGGTCGGCCATGCCATCAGCGCCTATGCCTTGGGTGTGATGGTTGGGGCGCCGACCTTGGCCATTCTTGGGGCCAAGGTACTGCGCAAGCACATGCTCCTGATGCTGATGGCGCTGTATGCACTGGGCAACCTGGCCACCGCCTTCGCGCCGTCGTTTGCCGGGCTGATTGCGTTCCGCTTCATCAGCGGCCTGCCCCACGGGGCGTACTTCGGTATCGCCGCGGTCGTGGCCTCCAGCATGGTGGCCACCAATCAGCGCGCAGGTGCCGTGGCTCGGGTCATGATGGGGCTCACCCTGGCCATGTTGCTGGGCAACCCGATTGCCACCTTCCTGGGCCAGTACTTCGGCTGGCGCTCGGCGTTCGTGCTGGTCGGGCTGATCGCCCTGTGCACCATTGCGATGGTCTGGCGCTTCGTGCCCCAACGGCATGATGAGGTGCGCAGCGACCCGCGCAAGGAGCTCAAAGCCTTCACCCTGCCCCAGGTGTGGATGGCACTGGGTATTGCCTCCATCGGCTTCGCAGGCATGTTCTGCGTGTTCAGCTACCTGGCCCCGACCATGCTGGAGGTGACCGGCGTAGCGCCCCAGTGGATCCCGTTCGGCCTGGCAGCCTTCGGCGTGGGTGGCATCATCGGCAACATCGTTGGCGGCAAGCTGTTCGACCGCCTGCAGTTTCGCGCCGTGGGGCTGGTGCTGGCGTGGTCGGTGGCGGTGCTGCTGTTCTTCACCTTTGCCGCGACGAACCTGTGGAGCCTGTTGCTGGGCATCGGCCTGGTCGGCACCATGATCGCGCTGGCAGCGCCGTTGCAGATCCGCCTGATGGACATTGCCCACGAAGCGCCGAGCCTGGCTGCCGCGTCGAACCATGCGGCCTTCAACCTGGCCAACGCACTGGGCCCATGGCTGGGTGGCATGGCCATCACCGCGGGGTTTGGCTGGACCAGCACCGGCTACATCGGTGCGGCCACGGCGCTGCTGGGCCTTGGCCTCTACCTGCTGGCGCGGCGCATGAAAGGCGGCGCCTGAGGCAAGCGCCGTGAACGGCTGGCGGCGTGCAGGTAAGCCCTCCCATCGGCACGCGTGATCAAGTCAATCACCTACCCGAAACCGGGCCGCATGGCGGCCCTTGCCAACACGCTAGCTGCGGCTGGCACCGTGAGGCGGTACGCTGCCGCCTCGGACCACGCCACTGCAGAGCCTGCTCATGTTCGATTGGGAAGACCTACGCCATTTCTCAACCTTCTGTGCGACCGGATCACTTTCGGCCGCCGCCCGGGCCCTGGAGGTCGACCACGCCACCGTCGCCCGCCGAATCGCCTCCCTCGAGGCTTCGCTCAACCTGAAACTGGTCGACCGCCGCGCGCGGGCCTATGTACTCACCGAGGACGGTGAACGTGTGGGCGAGCTGGCCGGGCAGATGGCCGCGTCGTCCTTTGCGCTCGAACATTTCGCCAACGCCGGTCAACAAGCGGTTGAAGGTGAAGTGATCCTCTCGGCACCGCCGGCCTTGCTCGGCAGCATCATCGCCAGACGCCTTGGGGATCTCTACCAGCAGTATCCCCAGCTGCGTCTCAGGCTGGTCGGTAGCAAGTCCCGGGCTTCCCTGGCCAGGCGCGAGGCCGACATCAGCATCGTCCTGTCACGACCGGTCGAACCCACCCTTGTCGTGAGCCTGCTCGGGCATCTGGATTATCGCCTGTATGCCAGCGCCGACTACCGCGCAAGCGGCCCGGCACGGCGTTACATCGGCTACGACGCCTCCCAGGCCCATTCGCCGCAGCAGCAGTGGTTGAACCGACAGGCCGACCAACAGCCCTTTGCCCTGCTGAGCAACGACCTGCGAATTCAGGCGCAAGCTTGCGCCGGCGGTATCGGCATCGCCTGCCTGCCAGCGTTCATGGCGCAGGAGCACGAACTGGTCGTCGCTGGCCCGCCTGAGCAGACCATGAGTATCGAGATCTGGCTGGCTGTTCACGAAGACGTGCGCGCCACCCCTCGTATCAAGGCGGTAACCGATTTTCTGCATCAGCAGATCAAGCCCCTGCTGCGCTTGTGAATTCTTGCAGGTCCCAGTTGCAGTAACACGGAATGTGCCCGCACCCTCAAGGAGGGTACGCTGCACCTATTCCAAGCCTGACGAGGAGACACCGATGCAATACGTGAAACTGGGTACCACCGGGTTGGACATTTCCAGGTTGTGCCTGGGCTGCATGACGTTCGGCGAGCCGGATGCAGGCACTCACCCCTGGACCCTGGGCGAGGACGCAAGCAGGCCGATCGTTCGACATGCCGTCGAGCAGGGCATCAATTTCTTCGATACGGCCAACAGCTACTCGGCAGGCACCTCCGAGCTGATCCTGGGCAAACTGCTCAAGGAATTCACCCGGCGCGACGAGACCGTCATCGCCACCAAGGTCTTTTACCCGGCCAACATGTGGCAGGGCGCGAGCCGCCCCAACGAGCAGGGGCTGTCGCGCAAGGCGATCATGAACAGCATCGATGCCAGCCTTTTGCGCCTGGGCACCGACTACGTCGACCTCTATCAGATCCATCGCTGGGACTACGACACCCCCATCGAAGAGACCATGGAGGCGCTCAACGACGTGGTCAGAGCAGGCAAGGCACGCTACATCGGTGCTTCGTCGATGTACGCCTGGCAATTTGCCAAGGCGCAGCAGGTGGCCGCAAGCAACGGCTGGAGCCGCTTCGTGTCGATGCAGAACTACCTGAACCTGCTGTACCGCGAAGAAGAACGCGAGATGATTCCGCTGTGCCTGGACCAAGGTGTCGGCCTGATGCCCTGGAGCCCCATGGCGCGCGGTCGCCTGACACGCCCCAATGGCCAGCAGACCGAACGCACCCGCACCGACATTTCCGGCCAGTCGTTCTACGCGAACACCGAACACGAAGACGGCCGGGTCATCGACGTAGTCGAACAGATCGCGCAGGACCGCGGCGTGCCGATGGCTCAGGTGGCGCTTGCCTGGGTACTGGGCAAGCGCGGCGTCAGCTCACCTATCGTGGGTGCATCCAAGCCCGAGCACCTGGACGACGCCTTGGCCGCCCTCGACCTGCACTTGACGCCTGACGACATTGCACGGCTCGAAGCGCCTTATGTGCCGCATGCGGTAACGGGTTTCAAATAGCCCCACGTCTGCACCGTGCGCATTGACTACCCGCTTTCCTACACGTGGAGTCAATGCGTACTGCCTGCAGCGGGTGAAAGTACTACAATGCGCCCTCCTGCATTCTCAGTATTCTTTACCCATGAAATCACTGCGTTACGCCCTTCATCTACTTCTGATTCTAAGCGGCCCTGCCTGGGCCAACCCGCCCTCCACCTTCGCGGAAGCCAAGGTAGTGGCCCGGCAGCAGGTCTACATGGACCAAGGCAAAAGCGCCATGGGCGATCTCTATTGCGGCTGCCAATGGGCTTGGGTGGGCAAGTCAGGTGGGCGGATCGACGCGGCTTCGTGCGGTTACCAGACCCGCAAGCAGCAGAACCGCGCCGAACGCACCGAATGGGAACACATCGTGCCGGCCCATACCTTTGGCAACCAACGCCAGTGCTGGAAAAACGGCGGCCGCGAGCATTGCGTGGACAGTGACCCCGTGTTCCGCGCCATGGAGGCCGACCTCTTCAACCTTTACCCCGCCGTGGGCGAGGTCAACGGTGACCGCAGCAACTTCAACTACGGCATGGTCAGCGGCAACGACGGCGAGTATGGCCAGTGCACCACCAAGGTAGATTTCGCCCAGCGTGCGGCCGAACCCAGGGATGAAGTAAAGGGCCTGGTGGCCCGTACCACGTTCTACATGTTCGATCGCTATCGGTTGAACATGTCACGCCAACAGCAACAGTTGCTGATGGCATGGGACAAACAGCACCCTGTTTCCGCGTGGGAAAAAGAACGCGACCGACGCATAGCCGCCATCATGGGCCACGCCAATCCCTTCGTGACGGGCGAGCGCAAATGGACCTTGAACTACTCCCCCAAGGGTGATGGTGTACAGCCCTCGCTCGCGTCGCCCGCTCGCACCACCGTGGCAGGCCCGGCGCCCGTCGGCGCCGTGCTGGGCAACCGCAACAGCCATGTGTATCACCTGTCCGCCGGGTGCCCCGGCTATCACCAGGTCGCGCCCAAGAACCAGGTGGCATTTGCCACCGAGGTCGAAGCTCAGGCTGCTGGCTATCGAAAAGCCGGTAATTGCCGCTGACCCAACGGTCTAGACTAACTACCTTACATACATCATTATGTTTCTCAACCCCTTGTGGGAGCGGCCTTGGGCCGCGATGGGCCGTGCAACGGCCCCAGATTTTAATTATATCTTTTAAAAAACTG
>CAURYQ010000149.1:0-6198 GCA_963529135.1 uncultured Pseudomonas sp. | reverse complement strand
GTAAGGGCGAAAAGGTGATTAAGCGTCGCCATCGCAAATGGACTATGCTCTATTTAAAAACCCACACCCAACACTAAAACTTCAAACTTCAAAGCATGGGCGCATATAGCAAGTTGGTATTCATTAGCGAGGGTGGCGCATAGTCACCTTTCCGCCCTTACGGCGGCTCACTTTTTGTCTTGTCAAAAAGTAAGCAAAAACCGCCTGCTCCTATCATCCGGCCCCTACGCTGCGCTCCGGGGTCCCCTCGCTCCGGGCTTGCTCCCGGGAGGACCGCGCTGCAGGCCCCATCCTGGGGCCCAGCGCTTGACAGGCATCCATGCCTGTCACCTCCCTCCGCAAGCCCTGCGCTCGGCCTCCTGAAGTCGCGATCTGCGGTGCCTGAACTACCGCGCGCTTAGAAGCAAGAGCAAAAGCACTCCAACGGCAACGGCAACGGCAACGGCAACGGCAACGGCAACGGCAACGGCAACGGCAGGTTAGCTTAAAAACCGCGCCCTACCGAACCCTTGCCAAAGGAAACAGCCGCTTGAAATTGGTCGTCGTCTGCTCGGCCAACTGCTCATAGCTGGCCCCTCGCAACGAAGCCACATACTCCGCCACTTCCCGTACATACTGCGGCAAGTTAGGTTTCCCCCGATAAGGGATAGGCGCCAGGTACGGTGAGTCGGTTTCGACCAGAAGTCGATCCGCCGGTACCCGCCGTGCCACTTCCCTCAGCGCATCGGCATTGCGAAACGTCACAATCCCCGACAGCGAGATGTAATACCCAAGATCCAGGGCCGCCTCGGCCATTTCCCAATCTTCGGTAAAACAGTGCAATACACCTGCCTGAGGCAGACTCGCCTCGCGCAACAACGCCAACGTGTCGGCGCGGGCCGCTCGGGTATGCACGATTACCGGTTTCCCAGTCTGCCGCGAAGCTTCCAGGTGCAACCGGAATGAGGCCTGCTGCAGTTCGGCAGCTTCCGGCTCGTAATGATAATCCAAGCCGGTTTCGCCAATCGCCACCACGTGCGGATGGGCCAGCTCGGCCAGCAGCCAGTCCAGGGCAGGCGTTTCGCCGGGCGCGAGGTCCAGAGGATGAATGCCGACCGAGCAATCTACATCGTCGTAGTGCTCGGTCAACGCTTTGACTGCACCTGCGTTTTCGGCACTGACACCGATGCACAGGAAGTGCCCGACCCCACGGCCCCGCGCCGCCTGCAAGGCAGCGTCGAGTGAGCCTTCGTGGGCGCTGAGGTCAAGACGGTCAAGATGACAATGGGAATCTACAAGCATGGGTACACACACAAATAAGAATGAGGGTCAGCGGCCAGCCGGCAATTGCAGCCAGTGGGCCAGCAACGATTCGAGCAGCAGCGCACGGTTCAGGTTCGCCTTGCCAAGCACTTTCTGACGCTGCTCCAGGATCCAGGCCTGAACGTCGAGCACACTGGCCGGGCGACTCTTTTGCGCGAGGTACTGCAGCACCTTGCGCATGTCGGCCATGCCGAGTTCGTCGTCATCCTGAGTCAACTGGTAACGCAGGATCAACTGAGCCCAGTCGAAAAACCAATCGAACAGCAACAGTAACGGGACGGCAGCCCAAGCGTCGGCCAGCTGGCTGGGCGACTGCTGCTGCTTGAGCAGCTTCTTCACGCCTTCGGCAACCAGGGCGCGCTGCTCCTGTACGCCTTGGTTGTGAAGGCTCAGGGCCAACAACGGCGAGCCTGCAGAAAGTGTCAACAGATCGTCGCGCTGGGCTTCATCGCTGTCAGGCAAGGCGCTGGCCAGCCAGGCTTGGCTTTGGGCCTTTGTCGGCAACGGGCACGTCACCTGCTGACAGCGGCTCTTGATGGTGGGCAGCAGGCGACTCGGCTGATGGGTCACCAGCAGCAGCACCGTATCGCCCGAAGGCTCCTCGAGGCTCTTGAGCAATGCGTTGGACGCGTTGATGTTCATGGCTTCGACAGGCTCGATCATGACGACCTTGCGCCCCCCCAACTGCGCCGTCTGCGCGACGAACGCAACCAGTTCACGAACCTGGTCCACCTTGATCGGCTTGTCCACGTCTTCAGGTTCGAGCATGAAGTTGTCTGGATGACTACCGGCTTTGAGCAGGTGGCAGGACTTGCACTGGCCACAAGCCATAATACCGATGGGCCGCTGGCACAGCAGCCGCGCCATCAGACGCTCGGCCAGGTCACGCTTGCCTATCCCCTTGGGACCATGCAGCAGATACGCATGGGCATGCTGGGCGCGGCCAGCCAGTTGTTCCCAAAGCGTCTGCTGCCAGGGGTAGGCATCAGCCACGGCAACGCTCCACGATGCCTGGCAGCAACTTGTCTATGGCCCGCTGCACCGCTACCAAGGGCTGCGAAGCATCCAGCAGTGTGTAGCGTTGCGGCGCCGCGGCGGCACGGGCCAGGTAAGCACGACGCACTGCCTCGAAAAACGCCTGCCCTTCCTGCTCGAACCGGTCCAGCCGCCCTCGCGCTGCAGCGCGAGCAAGACCTACTTCGACGGGCAGATCGAATACCAGGGTCAGGTCAGGGCGAAGGTCTCCTTGCACGAACTGCTCAAGGGTAGCGATACGTTCGACGGGCAAGCTGCGCCCTCCCCCTTGATACGCATACGTAGCATCTGTGAACCGATCACACAGAACCACCGTTCCGCCCGCCAGGGCCGGTTGGATCACCTGGGCAAGGTGTTGCGCTCGCGCAGCGAAGACCAGCAACAGCTCGGTGTCGGCGTGCATGACCTCATCGCTGGGCGTCAGCAGCAGCTCGCGAATTTTTTCGGCCAGTGGCGTGCCACCTGGCTCGCGGGTCAGAACCACGTCCAGGCCGTGCTCGCGCAAACGCGCTGCCAGGTATTCACGGTTGGTGCTCTTGCCCGCGCCTTCGGGGCCTTCCAATGTAATAAACAAGCCGCTCACAAACAGTCCTTAATGGGGGGCGTCGGACGTCGACGGTTCACTCGCCTGGTCGCTATCGGCCTTGCCGCGGTCAGGCGCACTGGCCGGGGTTGATGAATCATCCGCCGGCTCAGGCTCACCCGCTTGGGATGAGCCGGACGGCGTCTCATCGACCGAAGGGGCCGACTGCGTGGCGCCAGGGCTTGAGCGATAATCTGCGCGCCGTTTGAGCTGGAACTCGCGCACGGCAGAATTGTGGTCGTCCAGGTCATCGGAAAATACGTGGCTGCCGTCACCCCGTGCGACGAAGTACAGGCTGCTGCCATCAGCCGGATTCAACGCCGCATGGATGGCCTCGCGCCCCACCATGGCAATGGGTGTGGGCGGCAAACCCGTCATGGTGTAGGTGTTGTAGGGCGTCGGCTGGCGCAAATCGGCGCGTGTGATGCGCCCATTGTAGCGCTCGCCCATGCCATAGATGACCGTCGGATCGGTCTGCAGCATCATGCCCAGGCGCAGGCGGCGAACGAATACACCCGCGATTTGCCCGCGCTCCTGTGGGATGCCGGTTTCCTTCTCCACCAACGACGCCATGATCAGTGCCTGGTACGGATCACGGTACGGCAGATCAGGGGCGCGCGCGGCCCACTCGCGCGCCAGCACCTCTTCCAGGCGCATATAGGCTTGCTGCAACAGTTCCACATCGCTCATGCCGCGCACGAAGCGGTAGGTGTCCGGGAAGAAGCGGCCCTCCGGGAAGACCCCGGCATGTCCCAGCTTCTCCATGACCTCGGCATCGGTGAGGCCGTCGAGCGTCTGCTTGACCTTTTCATGCTTGGCAACGGCCGCGCGCACTTGCCGGAAAGTCCATCCTTCGACCAGGGTCAGGTTGTACTGCACCACATCGGCACGCTGCCAGGCGTCGAAAAGCTGTTTCACGGTCATGCCGGGGGTCAGGCGATACTCGCCCGTGTGCAGCGGGACCCCGGCCATGTTGAAACGCCAATACAACCTCAGCCAGAGCGCATCGTCCAGTAGGCCCTCTTGTTGCATGCGATAGAACATGCGGTTGGGCGTGGCACCATTGGGTACATCGAGCAGGCGCTCCTGTGTCACTTGCACAGGCTGCTCAAGCACTGAATACACCTTCCAGGCCGACCAGCCAAGGGTCAACCCCACGGCGATCAGGCACATCTCCAGCAGCAGCAGGAATTTACGTCTCACGAATTCAGGTTTCCAGTAACGTACGGGCAACGGCCTGCAGCTTGCGTGTGAGCGGGCCAGGCGGCCAGTTTAGCGCGCCTGCGGCGCGGACGGGCCAGATCCCGTAGACGCTATTGCAAACGAATGCTTCATCGGCCTGCCCAAGTTCATCGAACGCCAGGTCACGCACTTGCACCGGGATGTTCATCGCCTTGGCTCGCTCCAGCAATGCGCCACGCATCACGCCTGCCACCCCGCAGCGACCGAGGTCCGCTGTGAGCAGCACGCCCTGCCTGACCAGAAACAGATTACTGTACACCCCTTCGATGAGCCGGCCCTGCACATCACGCATCAGCCCTTCGGCATGCTCGGCATCTTGCCATTCGGAACGTGCCAACACCTGCTCGAGGCGGTTGAGGTGTTTGAGCCCTGCCAGCAAGGGTTGTTCCCCAAGCCGGGTCTGACACATGAACAAACGCACACCTGATTGGGCATGTTCTGTCGGGTAGCTCGGCAGTGGACTGGCTTGCAGGATGCGCCGCGCCGTGGCGCCAGCGGCGGGTGCATAACCGCGCTGGCTGTCACCGCGGGTGAGGATCAGCTTGGCCACGCCCTCGCCCAGTTGGCTTGCATAGCGCCTTACTTCATCAGCCACCAGTGTGACGTCAGTGGCGATGCACAAGCGCTGACAGCCAAGCGCCAGACG
Source organism: uncultured Pseudomonas sp. (assembly GCA_963529135.1). Classification (GTDB taxonomy): domain Bacteria; phylum Pseudomonadota; class Gammaproteobacteria; order Pseudomonadales; family Pseudomonadaceae; genus Aquipseudomonas. The sequence continues at coordinate 1,390 of CAURYQ010000149.1, read as the reverse complement.
AGCCATGTGCTCGTCCAGCAGTGCGGGCCGACCCTTGCGTACGGCGAACGTCTCGAAAAGACCGTCCCCGTACGCCAACCCGCGATTGTGCAAGTTGATCGCAGCCTGGGGCAGGCCATCGACCCAGCTTTGCATCACTCGGCGAACCGGCGGAACACCAGCGAGCCGTTGGTACCACCGAAGCCGAACGAATTGGACAACACCACGTCGATCGGCATGCTACGGGCCTGATGCGGCACAAAGTCCAGGTCACACCCTTCGTCCGGCTCATCCAGGTTTATGGTTGGCGGCGCCATCTGGCTGTTGATCGCCAACACGCTGAAGATGGCCTCCACTGCACCAGCAGCCCCCAGCAGGTGGCCGGTCATCGACTTGGTGGAGCTGACGGCCAGCTTGTAGGCGTGTTCGCCGAACACGTGCTTGATGGCCGCCACCTCGGCAAGATCCCCGGCCGGGGTCGAGGTACCGTGGGCGTTGATGTAGCTGACCTCCTGCGGCTGCACACCGGCGTCGCGCAAGGCGTTGGCCATGCACCGGGCCGCACCTTCGCCGGTTTCAGGTGGCGAGGTCATGTGGTAGGCATCACCGCTCATGCCAAACCCTACGAGCTCGGCGTAGATGGTCGCGCCCCGTGCCTTGGCATGCTCGAGTTCCTCGAGCACCAACGCACCGGCACCGTCGGACAGCACGAAACCGTCACGCCCCTTGTCCCAGGGCCGGCTGGCGCGCGCAGGCTCGTCGTTGCGCGTGGAAAGCGCGCGCGAGGCACCAAAGCCGCCCATACCGAGGCCACAGGCCGCCATCTCGGCGCCGCCGGCAATCATGACGTCGGCTTCACCATGAGCAATGTTGCGGGCGGCCATGCCGATGCAATGCGTGCCGGTGGTGCAGGCCGTAGCGATGGCGTAGTTCGGGCCTTGCAGGCCCAGGTGGATCGACAGGAAGCCGGAGATCATGTTGATGATCGACCCTGGCACGAAGAACGGCGAGATACGCCGAGGGCCCGCGTCATGCAGTGTGCGGCTGGTTTCCTCGATATTGGTCAGGCCACCGATGCCCGACCCCATGGCCACGCCAATGCGCTCACGGTTGGCGTCGGTTACCTCGAGGCCAGCATTGCGCACCGCCTGAAAACCAGCTGCCAGGCCGTATTGAATGAACAGATCAAGCTTGCGAGCCTCTTTGGCAGACAGGTACTGCTCAACCTCGAAGCCCTTGACCGAGCCACCAAAACGGGTGGAGTAGGCAGAAAGATCCGTATGCTCGATCGGACCGATGCCACTGCGGCCAGCCAGAATGCCCTGCCAAGTGCTCGGTACATCGGTACCCAGTGGCGACAGCATGCCCATACCGGTGACCACGACGCGTCTACGCGACACAGTACTCTCCT
>CAURYQ010000148.1:0-6342 GCA_963529135.1 uncultured Pseudomonas sp. | reverse complement strand
ATTGCTGATATGACTCAAATCACTCACGGGTCAACACTCGGAAAAGGCTGCGAGCCGGACGCCCGCCGAAAAATAGCCGGCAATTGTACCTGAAGCTGCCGGGATGTGGGAGATTCCTCTGCCCGGCTGTCACCTGCAGCTTCACCAGAACCTGTCACTGCACATGAAAAAGGGCAGCTGCCGCTGCCCTTCTCCTGTGTCGTTCCCGCTTACTCGGCGAGCTTGAAGGTGATGAAGCTGGCGCGCCCCTGGCGCAACACGCGCATGGACACAGAGCGGTTCTTCGGCAGCTCCTTGGCGATCTGCGTGAACTCCTTGGCCGAAGCGATGGCCTGGTTGTTCAGGTGGCTGATGACGTCACCTGGACGCAGGCCGATCAACGCGGCCGGGCCGTCCTGCACTTCCTTGATGACCACGCCGCCCTTGAGCTCCAGGGATTTCTTCTGCTCGGCCGTGAGGTCGGCTACCGAAACGCCCAGGCGATTGCTGCTGCGCTCGACATTGCTGTCACCGGCACCGGCGCCGATGTCGGCGTCATCGTCAGGCAGTGCACCAACGCTGATGTCCAAGGTCTGGCGCTTACCGTTGCGAATGATGTCGAGCTTGGCCTTGGCGCCATCTTTCAGGCCACCCACCAAGTGCGGCAGGTCGGCGGACATGACGATCGGTTGGCCATTCATGCTCAGGATGACGTCGCCGACCTGCAGGCCGCCTTTGGCAGCCGGGCCGTTCTCCAGAACCTGGGCCACCAGCGCGCCGGCCGGCTTGTCCAGGCCGAAGGATTCAGCCAGGTCTTTGTTGACCTCCTGGATCACCACGCCCAGCCAGCCACGGCTGACCTTGCCGTCTTTCTTCAACTGGTTGGAAACGTCGATGGCCACGTCGATTGGAATGGCGAACGACAGCCCCATGAAGCCACCAGAGCGCGTGAAGATCTGCGAGTTGATACCCACTACCTCGCCGTTCATGTTGAACAGCGGGCCACCGGAGTTGCCCGGGTTGATGGCCACGTCGGTCTGGATGAACGGCACGTAGGTGTCGTTGGGCAGCGTGCGGCCTTTTGCACTGACGATGCCCTTGGTCACCGAATGATCGAAGCCGAATGGCGAGCCGATGGCCAGCACCCACTCGCCGACCTTGAGCTTCTCCGAATCACCCAGCTTGACGGTGGGCAGGTTCTTGCCCTCAACCTTCAGCAGCGCGACATCGGTGCGAGGGTCGGTGCCCACCAGCTTGGCTTGCAGCTCGCTGCGGTCGGACAGGCGCACGATGATCTCGTCGGCATCGGCTACCACATGGTTGTTGGTCAGTACATAACCGTCGCTGGAGATGATGAAGCCCGACCCCAGGGACTGTGCCTCACGCTGGCGGTCGCCACGCGGGGAGCGCGGTTGCTGGGGCATGTTGCGCTCGAAGAACTCGCGGAACATCGGCGGCAGGCCTTCGAGATCAGGCATCTGACCCGCAGCGATACGGCGATCCGGAAGCTTTTGCTTGGTGCTGATGTTGACCACCGCCGGTGAGGCTTGCTCGACGAGTGTCGTGAAGTCCGGCAGGGCTTCTTCAGCCTGGACCGTCAGCACCTGCCCGAGCATCAGCACGGCCGCGAAGAACGATAGGTAGGGTTTCAAACGAGGTATGGACATACGGCTCCCGTCACAACGAGCGGTAATTAAGAAACGACCCTGCACAACGCAGCAAAGGCCAGACTCCCAGAAGCCTGACCTATAGAAAATTTGCCGTCAGATTGCAAATGACAATGCTTTAATTTCATTTCAAAAAGCCACGCCCCTGACAGGAACATGCGGCGCTAGCCTCTGATCAGTGGCTTGCCTGCGCGTCCTGGGGACGCATGGACAATGCCACACGCTCAGCCGTGCCAAGCGGAATCTCGCCGACAACGGTCACCATCATCGGGCCTTTGGGCGTACTCAACCGGCGCGATACCGCCGATGTCGGGCCCAGTTGGGTACGTACATCAGCACCAGCCTCTCCTTTCACAGGCTCGATGAACACCGAGAAGCGCGCGAGCCCGTCATCGTACATCAGGGTGCTGACCGGCCCCGCTTGGCCAGGTTCGCGCCGGATGGCGCTGTTGATGACTTCAAACCCCGAAGGCAGCCAATCGGAACGCCACCCGGACACCGCACCACCACTGGGTGCTGCTGCCACTACAGGCTTGCAGGCCGAACTGGGGCGCAGATCGTCATCGGTCGGCATGCGGGGCTCAAGCCGGGTCATTTGAAAACGCTCGAGCAACTGGCCCTTCTCGTTGAGCATCAGCGAGCGCAGCGGCAGGCCTGTGGCCCGATCAAGGTGCAGTTCGAAACCATAACGGTGCTGGTCACGCGGTGCCAGGGACACGATCACCGCGTCACGACCTGCAACGCGGGCCTTGCCGGTCACGGAGAGGTCATACCAACTCATGAGCTTGAGCGGATCGAGGTGACGTGAAGCGCTGTCTGGCGGTGCCGAGATGCCCTCGGCAAGACCGCCACTGACACATTGCACCTTGCCATCGACGCGCACGATCTCCTGGGCGGTGCCATCGAGCTGCAGCAGCCGCTCGCTGACCTTGCCTTCTTGGACGCGGTGCCAGATATCGTGGGTTGAGAAGCTGCCGTTACGTTCGTAAACGAAGGAGCCCAGATAGCTCTGTCGTTGCTCGGCCTGTGCCAGCTTGTTCAGCCATTCGTTCGCTTGCGGCGAGGAATTGGCTGCCAATGCTGGCACCATCATGCAGCTGCCAAGCAGCAGCGACAAGAGAGGTAGCGCGCGCATGAGCCTCCCTAATTAGCGGTTTTCCAGGCTGGCTGCGCGGGCGTAAGGCAGTGCGGTTTCGGTACCCTTCAGAGCGGACTCCTGGGCATGTTGACGCAGATAACCTGGCAGGCGCTGGTCCCAGCCAGCCTGGTTCTGCAGCACGCCGTTGGCCATGGGACCTGTCGGCTGATCGCTGCTCTCACTGTAACCGGCCAGCACGGCAGGGCCTTGGGCCTGCGGTACGGTCACACCTTGCTGCACAGGCTGCTGGGCAGCGAGCTGAGCACCAGTGATGTCATCCTGGTTGTACAGGCGCACACCTGCCAGTACGGCAAGGGTAACCGACGCGGCAACGGCCACACGGCTCACGGTGCGCCATGGGCCTTGCTTGGCCTTGGCAGGCACGGCTTCGTCAGCCAGCGCCGCGGATACCGCCGAGGCGATGTCCAGGTTAGGCAGCAGCAGCTCCTTGTGCATGGCTGCACGGGCAACCTGGTAACGCGACCAGGTGGCACGGGTTTCGGCATCGTCGACGGCATTCAATACCCGACGCAATTCCAGTTGGTCCGCTTCGTTATCCATTACCGCGGACAGCGATTCCTGCAAAGCTTCACGACTCATGGCGGTTCCTCTCTTGGCTGTAGCCGCTGTCTCAGGTTTCATGCAACAGGGGTTGCAAGGCTTTATCGATGGCCTCCCGAGCGCGGAAAATCCTGGAACGCACGGTACCCACCGGACACTGCATGACGCTGGCAATGTCCTCGTAACTCAGACCGTCGAATTCGCGCAATGTTAGGGCAGTGCGCAAATCTTCGGGCAATTGCTGGATGGTCCGATGGACGGTGCCTTCGATCTCATCCCGCAACAACGAACGCTCAGGGGACTCAAGATCCTTGAGACCATGATCGCCGTCGTAGAACTCCGCATCCTCGGAGTTGACGTCGCTGTCTGGCGGCCGCCGACCGCGGGACACCAGGTAGTTCTTCGCCGTGTTGATGGCGATGCGGTACAGCCACGTGTAGAACGCGCTGTCGCCGCGGAAGTTGCCAAGCGCTCGGTAAGCCTTGATGAAGGCTTCCTGAGCCACGTCCTGGGCTTCGTGGGTATCGTGCACGAACCGCACGATCAACCCGAGAATCTTGTGCTGATACTTGAGCACCAACAGATCAAACGCTCGCCTGTCGCCCCGCTGTACGCGTTCGACAAGCTGCTGATCCTCTTCCTGGGTTAGCATGAACACTCCTCAGTGATCTTGAAGGAGCGTTGCAACGGCCATCGCTCAGGCTTGCAACCATAGACTCGGGCTTCGCGCAAAAGTTCTCCCCCTTCAAGCAAGTTTCCTGCGACCTCTGACGGCTCGCATGGAAGACGCAGCGCGCTCACGGCCTGCCACGTCGATAGTCTGGTCTTCGATACACAAGCTGCCCGGCTGGGCGCTTCGCTTGTGTCGCCGCGGCAATCATGACGTGTGGGCAGCCTTCTATTGAGAGACTTCCCATGCAGAAAGTTCCCACAAAGATCGGCCTTCCTGACGACGCCCATGGAAATCGGGCGGGCGTGACTGCTATAAAGACAGCCGGTCTGGATTCACGATGGTTTCACAATGCCACCTGCGCGTGACTATTGTGCCGCGCCCCTCCCAAAGAATACTAGTGCCCTGACATGAGCCAACACCTTCAACACGATGTCCTGGTTATCGGCAGCGGTGCTGCCGGCCTTAGCGTGGCCTTGAACCTCCCCGCGCACCTGCGCATCGCGGTGCTGAGCAAGGGCGACCTGGCCAACGGCTCCACGTTCTGGGCCCAGGGCGGCGTCGCGGCCGTGCTGGACGACGCCGACACCGTCCAGTCGCACGTCGAGGACACCCTCGACGCTGGCGGCGGCCTGTGCAACGAGACGGCCGTGCGGTTCACGGTGGAGCACAGCCGCGAGGCCATCGAGTGGCTGATCGAACAAGGCGTGCCCTTCACCCGGGACGCCGAGACCGACGGGGGCGATCGCAGCTTCCAGTTCCACCTGACCCGCGAGGGTGGGCACAGTCACCGTCGTATCATCCATGCCGCCGATGCCACCGGCGCGGCGATCTTCGCCACGCTGCTCGAACAGGCGCGGCGGCGACCGAACATCGAACTGCTCGAGCAGCGGGTCGCCGTCGACCTGATCACCGAGCGGCGTCTGGGCCTGGACGGCGAGCGCTGCCTGGGCGCCTACGTGCTCGACCGCACCACGGGCGAGGTCGACACCTTCGGCGCGCGCTTCACCGTGCTCGCCACCGGCGGTGCGGCCAAGGTCTACCTCTACACCAGCAACCCTGATGGCGCCTGCGGCGATGGCATCGCCATGGCCTGGCGGGCCGGCTGCAGGGTGGCAAACCTGGAGTTCAACCAGTTTCATCCCACATGCCTGTACCACCCACAGGCCAAGAGCTTCCTGATCACCGAGGCGCTGCGTGGCGAAGGCGCCCTGCTTCGCCTGCCCAACGGCGAACGCTTCATGCCCCGCTTTGACCCGCGCGAAGAGCTTGCACCGCGAGACATCGTAGCGCGGGCGATCGACCATGAAATGAAGCGCCTGGGCATCGATTGCGTCTACCTGGACATTTCGCACAAGCCTGTCGAGTTCATCAAGAACCACTTCCCGACCGTCTACGAGCGGTGCCTGGGTTTTGGCATCGACATCACCCGCCAGCCGATACCTGTCGTGCCGGCTGCGCACTACACCTGTGGTGGCGTGATGGTGGATGATCGCGGACACACGGATGTCCCGGGGCTGTATGCGATTGGTGAAACCAGCTTCACCGGGTTGCACGGTGCCAATCGCATGGCCAGCAATTCGTTGCTGGAATGCTTCGTCTACGGCCGCGCCGCTGCGGCCGACATCCAGGCGAACCTTGCGAATGTGAGCAAGCCAGAAGCCTTGCCCGGATGGGACGCCAGCCAGGTGACGGACTCGGACGAAGACGTGATCATTGCGCACAACTGGGATGAGTTGCGGCGCTTCATGTGGGACTACGTGGGCATCGTGCGCACGAACAAGCGCTTGCAACGGGCTCAGCATCGGGTGCGGTTGTTATTGGATGAAATTGACGAGTTTTACAGTAACTACAAGGTCAGTCGGGATCTGATCGAACTGCGAAATCTGGCGCAAGTGGCGGAATTGATGATTCGCTCGGCGATGCAGCGCAAGGAGAGCCGGGGGTTGCATTACACCCTGGATTACCCGGGGATGCTCGATGAAGCCAGAGATACCGTGCTTCAGCCCGATTGAATAGCGGGGAAATCGCAATCTGCTGAAGTTGGCTCTTTGGGGCTGGCGTTGTCGGGTGGTCGGCGTTTGGCGGCAAGAGGTTGGGGCTTGGCGAGTTGAGTGCTCGCTTACTCGCCAGGGGCTGACCTGTAGGGTCAGTGTCAGCGCAATCCCATGAGCGAGTGTTGCGACGGCAGTATGGCCCTCAATATAAAGCTTCATCTACCTCAAACTACAGCTTGGCCATCCATTACCTCTTTGAATGTCGTTGCTCTTGCTCTTGATCTTGATCTTGATCTTGATCTTGATCTTGATCTTGATCTTGATCTTGAT
>CAURYQ010000147.1:0-6343 GCA_963529135.1 uncultured Pseudomonas sp. | reverse complement strand
GGCCATGATCGACCGTCTGCTGAGCAACCCGCACGGCCAGCTCACCCCTTTGCGCGGTTCGAAACTGTGGCAATTGGCGGCGCTGAACCTGTGGCTGACCGAACAAGGACTCTGAACCCATGAAAGCCCACGAAACGGCCTATGGCCAGCGCCTGCTGCGCGGCCAGGCGCCCTCTTACGAGCGCCTGCAGGCACGCCTTGCGGGCGATGGCAGCGAGCCACAGGACCAGCCGCGTGCCCTGCACTGCGGCTGGGGACGGCTACTGATCGGGCATACCTATGCCGACCCGGCCAAGCTGGCCGAAGACCTGTTGGGCGAATGTCGCGGCGAGCGCGACATCGCCCTGTACGTGGCCGCACCTCAACAGGTGCTGGCCTACGCGCCGCAGCAGTTGTTCCTGGACCCTTCGGACACGCTGCGCCTGTGGTTTACCGACTACCGCCCGGCCCAACGCATATTTCGCGGGTTTCGCGTACGTCGTGCGCAGAACCCCAGTGACTGGCAAGCCATCAACACGCTCTACCAGGCACGCGGCATGCTGCCGGTCGATCCCGACCTGCTCACCCCACGGCACTTGGGCGGGCCTGTGTACTGGCTGGCCGAAGACGAAGACAGCGGCGCAATCATCGGCAGCGTCATGGGCTTGAACCATGCCAAGGCTTTCGACGACCCGGAGCACGGCAGCAGCCTGTGGTGCCTGGCCGTCGACCCTCACTGCACGCGCCCTGGCGTGGGTGAGGTGCTGGTGCGCCACCTGATCGAGCATTTCATGAGTCGCGGTCTGGCCTACCTGGACCTGTCGGTGCTGCATGACAACCGCCAGGCAAAGCGCCTTTACGAAAAGCTGGGTTTTCGCAACCTGCCCACCTTTGCGGTCAAGCGCAAGAACGGCATCAACGAACGCCTGTTCCTGGGCCCCGGCCCGCAGGCCGACCTGAACCCCTATGCGCGGATCATCGTCGACGAGGCCCTGCGCCGGGGTATCGAAGTGCAGGTATGCGATGCAGCCGCCGGGCTGTTCACCCTCAGCCTGGGCGGGCGCCGTGTACGGTGCCGAGAGTCGCTCAGCGACCTGACCAGTGCCGTGACCATGACCTTGTGCCAGGACAAGCGCCTGACCCAGCACGCTCTGCACACTGCCGGGTTGCAGGTGCCAGCCCAGCAGTTGGCCGGTAACGCCGACGATAACCTGGCCTTTCTGGAAGACCACGGCGCGGTGGTGGTCAAGCCCGTTGACGGGGAACAAGGCCAAGGAGTGGCAGTCAACCTCACCACGATCGAAGACGTCACCCGAGCGGTTGAGCACGCCCGCCAGTTCGACAGCCGCGTGTTGCTGGAGAGCTTCCATGCCGGGCATGACCTGCGCATCGTGGTGATCGGTTATGAAGTGGTCGCTGCGGCCATTCGCCACCCGGCGCAAGTCGTAGGCGATGGCACGCACAGCATTCGGGAATTGATCGATGCCCAGAGCCGGCGGCGCCAGGCAGCCACCGGGGGCGAGAGCAAGATCCCGGTGGACGATGAAACCGAACGCACCCTGGCAGCGGCAGGCTTTGGCTTCGATGACGTCCTGCCCGCAGGCCGGCACCTGGCCGTGCGGCGTACCGCCAACCTGCACACCGGCGGCACGCTGGAAGATGTCACTGCGCGCCTGCACCCGACCCTGGCCGATGCGGCTATCCGTGCAGCGCGGGCGCTGGAGATTCCCGTAGTGGGCCTGGACTTCATGGTCAAGGATGCCGGCGAACCCGACTACGTGATCATCGAAGCCAATGAGCGCGCGGGGTTGGCCAACCACGAGCCACAACCGACGGCAGAACGCTTCATCGACCTGTTATTCCCCCATAGCAGGCCGCTGGCCTGATTTACCCTGCTTAGCTCGAGGGGAGTTCGGCACCAGCGCCGCTCCCGCTCGACCTACACGACCGGATCATCCAACCACTCTTCAACCGACCGGAGGCCTGGACATGTCCGAACGACATCCCGAACCCGATCTCGAGTACCTCAAGCGCGTCTTGCTGGAAATGCTCGCCATCCCCAGCCCTACAGGCTTCACCGACACGATTGTGCGCTACGTGGCCGAGCGCCTGGACGAGCTGGGCATCCCCTATGAACTGACCCGGCGCGGCACCATTCGCGCCACCCTCAAAGGGCGGCAGAGCTCTCCTGACCGCGCCGTCTCCGCGCACCTGGACACCATCGGCGCAAGCGTGCGTCAGGTGCAGGACAATGGTCGCCTGGCACTGGCACCCGTGGGCTGCTGGTCCAGCCGATTCGCTGAAGGCAGCCGCGTGAGCGTATTCACCGACACGGGGGTGTTCCGCGGTAGCGTGCTTCCGCTGATGGCCAGCGGGCATGCCTTCAACACCGCCATCGACCAAATGCCCATCAGTTGGGACCATGTTGAAGTTCGCCTGGACGCCTACTGCGCCACCCGAGCCGACTGCGAGGCGCTGGGTGTGGGGATCGGCGACTTCGTGGCCTTCGACCCGCTGCCGGAGTTCACCGACAGCGGCCACATCAGCGCCCGCCATCTGGACGACAAGGCCGGGGTAGCCGCATTGCTGGCCGCCCTGAAGGCGGTGGTGGAAAGCGGGCGGCAGCCGCTGATCGACTGCCACCCTCTGTTCACCATCACCGAGGAAACCGGCTCGGGCGCCGCCGGGGCGCTGCCCTGGGATGTCAGCGAGTTCGTCGGGATCGACATCGCTCCGGTAGCCCCCGGCCAGGCCTCCAGCGAACATGCCGTGAGCGTGGCCATGCAGGATTCGTCCGGGCCGTATGACTATCATTTGTCTCGACACCTGCTCAAGCTGGCAAGCGATCAGGAACTGCCGGTACGCCGCGACCTGTTCCGCTACTACTTCAGTGACGCCCATTCGGCAGTGACCGCGGGCCACGATATCCGCACGGCGCTGGTTGCATTCGGCTGCGATGCCACCCATGGCTACGAACGTACGCACATCGACAGCCTGGCCGCCCTGAGCCAGCTGCTCTCGGCGTACCTGTTGAGCCCGCCCGTCTTCGCCAGCGACTCGCAGCCAGCCAATGCCTCCCTGGAGCGCTTCAGTCACCAGCTCGAACATGATGCGCAGATGGAGAGCGACACCCGCGTGCCTGCAGTGGACAGCCTGATAGGTCACAAGACCTGATGGGTATGGTGGGGCCGCCTAGCGGCCCCCGCTTCATCGAATTCGCGTAGGATGCCTACAACTCATTCAGACATCGTTACCCATGCTGATACCCTACGAACACCTGCAAGCCGACACCCTCACCCGCCTGATCGAGGACTTCGTGACCCGGGACGGCACCGATAACGGCGATGACACACCGTTGGAAACCCGCGTACTGAGGGTTCGCCAAGCCTTGGCCAAGGGGCAGGCATTCATTCTGTTCGACCCCGAGAGCCAGCAGTGCCAGTTGCTGGCCAAGCACGACGTGCCGCGTGAATTACTGGAGTGATTCCCGCACGGGCCTATGAAGCCTTGTGCGCCCTACGCGCCTTGGCACGCTGCGTTTCCTTGATGCGTCTGTAGACCTCGGCGCGGTGTACGGGCACCTCCCGAGGTGCATCGACGCCAAAGCGCACCATCCCGTCCCGGGTCTCGACCACCATGATCCGGATGTCATCGCCAATCATGATGACCTCGCCCACTTCGCGTCCTATTACCAACATGCTCTGGTCCTCCAGCGAAAGGGAAAACCGGAGCGTGCGGCGTAGCCATTGGGCTACTCAATACTTCCACCGTGATTCAGAAAGACCCGACGCAGCCGGGTAATTTCTCTTACAGAGAGGCCTTAATTTTTAACGCGTTCGAGCCTTGGCACGCATCTTTGCAGCCATGTCGGCCATTTCGTCATACAGCCTCTCGGGCGCCTGACATTTCAATGCCCAAGCCTGACGCCCTGCCTCATGGGGCAGGATCAGGAACTGCCCCTCACCCACCTGGCGATAGATGCAGTCGGCAATATCGCTGGCACTGATGGGCGAGCCCTCCAGCAGCTTGCCAACCTGCGCTTTCATGGCGGGGTCCGGCCCACGGAACGAGTCCAGCAGGTTGGTCTGGAAAAACGACGGGCAGACCACGTGCACATCCACGTCGAGCTGACGCAGCTCCACCAGCAGGCTCTCCGAAAGGGCCAGCACGCCCGCCTTGGCGACGTTGTAGTTGCTCATGCCCGGGCCCTGCATCAATGCTGCCATGGAGGCGATATTGACGATGCGTCCCTTGCTGCGTTCGAGCAGCGGCAAAAAGGCCTTGCAGCCCTTGACCACGCCCATGAGGTTGACCGCAATCTGCCAGTCCCAGTCCTCCAGCGACAACTCGGCGAAGAACCCGCCCGACGCCACGCCGGCGTTATTGACGATGACATCGATGCCGCCAAAGTGCTCCTCGCACGCTTGGGCCAATGCGGTCAGTTGGCTGTAGTCGCGCACGTCACACCGCTGCACGAACCCATCCCCGCCAGCGGCACGCACCATGTCCAAGGTCTGGCGCAAGCCGGGTTCACTGATGTCGGCCAATGCCAGGCGCCAACCCTCGCGCGCCCACCGCAGGGCCATTTCGCGGCCAAGACCGGAGCCTGCGCCGGTGATCATGATGCGCTTGTGCATGGCGACTGCCTTTTTCTGAAGTTGTAGCGCCAGTCTAATCAAGCCGCCGCGCGGGGCGCGGGCTTATCAGGCCAGTGAATGAGCAGCCATGAATCGTCTGTTGCGCACAAGGACGGGACGACGGTCAACACGCCGATGGAATCTTTCACAAGCGGCACCGGTCATTAACTACAAGAGGCCGGCAACCTGGGCCCTTGACCCTCAACCACGCAAGGACTCCTCCATGACCACGATTCTCATCATCATCCTGATCCTCCTGTTGATTGGCGGCTTGCCAGTGTTCCCACACTCGCGCAGCTGGGGTTATGGCCCGTCCGGCATCGTCGGTGTGGTGCTGGTGATCTTGCTGGTGTTACTGCTACTCGGCATGATCTAGCGCAGAAATAAAAAAACCGCGCCAAGGCGCGGTTTTTTCATGCCTGTGAATCAGTGCGATACCGCTCCAGAGGCACCCAGGCCTGTCTGCGAGCGTACGAACTGCGGGTAAAACAGCGCACGTTCGTTTTCGGCAGCCGTGGATTTGTCGGTAATGGAGAAGAACCAGATACCCACAAAGGCGATCAGCATCGAGAACAACGCCGGGTACTCATAGGGGTAGATCGCTTTCTCGTGACCCAGGATCTGCACCCAGATGGTCGGGCCGAGCACCATCAGCGTCACGGCGCTGATCAGGCCAAGCCAGCCTCCGATCATGGCACCGCGCGTGGTCAGCTTCTTCCAGTACATCGAAAGCAGCAGCACCGGGAAGTTACAGCTGGCAGCGATGGAGAAGGCCAGGCCTACCATGAAGGCGATGTTCTGCTTCTCGAACAGGATACCCAGGCCAATGGCCAGGACGCCCAAGGCCACCGTGGTGATCTTCGAGACACGGATTTCGTCCTTGTCGTTGGCTTTGCCCTTGCGCCATACGCTGGCGTACAGGTCGTGGGAAACGGCCGAGGCGCCAGCCAGGGTCAGGCCTGCCACGACCGCCAGGATGGTGGCAAAGGCCACTGCCGAGATGAAGCCCAGGAACACACTGCCGCCCACCGCGTTGGCAAGGTGCACCGCTGCCATGTTGTTACCGCCCAGCAGAGCGCCGGTCGCGTCCTTGAAGTCCGGGTTGGTGCTGACCAACAAGATGGCACCAAAGCCGATGATGAAGGTGAGGATGTAGAAGTAGCCGATGAAGCCGGTGGCGTACAGCACGCTCTTGCGCGCTTCCTTGGCATCACTGACGGTGAAGAAGCGCATCAGGATGTGGGGCAGGCCGGCAGTACCGAACATCAGGGCCAGGCCCAGGGAGAACGCCGAGATCGGGTCCTTGACCAACCCGCCTGGGCTCATGATGGCCTCACCCTTGGCGTGTACCTTGATCGCTTCGGAGAACAGGGTGTTGAAGTCGAAGCCCACATGCTTCATCACCATCAACGCCATGAAGCTTGCGCCCGACAGCAACAGCACCGCCTTGATGATCTGCACCCAGGTGGTGGCCAGCATGCCCCCGAACAGCACGTACAGGCACATCAGGATACCAACCAGGATCACGGCCACGTGGTAGTCCAGGCCGAACAGCAGCTCGATCAGCTTACCGGCACCTACCATCTGCGCGATGAGGTAGAAAGCCACCACTACCAGCGAGCCGGAGGCGGACAGTGTGCGGATTTCCTTTTGCCCCAGACGGTACGAGGCAACGTCGGCGAAGGTGTACTTGCCCAGGTTGCGCAGGCGTTCGGCGATCAGGAAGA
>CAURYQ010000146.1:0-6391 GCA_963529135.1 uncultured Pseudomonas sp. | reverse complement strand
ACGATCTGCACGGCCAGCAACGAATGGCCGCCCAGGCTGAAGAAGTTGTCGGTCAAGCCTACCGTAGGCACCTTCAGCACCTGCTCCCAGATGCCCGCCAGCGCCTGTTGCCGCTCGGTCACAGGTGGCACGTGGGCGTGGGGTGCACGGGCCTGGCTCGGCTGCGGCAGCGCGCGGGTGTCGAGCTTGCCGTTGGCGGTCAGGGGCATGACGGCCAGGGCCTGGTAGGTGCTGGGCAGCATGTAGTCGGGCAGACGCGCTTGCAGCCAAGACTCCAGGTGGGCCTGCTGCGCCTGCGTATCAGGGTTGACATAGACCACATAGGCCACCAGTTGCGCGTGGGTCGCTTCGCCCACCAGCAATACGGCTGCGTCGCGCACCTGGGGTGCTGAACGCAGCACCAGCAGCACTTCATCCAGGTCGATACGGTAACCGCGCAGCTTGACCTGGCGATCGACCCGGCCAAGGAATGCCAACTCGCCAGAGGGCAGGCGGCGCACCCGGTCGCCGGTGCGGTACAGGCGTGCGCCTGGCGCACCAAAGGGGTCGGGCACGAAGCGCTCAGCGGTCATGCCGGGCCGGTTCTGGTAGCCACGGGCAAGGCCGGCGCCGCCGATGTACAGCTCGCCATGGCTGCCCGGCACTTGCAGCTGCAGGCCTGCATCGAGTACCCAAGTACAGGTGTTGAGCAATGGCCGGCCCAGCACGATGGGGCTGTCTGCCGCGCTGAGGTTGTGGGTCAACACGCCCACGGTGGTTTCGGTCGGGCCGTAATGGTTGACGATGTCGCAGCGACCCAGCGCCCGCAAGCGCTCGATCAAGGTGGGTGAACAAGCCTCGCCACCGAGCACCAGGCAGCGTGCAGGCAGCACCTGTTGCGGCTGATCGGCGCCCAGCAGCGCCTCCAGGTGCGACGGTACGATCTTCAACACGTCGATTGCATGGTTTTGCATGTAGGCGCCAAAGCGCTGCGGGTCGAGGGCGACGTCCTGCTCGATGATGTGCAGCAGCCGCCCGGAGCACAGCGCACCGAACAGCACGGTGTGGCCCAGGTCCGCCGCCAGGGTGGAGACCACCGCCATGGTGCTTGCCCCTTGCAATGGCAAGGCCTGGAAGATGCCTTGCAGGTAGTTGCCCAGTGCGGCATGGCTGACGGCCACGCCCTTGGCGGTGCCGGTGGAGCCGGAGGTGTAGATGACGTAGGCCAGCGAATCGCCGTCGACTCGCCGCTGCGGCCCTTGCGCACTGAATTCCGGGCGGGCGGGGTCAAGCAATAGCGTGGTTACGCCGGCCACCTGGGGCAGGCTGGCTTGCAGCGCCTGCTGGGTGAGCAGCACGCCCACACGGCTGTCTTCGATCATGTAGGCCAGCCGCTGGGCGGGGAATGCAGGGTCCAGCGGTACGTAGGCCGCGCCGGCCTTCCACACGGCCAGCAGGCCGACCACCATGTCCAGCGAGCGCCCCGCGGCCAGGCCTACGCATACCTGCGCGCCCACGCCCAGTTCGACCAGTTGCAGGGCCAGTGCGTTGGCGCGGGCGTCAAGCTCGCCGTAGCTCAGGCTTTGCCCGGCAAACACCAGTGCCGGGGCATCGGGGGCGCGTTGCACCTGGGCCTCGAACAACGCCAGTGCCGAGGGCCCAGCCGGTGCCTGGGGGCCGGTGGCCTGCTGCTGCAAACACGCCGCCTGCTGCGCATCGAGCAAAGGCAACTGATCCAGCTGCTGGCCGGCATCGGCGCTCATGGCCCGCAGCAGGTGCAGCCAGTGCCCGGCCATGCGCACGATGGTGGCCGCTTCGAACAACTCGCTGGCGTAGGTCAGCGAAGCATGCAGGCGGCCGCCGCGCTCGAAGGTGGTCAGGGTCAGGTCGAAGGGCGTGGCGCGGCTGCTCGCCTCCAGCGGACGCAGTTCCAGGCCGTCACCTACCGTCATCACCTCGATGTCGGCAACGTTCGGCAGGTGGTTGTACATCACCTGGAACAGCGGGTTGTGGCTCAGGCTGCGGTCCAGATCGAGAGCCTCGACCAGTTGTTCGAAAGGCAAGTCCTGATGCGCCTGGGCCCCGGCAGTGGTCTGTTTGACGGCAGCCAGCAAACTGGCGACCGACTGCTGCCCTTGCAAGCATGTACGCAGCACCTGGGTGTTGACGAACAAGCCGATCAAGCCTTCGACCTCGGCCCGGTTGCGGTTGGCCACCGGCACGCCGATGCGCAGGTCGGTCTGGCCTGTGTGGCGGTACAACAGCACGTTGAACGCCGCCAGCAGCACCATGAACAAGGTGACGTTGTGCTGGCGGGCCAATGCCCGCAGTTGATCCGCCAACGCGGCGTCGATGACCAGCTCGTGTCGCTGGCCGCGCTGGCTGGCCACTGCCGGGCGAGGGAAGTCGGTCGCAAGCTCCAGCAGCGGCTGCTCATCGCCCAGTTGTTCGCGCCAGTAACCCAGCTGCCGCGCCTGTTCACCCGCCTCCAGCCACTTGCGTTGCCACAGGGCATAGTCCATGTACTGGATAGGCAAGGTTGGCAGCGCCGGCTCATTGCCGGCAGCGAAGGCCTGATAGGCCGCGACGAACTCGTCGATGAGCACATTCATCGACCAGCCATCGGACACGATGTGGTGCAAGGTCAGCAGCAGCACATGCTCTTGCGCCCCGAGTGTCAGCAAGGTGACGCGCAGCAAGGGCCCCACAGCCAGGTCGAACGGTTGCAGCGCCTGCTGCTCGGCCAGTTCGCGCACGCGTCGCTCCTGGGCATCGGCGTCCAGCTCAGCCAGGCTGTGCTTTTTCACCTGTAAAGGCTGGGTGCACGGGACTTGCCGCACGTGGCCGTCTTCGTGCTCGACGAACACCGTGCGCAGGCTCTGGTGGCGCTGCACCAGGCAAGCAAAGGCCTGCTCCAGCGCCGCTTCATCCAGCGGCCCGCTCAGGCGTACCGCGCTGGGCAGGTTATACGCCCCGCTGCGGGGGTCGAGTTGCCAGAGAAACCACATGCGCTGCTGGGCATAGGACAGTGCATCGCGGTCTTCGACCTGCACGTCGGCGGCGATAGGGAACTGGGAAAAGTCGATGCCTTCGGCGCGCAGGCCATCCAGAAACAGATGACGCTTGTCCACTGGCAGCTCTATGAAACGGCGGGCAAGCTTGAGGGACTTATCGGCATTCATCTGCGACCTTCCATACAGTTGGGTATCGAGCATTGGCTCGGCTATCCCTACGGGACGTAGGAAGACGCAAGAAAATTAGCCGCGCCGTACGCTGTGCTGGCGCCACGCACGCGGGCGAGGCGCTCGTTAAATCGATGGCTGCGCCGCTCGTTAACCCTGCACAACGAAAGATCGACAGGGGTTGGCCGTGGACCTTCAGAACATTCTCAGCAAGCTGTTCGCCAATGCCCATGGCGTTGGCATCGAGGGCGTCTACCAGTTCGTGTTCGCCCACGACCGGGCATACTGGTCGGAGGTGCGCGAGCACAGCCGCACCGGTGCCGGGCGCCACGCAGCGCCGGACGTCACCATCGAGGTGGCCGAGCGCGACTTTCTGGGCATCATGGGCGGCACCGCCAATGTCGAGGAACTGTTCGCCAGCGCCCGGCTGAAGATCACCGGCAACATGGGCCTTGCCACGCTGCTGCCGCAGATCATCAACAGCGCGCGGCAAGGCAAGGCGGCCAGCAAGGTGGCCATGAACCAGCGCTACCCCACGCCCTCGCGAATCAGCGAACGGGTGTCGGCAGCGCAGCCTGCGTTGCTCGAGGTGCCGCGCATGGCACGGGCACAGCTGTCGGTCGAGCGCTTCACCCAGGACTTCCTGCCCTTGGGCATGCCGCTGGTGTTGAGCGATGCCCTGCAGGATTGGCCGCTGTTCAGCATGGGGCGTGAAGCCTCCATCGCGCATTTCGCCGAACTGCAGGGCATCACCCGTCACGGCGACTATGTGAAGAAGACGTTTTCCACCGACCGCGACTTTCGCTCCACCTCCATGGCCGACTTCATCGCCTCGCTGGACACACCGGCCAAGCCCGGTGAAACCCCTGCCTACATGGGCAACAACATCGTGCCGGAAAAGCTGCTGGCGCTGATTCGCTTCCCGGACTACTTCGAACGGTCGCGCTATATCGCCCCACGCATCTGGATCGGGCCCAAGGGCACCCTGACGCCCTTGCACCGGGATGACACCGACAACCTGTTCGCCCAGGTCTGGGGGCAGAAGTCGTTCATCCTCGCCGCCCCGCACCACCGACCGGCGCTGGGCACCTGGTCGACCAGCCCCAAGGGCGGCCTGGACGGCTGCGACTTCAACCCCGATGCCGCCGATTACCAGCGTTTCCCGGCCGCACGCCAGGTGCCGTTCCTGCGCGTGGTGCTGCAAGCCGGCGACCTGCTGTTCTTGCCCGAAGGCTGGTTCCATCAGGTGGAGTCGGTGTCTACCTCGCTGTCGGTCAACTTCTGGGTGAATTCGGGTCGCGGTTGGTGAGCCTCGGTTAATTTGCCTGGGCGCCGACTCGTTTCTGAGGAAAGTCGTCTGCACGAGAACATCCCATGCCCAGCCCTGCCCGCATGACCCAAGCGCTCCAGCAAGGCCTGCGCCGTCTGATCGACGGCACCACACGCCAAGCCTTGCCGTACCGCCTGTTCGACCTGGTGCTCAGCCGTCGCCTGAGCCTGAGCCCTTCACTCACCCGGCTGGTGTTCACCGGCCCGGACGTGGCGCAGGTGAACACCCTGGCTCCGGACCAACGGGTCAAGCTGTTCTTCCCGGCCGCCGACGGTTCGCTTCCCCGGTTGCCCGTCGAGCAACACTGGAAGGCGGCTCATAGCGCGCTGGCTGCCGATCAGCGCCCGCCCATGCGTACCTACACATTGCGCGCGCTGCGCCGGGATGCGTTGGAAGTGGACGTGGATTTTGTCCTGCACGGTGTCAATGGCCCCGCCTCGGCCTGGGCCACTCACGCACGCCCAGGCGATCGTCTGCAGATGCTCGCGCCTAACCTGGCCTACGCCGGGGACCCGGGTGGGTACGAATGGAAGCCGCCGCAAGGGCTGCGCAGCGTGCTGCTGATCGGGGATGAGACGGCGCTCCCAGCCATTGCGGGCATTCTTGAATCACTGGCCGTGACTCAACCGGACCTGCCGGTACAGGCGTTCATCGAAGTGCCGTATGAGGCCGACTGCCTGGATGTGCGGCGCGGCAGCGGCGTGGAGTTGCACTGGCTGCCCCGTGACCTGCTGGGCTGCGAGCAGGGCCAGGCCATGCTGCATGCGGTGCACGAACTGGCCAGCCTGCCCCATGGCCATGCGATGCCCACAGCCAGGCTGGAAGACGTCGATATCGACTCGCGCATTCTTTGGGAGCAGGCCAGCAGCGCCCGCAGCGCGTTTCACGCCTGGGTGGCGGGGGAATCGGCCACGGTCATGGCGATCCGTCGCTACTTGATCAAGGAGCGTGGGTTGCAGCGCGAGTGGTTGACCCTGATGGGGTACTGGCGCGCAGGCAGAACCCTGGACTAAGGCGGTGCAGCCGGGGGCACGCGGCCCCCGGCCCCGCTCACACAGCCGCAGCCACGGCCGCAGCAAAGCGCTGCGCCACCTCGTCGACCTGCTCGTCGCTGATGATCAAGGGCGGCAGGAAACGCACCACCGCCCCATGCCGGCCACCGAGCTCCAGGATCAGGCCACGCTTGAGGCACTCGCGCTGAACACGCGGTGCCAGCTCGCGATTGGCCGGCGGGTGCCCTTGGGCATTGGGCGTACCTTGCGGGTCGACCAGTTCCACGCCCAACATCAACCCCCGACCACGGATGTCCCCCAACTGCGGATACTTCGCCTGCAAGCGCTGCAGGTGCCCACGCAGGCGTTGGCCCATGGCCTCGGCATGGTCGGCCAGGTGGTGCTCGACCAGGTATTCGAGCACGGCGGAACCTGCGGCCATGGCCATCTGGTTGCCACGGAAGGTGCCAGCGTGCGCGCCCGGTTTCCAGGTGTCGAGCCAGTCGCGGTAGACCACCACCGCCAGGGGCAGGCTGCCACCGATGGCTTTGGACAGGGTGACCACGTCCGGCACGATGCCGGCGTGCTCGAAGGCGAACATGCGCCCGGTGCGGGCAAAGCCGCTCTGGATTTCATCGACGATCAAGGCGACGCCCGCCTGCTCGGTGATGCGCCGCACGCCCTTGAGCCACTCGACGTCGGCCGGAATCACGCCGCCCTCGCCTTGCACCACTTCCAGAATCACCGCTGCCGGCAGCGGCACCCCGCTCTCAGGGTCGAGCAGCAGGTTTTCCAGGTAATGCAGGTTGGCCTTCACCCCTGCCTCGCCCCCCAGGCCGAATGGGCAGCGATAGTCATACGGGTACGGCATGAATTGCACGCCGCTGCCCAACAACGCACCCAGGGGC
>CAURYQ010000145.1:0-6721 GCA_963529135.1 uncultured Pseudomonas sp. | reverse complement strand
CTGGGGCCGCTGCGCGCCCCATCGCAGCGCAAGGCTGCTCCCACAGGGAAAATGGGCTGCCTCACAGATAGTATGCAATTCGGGATTGTCCTGGTGGTCCAGATAGGGTGCAATCACACCGTACCATTGTAGGAGCGGCCTCGTGCCGCGATGGGCTGCAAAGCAGCCCCGGCAATATGGGCTGCGAAGCTGAAACCCTGGGGCCGCTGCGCGCCCCATCGCAGCGCAAGGCTGCTCCCACAGGGAAAATGGACTGCCTCACAGATAGTGTGCAGTTCGGGACTGCGCTGGTGTCCAGACAGGGTGCAGTTCGGGCCTGCGCTGGCTTCCACAAGGGGTGCAATAACACCGCTCCAAAGTGGGAGCGGCCCTTGCGCCGCGATGGGCTGCACAGCAGCCCCGGCAATCTCAAGCAAACAACACTACAGCCCCTGCCCAAGCCTTTCCCCCCTCGCCAAGCCCCCACGCATCACCTACCCCTCACCAAGCTTTTAACCAAACCCATGCGCCCATCCCAACCATATCGCCGACGTACGGTGAAAGAACCCGCTTGATCCCCCCAACCCAAGCGGCTTCATGCCTGCGGGCATATTCCGCTGGATTCCTATCTTGAATTTTCCAATCAAGTCAAGAACCGACCTGTTCAAATCCCTCGCACCGTGCTACAAACTGGTTAAGCAATGATCTAGCTGCTTGATAACGAAGGGAAAATCATGACGAAGTCGGAGCTGATCGAACGTATTGTCACCCATCAAGGGCTACTCTCGTCCAAGGACGTAGAGCTGGCCATCAAGACCATGCTTGA
The DNA here is from genome assembly GCA_963529135.1 of uncultured Pseudomonas sp. Taxonomy (GTDB): domain Bacteria; phylum Pseudomonadota; class Gammaproteobacteria; order Pseudomonadales; family Pseudomonadaceae; genus Aquipseudomonas. The sequence continues at coordinate 5,916 of CAURYQ010000145.1, read as the reverse complement.
ACAGATGTCACAATGCCTTGCTACCGGTGATCGCATCGAAATTCGCGGTTTTGGCAGCTTCTCGCTGCATTATCGGGCGCCACGCGTAGGTCGTAACCCCAAGACCGGCCAGTCGGTCAGCCTCGAAGGCAAGTTCGTTCCGCACTTCAAACCCGGCAAGGAATTGCGTGATCGGGTCAATGAAGAAGACGAAGCCCACACCTGATCCCCTAGGAGCAACCCGATGCGTAACCTCAAGCGTGCGCTGGCAGCTTTATTCGTCCTGCTGCTGGCAGCTGTAGTGCTGTTCTTCGTGCTGGAAAACCAGCAAACCGTCTCACTGACCTTGTTTGGCTGGGTTGCGCCACAAGTACCGGTGGCGGTGGTCGTGCTGGCAGCCTTGGTCATTGGCTTGGCGGTCGGGCCATTGCTCGGCGCCTATGGCGTGCAACGCAGCAAGCGCAGAATCCGTGCCTCGGCACGTGAGGCGGCACTGAGCGGTAAGTGAGGGCTTTTCCTAGATTACTTTAGGAAATGTCTGCCTATTAATGCACCAGTCTCCGTGGACTAATTGCCCTCTTCGTTTATGCCCCGGCGAGAGTGTGCAGCATGGAGTACCCCAGCCTTACCCACCACGGCGCTGTACGCGGCGTAACGGGTTCCTGCCATCAACTTCATCTGGGCCCCGGCCTTAGCCTGTTGGTCGACTGCGGTGCCGAGCAGGGCACCGATGCCGCGCCAGGCGCACAAATCAGCCCCCTGGGGTTCGCGATCGCAGGCATACAGGCCCTGATCGTCACGCATGTGCACCTGGACCACGTGGGCCGCATCCCGGCCTTGCTGGCCGAGGGATACCGTGGCCCCATCATTTGCAGCGAACCCTCCGCCACGTTGCTCCCGCTGGTGCTCGAAGACGCCTTCAAGCTCAGCATTGGCAGCGAACCTTCCCAAGTGGCCCGTTACATCGCCTTGGTGCAGGGCCTGATCGTGCCGCTGCCCTTCGGGCAATGGCACCCGCTGGTGCAGAGCCCGCAGGTGGCCTGCACCATTCGCTTGCAGCGCGCCGGCCACCTGTTGGGCTCAGCCTACGTCGAATGCGACATCCACCATGGGCCCGACAACAAGCGCTATGTATTTTCAGGCGACCTTGGCCCGGGCAACGACCCCTTGCTACGCCCCCTGCAGCCCCCCGAGCATGCCGACGTGCTGGTGCTGGAAAGCACCTATGGCGATCGCCTTCATCCGCCCACCGGTAACCGCATTCAACGGCTGGAAGCGGCCATCGACCGTGCGCTCGCCGACCACGGCACCTTGCTGATTCCGGCCTTCAGCCTGGGGCGCACTCAGGCGCTGCTACACGACCTCGAAGACGTGCTGCACCGCAAGGCCCTGCTAGGCCATGCCGGCGCATCAGTCCAAGCCCAGCCGGTGCTCTGGCCGCAGCTGCCGATCATTCTCGACGCGCCCCTGGCCCAGCGCATCACCCAGGCCTATCGCGACCTGCACCCCTACTGGAATCAAGAGGCGAGGGCGCGCCTGGCCGCAGGCCGTGACCCGCTCGGGTTCGGGCAACTGATCAGCGTGCACACCCACGCCCGTCACCAGCAGGTGGTCAACTACCTGAAAAGCACCGGCCGGCCCGCGATCGTGATTGCAGGCAATGGCATGTGCTCGGGCGGGCGGATCGTCAATTACCTCAAGGCCATGCTGGGCGACCCCCGGCATGAAGTGATGTTCGTCGGGCACCAGGCCAGCGGTACTCCTGGCGCGGTGATCCAGGCTGGCGCGCGAGGGCAGGGTGTAGCGCAAGTGGACCTCGACGGGCAGCAGTACCCCATCCGGGCCAAAGTGCTGACGGTAGGGGGTTATTCCGGCCACGCCGACCAGACAGGGCTGATCGCTTTTGCCACGGGTACCCAGCTTGCTCCGGCCCGCATCGTGCTGGTGCACGGCCAGGCCCGTGCGAAAACGGCGCTGGCCCAGGCTCTGCTGCAGCGCCTGCAAGCGCTCGGCTGGCCAACCCAGGTGGAAATCGCAAGATAATGCGAGCGATTCACGGAACGATGGGCGCCGACGTTGTCTGATACACACCACGGCTCACCATCCCCTTGCGCAACCTGCGCAAGACGTTCACCAGGTAGGGCATGTCGGCCCCCGTGGCCGCTGCCTGCGCGCAAGCTACAAAGCGTATTCTCTGGTATTCTTCGCCGTGATGCTTGCGTCTCGAGCCTATGGATAGCCAGGGATTACTCACGCTGGGCGCGTAACTTAGCGGCGTTGCGCTGTGCGCGACGACGATCAGAAATAAGACTCATGCTGGCCACTTGAAGACCTTCAACTGGCTGTTAAGGATCCGAATATGGAATTGATCCCGGTAATTCTTTCCGGTGGCGTTGGCAGCCGTTTGTGGCCTGTTTCTCGTGAAGCTCATCCCAAGCCGTTCATGACTCTGCCCGATGGGCAAAACCTGATTCAGAAGACGTTCCTGCGCGCCTCCAAGCTGGACGGTGTGGCAGAAGTACTGACCGTCACCAACCGCGAACTGCTGTTCAAGACCGAAGACGAATACCGTGCCATCAATACCCAGGGCCACCCCCAGGGTTACATTCTCGAGCCTTTTGGCCGCAACACCGCAGCCGCCGTCGCCGCGGCCGCCCTGCAACTTCAGCAGGTGCATGGCCCGCAGGCCTACATGCTGGTGCTGGCCGCCGACCACCTGATCCAGGACGAAGCCGCGTTCTCGCAGGCCGTGAATCGCGCCGTCCACCTGGCCGAGCAAGGCTGGCTGGTCACCTTCGGCATCAAGCCGCAATACCCTGAAACCGGCTTCGGCTACATCGAAGCGGCCGCCGATGGCGCGCTGGACGGTGGCCTGAAAGTCGCGCGCTTCGTCGAGAAGCCCGACGCAGCCACGGCCGAAGCCTACGTGGCCGCCGGCAACTACTTCTGGAACGCCGGCATGTTCTGCTTCCAGGTCGGCACCGTCATCGAGCAGTTCCAGGAACACGCACCCGATGTACTTCAAGCCGTGGCCCAGACGCTGGAGGCCTCGCGCCACACCACCGCCAAAGGCTACAGCTGCATGGCGCTGGACGCCGACACCTTCGCCAACGTGCCCGACATTTCCATCGACTACGCCCTGATGGAGCGTTCGCGCAAGGTCGCGACCATTCCGTGCGACATCGGCTGGAGCGACATCGGTTCGTGGAACGCCGTCAGCGAGCTGACCGCCCCGGACGAATCGGGCAACCGCTTCGAAGGCGAAGTGCTGGCCCATGCGTCGAGCAACAACTACGTCACCACCGAAGACCGCCTGGCGGCGCTGGTCGGCGTGCAGGACCTGCTGGTGGTCGATACCCCCGACGCCCTGCTGATCGCCCACAAGGACCATGCGCAAGACGTGAAACACATCGTCAAGCGCCTGAAAAGCGACGGCCACTCGGCGCACCTGCTGCACCGCACCGTGCACCGCCCTTGGGGTACCTACACCACCCTGGAAGACGGCGAGCGCTTCAAGATCAAGCGCATCGTGGTCAAGCCCAAGGCCTCCCTGTCGTTGCAGATGCACCATCACCGCAGCGAACACTGGATCGTGGTCAGCGGCATGGCCGTGGTGGTCAACGACGATAAAGAGCTGATGCTCAATACCAACGAGTCCACGTTCATCCGCGCCGGCCACAAGCACCGCTTGCAGAACCCGGGCGTGATCGACCTGGTGCTCATCGAAGTACAAAGCGGCGACTACCTCGGCGAAGACGACATCGTTCGCTTCGAGGACAATTACGGTCGTTGCGACGCCTGAGTCCAGGCTTTCCCGTCGGCCCGCCGTGCCTGGCCAGGCACCGGGCCGGTCTTCGGTCGCCCTACGTGGCCGGCTATCCCTGTTCAGACTGTCGGCGCCCCGGCGCCACCGCATCGAGTGAGACGTATGTACCCACCCATCCAGACCCGTTGTTTCAAAGCCTACGATATCCGCGGCCAAGTGCCTGCCGACCTCAATGATGACGTGGCCTACCGCATTGGCCGCGCCCTGGTGGCCGAGCTGGGCGGGCGCACCTACGTGGTCGGCCGCGACATGCGCCTGGAAAGCCCCGGTTTGTCCCTGGCGCTGATCAAGGGCCTGACCGAAGGCGGGGCCGATGTGATCGACATCGGCCTGTGCGGTACTGAAGAAGTGTACTTCGCCACCAGCCACCACCAGGCCGACGGCGGCGTGATGATCACCGCCAGCCATAACCCCAAGGGTTACAACGGCATGAAGCTGGTGCGTGAGCAGTCCCGCCCGATCAGCGGCGACACGGGCCTGAACGACATCCGCCAGCGCGTCGAAGCCGGCAGCCTTGGCGAGCCTGCCAGCCAGCCAGGCCAGGTGCGTGAGGCGTTCGACAAGACCGCCTACATCGATCACCTGCTCACCTACGTGAACCTCGACACGCTCAAGCCGCTGAAGGTGCTGGCCGACCCCGGTAACGGCGCAGTCGGCCCGGTGATCGAGCTGCTCAAGGCGCGCCTGCCCCTGCACATCACCCTCATCAACGGCGAGCCGGACGGCAACTTCCCCAACGGCATTCCCAACCCGCTGCTGCCGGAAAACCGCGACCTGACCCGCCAGGCCGTGCTCGACACCGGCGCCGACATGGGCATCGCCTTCGACGGCGACTTCGACCGCTGCTTCTTCTTCGACAACCAGGGCCGCTTCATCGAAGGCTACTACGTGGTCGGCCTGCTGGCCGAGATGCTGCTGGCCAAGCACCCTGGCAGCAAGATCATCCACGACCCGCGCCTGACCTGGAACACCATCGAACAGGTCGAGGCAGCCGGTGGGGTGGCCATCCAGAGCAAGACCGGCCATGCCTTCATCAAAGAGCGCATGCGCGCCGAAGACGCCGTGTACGGCGGCGAGATGAGCGCCCACCACTATTTCCGCGATTTCGCCTACTGCGACAGCGGCAACATCCCATGGCTGCTGGTGGCCGAACTGATGAGCGTGACCGGCAAGACCCTGGCCCAGCTGGTGGACGAGCGTATCGCCAAGTTCCCCTGCAGCGGCGAGATCAACTACGAAGTGGCCGATGTGAAAGGCACCATCGACAAGATCCTGAACCACTACCTGCCGCAAAACCCCAGCGTCGATCGCACCGACGGCATCAGCGTGGCCTTCGCCGACTGGCGTTTCAGCCTGCGCGGCTCCAACACCGAGCCGCTGCTGCGCCTGAACGTGGAAAGCCGCGGTGATGAAGCGCTGGTGGCGCAGCACGTCGCGCAAATCGCCCGTTTGATTCAAGGATAACTATGTTAGGCATGTTTCGGGGCGTCTGGGATTACCGGGGCTTCATCCTCACCTCCATCAAGAATGAGTTCATCTCTCGCTTTGCCCGCAGCAAGCTAGGCGGCCTGTGGATGATCATCCACCCCCTGGCGCAGGTGGCCATCTACGCGTTGATCCTGTCCAACGTGCTGGGCGCACGCCTGCCCGGCATCGACAACAAGTACGCCTACGCGCTGTACCTGATCGCCGGCATCCTGGCCTGGAACCTGTTCGCGGAAATCGTCGGGCGCTGCCTGACGGTGTTCATCGAACAAGGCAACCTGATGAAGAAGATGCGCTTTCCGCGCATTGCGTTGCCGGTGATCGTGGTGGGGTCGTGCCTGCTCAACAACCTGTTGCTGTTCATCGCCGCCATGATCATCTTCGCCTTGCTGGGCCACGCACCCAACATGCAGATGCTGTGGCTGCTGCCCCTGACCCTGGTGGTGGTGGCCTTCGCCGTGGGGTTGGGCTTGGTGCTGGGTGTGCTGAACGTGTTCTTGCGTGACATAGGCCAGGTCGTGCCGATCATCATGCAGGTTTGGTTCTGGTTCACGCCGATCGTGTACTCGGTCAATATCGTGCCCGACTACCTCAAGGGCACCCTGGACATCAACCCGATGTATGCC
>CAURYQ010000144.1:0-6951 GCA_963529135.1 uncultured Pseudomonas sp. | reverse complement strand
GTATCAAATTACGTTCCTTCGATTGACACCGCCAAATCGCCCGTAATCCCTACCTATGATGCTATTTCGGCGACTCCCCATTGACCGTCAAACTCACCCCCATTGATTGACAAAAACTGACGCCAATCAAGAGAAGGTTTGACAGGTGTACCAGAGCACGTCAGGTCTTACAGCACAAAATGTTTGACACTGAACATTCGGCCCACTACTCCCGAATGCAATCAAACAGAGTTTGAACCTGCGTCCCTGAGCGCCCGCCATGCCCAGATCTTTTCTTCAGCGCCCCTTGAAAGGGTGACGCACGTCCCCATTTCTCTGTGAACGCCCCCGCAACCTCTTCGCAAGGGAATGCTCACCATCATGACTACTGGGAAGTTGATCGATCGCTTTGAAGGGCCGTCAGGCCGCGCCGTTCTTGAGGAAGTACTGCTTGAGCAGAAGCTGGTACTCGGAAATCAAGACCTAGCACGCCGCCTCGCAGAGGTAGGAACGCTGGAGGAGATCGCTAAGGATGCTGTGCTCATTACCGAGGACGCGGAGGACTCCGAGGTTTATTTCATCATCACAGGGCATTTCCAGGTGAAGGTCCATGATCGTGAAGTCGCAACACGAGGGGGCGGCGATCACGTCGGAGAAATGGCTGCTCTGGTCCCAACAGCGAAGCGCTCTGCTACTGTACTGGCCACCGAGCCCTCGATTGTCTTGAAGGTCAGCGCGGCAGACTTCAAGTCCATTGCGGACGCGTATCCCTCGGTTTGGCGACAGGTCACTCGGCAACTGGTCGATCGACTACACCAGCGAAACGACATGGTGCTTCCTGCCCATCAGTCATCCCACGTATTCATCATTTGCTCGGTCGAGGCACTCCCTATTGCCCGGGCAATCGAGAATAACCTTGAGCACGACAAGTTCTTCGTAAAGACCTGGACACAAGGCGTTTTCCGCGCATCGCAGTACGCCCTTGAAAGCCTCGAAGAGCAACTGGACGAGTGCGATTTTGCCATCGCAATCGCACAGCCGGACGACTCCGTCACAATGCGCGAGGAAACCAAGAATACGCCGCGCGACAACGTCATTTTCGAGCTTGGCCTGTTCGTAGGACGACTTGGCAGGGCACGAACCTTCCTTCTTGAGCCTAGGGGTGACGAGGTACATCTGCCGTCAGATCTGAAAGGGCTGACAACCATCGGATATCGCCTAACGAAAAGTGAAGACCAGCTGCCCTCCAGCCTATCTCCAGCCTGCAATCAGCTACGCACCATTTTCAACAAGCTAGGACCGAAGTAACGGATATCTGTCAACAAGCAAATTTGGCATGCGCTTGCCTACCGCATTGCAGCGCGCCCAATCACCCGAAGGAGTGATCGATGAGCAAGAGCTGGAACCATGATCGCGCTGCAAAACACATAGACCAGAAGATCGCTGATGTTGAGGAAATCACCATCAAGGATTACGTGCGCGACATGTCGTTGGAATCGATTCCTACCAGTACCGCGTACCGCGTGGATGGGGTCCACATGTATGCGGACATCATGAATCTCGAGGACATGCTGAACATCACTGCAGTCGAGGGCACAGAGTGTCACAAGCGCACGCTGCGCTTTCTTGACCAGCACTACCGGGCAGTCAAGCGAATTCTCAACAAGGTTGATGCGCGCCGCGTCGACTTCCACAGTCAGCGGCTGCACTCCCTTTTCACTAAGCCGTACAACACTGAGTCCGGCGCTGAGACCAAGCGTGTTCAACGCGCCGTTGCGACTGCGCAATTGATCATTGACGTGCTTGCAGAGACGGGCGACGACGATGAGCAAATCCCAGCAGCCAAGGTTCGAATTGGCATCGATACCGGCCTAGCTCTTGCTGTAAACAATGGCCGCAGCGGGTACCGCGAACCCTTGTTCCTGGGCGATCCAGCGAACCATGCCGCGAAACTGGCCAGTAATAACAAGGCCAGGGGTATCTATCTGACCAACAATGCTCGTAAGGCCATCGGCCTTGCGGAAAGCGATGAGCCGGAAAAATCTGCCCTAACCGCGATAGAGATCAAGGCATGTCAGGATGCGGCCAAGCTGGATGTCACGTCCGACGAGATCGTCGAGGAGTGGCGTGAGGATCTGAAAAAGAACCCCATTGGCGGTTACCAGTTTTCCCGCCAAACCCCACCCCTGCGTGATATGGACATTTACTCGCTGACTCCGGCCAACTCGAAGCGACAGGAGATGGTGAGCCTCTACGCCGATATTGATGGCTTCACAGCCTACGTGGCCGATCACATCAACGAGAAGACCGACGATGTCGTGCGGACTTTGCATGTCATCCGCTCCGAGCTGGAGCGGGTCGTGACTTCCGACTTCGAAGGGCGCCGGGTGCGCTTCATCGGAGACTGCGTGCAAGCCCTATCCTGTGACGGCACCGCGCATACTACTGACGAAGAGAAGTCAGTATCCGAGGCCACACGGCTAGCAGGTGCACTGCGCAGCAGCTTCAATCTCGCAATTGAGCGGCTGAACGCCGAAGGTATTGAAACCGGCGACCTCGGCCTCGCGATTGGCTTCGATCTGGGCCCAATAGCCGTCACGCGCCTGGGCGCCAAGGGTAATAGAGTTAGGTGCGCTATCGGGCGTAGCGTGATCGAGTCTGAGAAACGCCAATGCGCGTGTTCGGGGGTGGAAACCGCGATCGGGCAAGTAGCTTACGACGCAGCATCGAAAGCTGTGCAGAACCTGTTTGGGAAGAGTCGTAAGACATCACACCTGGACTACAACGAAGCTACCGAAGCCCTGGCAGATGATGGGGACGCATCTGCGAAGCAAGCTCGCTCGGAAGCCTATGCGGGTTCCGCCGCCATCATTCGCGCAGATGAGCGTCAGGTGCAGCCCCACTCCCGCCAGAAAGTAGACGGCAGCCGTTGAGCACAGCGCTCGACCTGATTGCACAGGTCGCCCCAGATTTCGGGGGTACCTGTGTAACATCCGTTCCGCAGACAGCAACGCTTGATCTTCCGATTCGGCTGGTGGACGGGAGAACGCTCCCCTACAAGCTGCATTTACGCCAAGACGGTGAATGGATAGAAGCACGCGAAAGCACACCACATCACTTGCCAGGCTTTTGCCCGGAACGGCACATCAATTATGATGGTACGTTCTGTCTGTTTTACGCGGGCGCCAATCCGCTTCCTGTCTCAGACGAGCCGTCCGCTCGTGCCTGGCTTGAGACAATCTACAAATACCTAAAGCTTCAAGAGCGCGCTCGCACTCTGCGCAGATGGCCGAATGGTTCCGCGTGGGCACACGGCGACGCAGCTCGACATCAACTGCGAGCGCAGAAGGCTGCGAGCGCAATCAGTGGCAAAATCGCTAACGATCTTGCGGTAAATCAGCTAGGGCTCAAGCGCAGAAAGTCCAAAGAGCGACCTATCTTGGATGTGATCTCCGGAACAGTGCCTTTGTTTAGCGTGTGGGAAAAGTCCCGGCGGGTAATCAACCAAAAAAGGCGCTGCTTCTGCGGCCTGTATGGACGCCGCCGTCCTAAACGAATTCGACGCTGCCATGACCATGCAAAGCAGGCTACCGAACTGGCTTTCGCATTGCGGGACTGGGAAGAGGCTGAGCGGCAATATTGGGACTCCATGCACGGCAAGCCTTGCTGTGGTTCCTGCGATAGCTGCCCACTCAGCCCATAAGTCCCGGTGTAATTCGGGCTGGTCCCCAGGCGAGTCGGCATCTGGACTAGCAGCCCGCCGCTCATACCGGGGACGTTTCGTCTGATCAGGCAACTGGCAGGAGCAACAACAGGATCTTAACCCTGAGCAGTCGAAGGCCATGATGACCGGCCGGTACCCCGTTTTTAGTACTTGGCAGAAGTAACGGCCAGGCCACGGGGGCCTACCTCAAGATGCTCCTAAAAGAGAAAATAAATTAATGTACGCCAGGGCTTCCAGCCCCTCCCCTTCGAACATAACATCACGTCACGTTACAAACCTAAGCCAGGTGCCCATGCCTATGAAAACTAGCAATCGCGTTGTGATCGAGGTTGATCCTGCCCAAAAGCAGCAGATCTACGCCGCACTCAAGGCGCGTGGGTTGACCATGCGTGAGTGGTTTCTGCAGCAGGTGAGTCAGGAGCTTTCCATTCCGCAGCCCACCCCACCCTCCAGTCAGTCGAGCAACGATTAAGTATTTCTCAGGGAGTCGAGCAGATGCTCAAGACAGTCAAGCAGGCATGCACATTCAACCCCATCATTCGCGACTACCCAACTAGGCGAAGAGGAAGCCATCAAGCCCTACTGGGTCAATGGCCCTCGCGCGGTCGATCAGGCTGGCTGGAAGAAAATTATCGGGGACAAACCGACCCTGATCATGCTCGATGAGTTGCCGCCCTACCTTGAAAACGCGAGCACTACTGTCATCGGCGGCGGTACGCTGGCTACCGTGAGCACCTACACACTCAGCTGCCTGATGAGCGCCGCTCTGGAGTTACCGCGTTGCTGCATTGTGATTGCCAACCTATCCGGCAGCTATGTGGCTCAGACCAAGGCAATTGCCGAAGCAATCTCTAACCTCCAGCAAGAAGCCAGTCGCCAAGCGAGCACCATCACCCCCGTGCAGTTGGCGGGTACCTGTTCATCCCTAGCGCCTCTCCGCCTTGATGCTGGCAGATTCAGTCTGGCCTCGCGGTTCGACCTACCGAAATATCGGCGGTTACATTGTCCCCAGAGCTTCAGACCCGGCTGTTACCGGCCACGCCTGTCTGGGTAGGGAACGAGTGGTGGAACAGTCGGTTCCGTCGGGCGTTAACCTGCGGAACAGAAACCCATGCGACTTTCAGGTCGCACTGCCGAAATGGTGAGTCGGCCGCGGGAACTGCCCCCGCAGCCGCTCGCAGAACCGTACGTGACACTCTCGCGTCATACGGCTCCCGTTATCCAACCTTGCTGCCCGGTCACTCGCCAGTGATGAAACAGCCGGGGTACCACAGTCCGCATCTTGTCCAGCCATTGGCTAATGCGCCGCTTGCGCCTATGAAGGGCCTTGTATTTTCGTCGGGCCCAGCGTTCAAGCGCGCGGTCAATGTGCTGGAAGATGCCAAGCATGGCTGTCCGATAGAACGAGCCATAGTATTGCCACCACCCCTGTATCACTGGATTGTAGAGCCGAGCCACGTCGACCAGCGTCACGTGGGTTTGGCGATTGAGTCGCCACCTGCGTACCGCTTGCCGCATCCGCTTTAAGGCATCCGCACTCGCTCCCGGAAGGAAGCTCGTGAAGAGCTGGTCTTGTTTGCTGAGCGCCTTCCTCGGCCTAAAGGTGAAGCCGAGGAAGGTAAAGCTCACATGCGGATAACCTGCGCGACGGTTACTGTCCTTGCAGTACACGACTTTCGATTTCTCCGGGTGCATCGTCAAGCCACAGGCAGCCAGCCGTGAAGCAATGGAGCGCATCACGTACTCCGCTTGCTTTCGACTGCGGCAGTGCACCACCGCATCATCGGCGTAGCGGGCAAACGGGCAGTTGGGGCTGGTACGTTGCATCCAGGTGTCGAAGGCATAGTGCATGAACAGATTCATCAGGAGGGGACTGAGCACTCCACCTTGCGGGGTGCCGCGTTCGCGTGGGACGCGCATGCCGTCATCCGTTTCGAACGGCGCAACCAGCCACCGCTCGATGTACAGAAGTATCCAGTCCTCCTTGATGTGCAGGCGCACCGCCTTCATCAGCAACCCATGATTGATCTGATCGAAGGCTGCCTTGATATCAAACTCCACCACCCAGTCGTATCGCCAGCAGCGCTCACGCGTGATCGCCACCGCCTGCTTCGCTGATCGTCCCGGCCGGTACCCATAGGAGTCCGAGTGGAAGATCGAGTCCAGCTCCGGCTCGATGAGAAGCTTGACCACGGTTTGCGCGACACGATCACCAACCGTGGGCACTCCCAGCTTGCGCGTGCCTCCCGATGCCTTGGGAATTTCTACTTGCTTGACCGGAGGCGGGAAGTACGACCCCGACGACATCCGATTCCACAGCTTGTAGAGATTCTTAGACAGATCCCGCTCGAAATCGGCGATGGTTTCATCGTCGATGCCGGCAGCACCGCGGTTGGCCCTGACCTGCTGGTAGGCGTCCCATACCGTGCGTTTCGCTATGTCATAAGGTTTCGCCGAGCTCACGCCACTCATCCCCGGAGGTTGGCAACGCTCGTCGGCCGGATAACGCCGCCCCTTCGCTCCACCTCCATTACAGAGGCTTCATCGCTACTACGGGAAGCTCCGCCCCTCGTTCCAGCATCGGTATTCTTCCTCATGGTGTTGGCCATTTGTCATTTTCCTTCGCATCTGGAACAAGGTTCTCACGTTCCGTACCAAAGCCTGTATGAAGATCATGCCGCCTATACACCGGCTGCCATCGGGTCCGTAAGCAGGTAACGCCCCGACTTGTCCTGAAGCCAGTACTCCACCTCAGTTTCGGCAGCACCTTGGGCATAACGATGCGTCATCGGACGGTTTGCTTTCGCTCATCTTCTCCATACTCACCTGCCATCCTCAGGGATGACTTTTCCTCGGTCGCTCACCACCACACCTTTTGGATGCAGCAGCACCGGGTGGTTTGAAGTCCGCTCCTGCAAGCCGACTTCGGAAGGCCTACTTCCATCTTCGGCACAGCAGCACAGGTCATCTGACCTGTGTTCGTGACACACAATACTGGTTTCCCTTCTTGGTCTGGTGCATTTCCGGGTCGCGCTTGCCGTCCTTGTTCTTGGTCGAACTGGGCGCATTGATCAGCGTTGCATCGACGATGGTGCCCTGGCGCAGCGACAGGCCGCGGTCGCCCAGAGCCATTGATGACAGCGAGGATGCCGGCCGCCAGCTCGTGTTTCTCCAGCAAGCGGCGGAAGTTGAGAATGGTGGTTTCGTCGGGGATGCGCTCCAGGTTCAGCCCGGCAAACTGGCGCAGG
>CAURYQ010000143.1:0-7375 GCA_963529135.1 uncultured Pseudomonas sp. | reverse complement strand
AAGCAGAAGGTGCGCACGTCCCAGGTCTCCTGGATGACCTTGACGCAGCGCACGATGTGGCGGCCGTTGGCCCAGGTCTGGGTAGTGACCGGATTGAGGAAGGTTTCGGACATGTTCATCTCCAGCAGCCGACAGTTGGCCTTTTTATGGCTCGGATGATGCTCAAGCTTGCGACCTTGAACATTCCTGCCAGCGACATCGGCGTACTTATCGCGACCAGCCCCGCACGACAAGGGTTGCGGCGTCGTAATTCAAATCGGCCATGTCGCCCATGGATACGGTTCACGCCGCCTTCGGACGCACACTCCACCGCAAAACAACACGCTGTTCATGGTTAACAGCCCTGCGGCACCACAACAACGATTAGCCACCTTTTGCCGGCCGCACACGGCCCCGAGGAATACACGATGGACGTCACCGCAACCCTGAGCCTGGGCGATCCACTGGAACCTGCACGCAAGGCGACTGCCGAGATGCTGCAGAACCGCGAGCGCACTTATTCGCTGCCCCAGCCTTTCTACACCGACGAGCGTCTGTTCCAGATCGACATGCAGGAGATCTTCCACAAGGAGTGGTTGATCGCAGGCATGACCTGCGAGATTCCGGCGAAGGGCAACTACCTTACCCTGCAGATCGGCAAGAACCCGATCATTGTGGTGCGCGGCACCGAAGGCAAGGTGCATGCGTTCCACAATGTCTGCCGTCACCGCGGCTCGCGCCTGTGCGTCAGCGAAAAAGGCAAGGTGGCCAAACTGGTATGTCCTTATCACCAGTGGACCTACGAGCTGGACGGCCGCCTGCTGTTCGCCGGCACCGAAATGGGCGCCGACTTCGACATGAACCAGTACGGCTTGAAGCCGGTGAACGTGAAAGTCGCTGGCGGTTACATCTTCATCAGCCTGGCAGAAAACCCGCCAGCCATCGACGAGTTCCTGGCCACCCTGGACCACTACATGGAACCGTACGACATGGAAAACGCCAAGGTGGCGGTGCAGACCACCTTGATGGAAAAGGCCAACTGGAAGCTGGTGCTGGAAAACAACCGCGAGTGCTACCACTGCAACGGCTCGCACCCGGAGCTGCTGCAGACGCTGCTGGAGTGGGACGACACCAACGATCCGCGCGCCAGCCAGGAATTCAAGGACCACGTGGCTGCCTCTGCCGCCGCTTGGGAAGCCGAGAAAATCCCGTACCTGCACAAGAGCCATGGCCTGCGTAACCGTATCGTGCGCATGCCGCTGCTCAAGGGCACCGTGTCGATGACCATGGATGGCAAGCAGGCCTGCCAGAAGTTGATGGGCCGCATCAAGAACCCCGACCTGGGCTCGATGCGCATCCTGCACCTGCCGCACTCCTGGAACCACTGCATGGGTGATCACATGATCGTGTTCACCGTGTGGCCGATCAGCGCCCAGGAAACCATGGTCACCACCAAGTGGCTGGTACACAAGGATGCCGTCGAAGGCGTGGACTACAACCCAGAGAACATGCGCAAGGTCTGGGACGCCACCAACGACCAGGACCGCCGCCTGGCCGAAGAGAACCAGCGCGGTATCAACTCCACGGCTTACCAGCCTGGCCCTTACTCCAAAACCTACGAGTTCGGTGTGGTGAACTTCATCGACTGGTACAGCGGGCGCTTGCTGAACAACTTGGGGGCCGAGCCTGCGCCGTACTTGAAAGAAGTGTTGTCGCAGTAGTCGCCATGCCACTGCCACGGCGCTCACATGCCGTGGCAGCGCTTTTAAGACTGTCGTATCAAAATGGGCGGGGCACTACGGCGTCTTTGAGCAACCGTATCGTCAGACTTTGATGGCCTTAACTTACGCCGATAAAGGTCTTGGTTAACGTCATAGGCGACAGATCTAACTTCCTCAGATAACCCGCTCCGTCTTGTCGTCGAAACCATTTCTAGAACTGACTCGGGCGGTGGCGGTATTTCCGGCACTCCAGAAGTCATCAACTTCCAGTTCTCCTTAATCTGAGTCCACGGCTTGGTACCCGGCCCGAATGCCGCGTTAACGGCTCTGACGGAGGTTGCCAACAGGCTGACCCCCGTTCCTACGTTGGCGCCAAATACAGCACTCTCAACTCCAGCCGCCTGCGCAACAGAACTCATAAGGCTAGAAACAGCCCCGAGAGTACTGAGGCGGGCAGCATTAAGACCGATCCTGTTGACGGGTACAGGTCCAAGGAAATTGTAGACGAGCGTGACAGCGTTGGAAGCCATTCCCAGTACCCTGAGTATTATCTGAGCAACACCAAAGAAATGGCCGTCAGGGTCGATGCGGTTGACTGGATCACCACCGCAATAGGCATATGCATTAAGCCCACCCTTATCGAAAGGGCTGAGTGAGTCCGCAGCCTGAAAGCGCATCAGCGAGGGATTATAGGCTCGATATCCATTGCCAAGATGGTAACAGCCCGTCACGGCATCTTTCAGTTGACCTGTATAGGCTAACCGCGATGCGATAGAACGTTGATAGAATCCGTAGGGTGAGTAAGAGCAGTTGGCAACCGATGGGCTACTTGAGTCAGGGACCTTCATGTAAGTTCTACGAAGAAATGGATCGTTCATAGGTGAGCCTCATGAGATGGCCCACAGTAGCACCCTTTTATGCGCGCTTTAACTGGCAAATTTAACAGTACAAAGCATGCCCTAGCTTTGAGGGGACATCCAATCGTCACTTACAACAACGGTCAACGAACACTGCTGGAGGTCTACCCGCGATCACCGGTGGAGCGGTGCCAGTCAATGCGCTGGATGCCTCGCGGGTAGTAACAAGCCGTGCCAATCAGCGCAGCACGCCTTCCTCCACCAACAACTTCACGATGGCCTCGGCACCTTCCTGCGGCGTGACGTCCTTCAACACCTTGCCCCCACCGCCACTGGCCTTGGCCGTTGCAGCCTTCATGCGGTCGGCGCCGCTCTTGGCCTTGATCACTTTCAACCGCTTGGGCCGTGGACGCGCGGGCTGCAAAGCCTCTTCGCCCAGCAGTTCATCGTCCACCACCTGCACATCCTGCGCCGCCAGTACACCTCGGCGGGCTGGACCAAAGGCGCTTTGACGCGGCTTGGGTGCGGCGTTGTCCACCGTCGCCAGCAACGGCAGGCGTACCTTCAACCGCCGACGCTGACCGCGCGGTAGCGCCTGTAAAACCTGGGCGGTGCCGTTTTCGATGGACTCCACCTCGGCAAGCCCTACAACCAGCGGCCAGCCCAGCTTCTCGGCGAGCAGAAACGGCAGCATGCCCGAACCTTCGCCCGTTTCGGCCTGGCTGCCAGTGAGCACCAGCTGGGCACCGGCTGCTCGTAAATAGTCGCCTAGCACGCCAAGCACATCGGCGCCTGCCGGCTGCTCGAGCACATCTAGGTGCTCAAGGCCCATCCCCAGGTAACCACGCAGCGCCTCTTCGCGCGGGTCCCCGGCATGCACGACCTGCAAATCCTCCCCGGCCAGCTGCAGGCCCAATTCAACTGCACGTGAATCCTGCTCGGCGCGCCGTGGGCGACCGGAGCTGGGGTGAGCGCCGACCGAGACCAGGCTGATGACTTTCGTACTCATACTCATGCCCTTATGCCGCGTCGCGCTGGGCGCCATTGCGGAAGTTTTCCACAGCGTCGATCAGTGCCTGGAGAATCGCCGAACTGTCGCCAATCACCGACAGGTCGGCGCGTTTGATCATGTCGCAACCAGGGTCCATGTTGATCGCCACCACCTTGTCACAGGCGCCGATGCCTTGCAGGTGCTGGATGGCCCCGGAAATACCCACGGCCATGTACACCCGGGCCGTTACCCAGGTCCCTGTGGCGCCAACCTGACGATCACGCGGCATGTGGCCATCGTCCACCGCCACCCGTGATGCGCCTTGGGTCGCGCCCAACGCCGTGGTCGCCTTGTGAAACAGCGCCCAGTCCTTGACCCCATTACCGCCGGAGACGATGAACTCGGCTTCGGCCATGGCGATCTTGGCCGGGTCGACGGCCACCGAACCCAAATCCTCGATGCGCGAGATGCTGCGCGCGACACTACCGGACAACTCGACCGGCAAGGCCTCGTGACGGGTTTCGCTGACAGGCTCTGCACACTCGGCCGCAGCCAGGATCAGCCGTGGCAGTGCGCGCTGCATGTCCTGCTGGCCTGCGCCGGCACGGCCGATGCACTGCCCGTCCTTGACCTGCCAGACCCGCGTTGCCGGGCGTTCGCCCAAGGCGGCACCCAAGCGCCGCCCAAGCTCACCGCCACCCGTACGGCTGTCTGGCAACAGCCAGTGACGTGGGGCGAACTGGTTGTCGACAGCACGCAGGCCCTGCACCAACTGCTCCGGTGCATAACCCTGATACGCCTCGCCTTCGATGACCAGCAAGCGGTCCACGCCTGCCGTGGCAAAGTTGCTTTCCTTGTGCTCGCCGAACACGATCGCCAATACCGCGCCATCAGTGCCGGCCAGCCCATGGGCCAGGCCCAGCAAGTCGCGGTCATGGCTGCCCAGCCGCCCGCCGACCATGTCGGGTACCACGGCGATGTAGAACGCAGGCTCTGCCACCTGGTGCAAGGGCAGTTGGACTTCGGCAGCAGCGGTACGCCGCGCGCCGCCACCGGTGCCCTGCTGGGCTCCGCTGCGGTCAATGCGCTTGAGGCCGCTGGGGCCGATGAAGCCGGCCGCACTGGCGTGTGGGTTCTTGCGTACCAGGCCGTTGGGCCCCATCCAGCTGGTCTGTTGCGTCTGCATGGCTGCATGCAGCGGATGCAGACGGTTACGGGCGATCCACTCGGCGCGAGGGTCGCGGCGGATGATGTCGCTCATCAATGCACCTCCGCAGGTTCACGTTTGGTCTTTGCAGGCTTGGCAGCCGGTGCCTGGGCGTCGTCTTCGATCAGCACATCGGCCACCAGCTCAGCCAGATCCTTGATCAGCGGCCGTGGTTCTACCACCCCTTCGAGCATCGCCGTGCACTGCGGGCAGCCTACGGCGACCACTTCGGCTTCGGTGGTGCGAATGTCGTCCATGCGCATGTCGGGAATCCGCTGCTTGCCAGGGATGTCAGTGATCGGCGCACCACCGCCACCGCCACAGCAACGTGAGCGATAGCCCGAGCGCTCCATTTCGCGGACCTCGATGCCCAGCGCGCGGAGCACCTCGCGGGGCGCCTCGTATTCGCCGTTGTAGCGACCCAGGTAGCACGGGTCGTGATAGGTGACACTGCCACCTTTGTGCTGCCCCAGGTTGAGCTTGTTGGCGCCGATCAATTCTGCAATGTAGGTGCTGTGGTGCTGTACCTGGTAGTTGCCACCCAACGCGCCGTACTCGTTCTTGAGCACATGGAAGCTGTGCGGGTCGCACGTGACGATACGCTGGAACTTGTATTTGGCCAGGGTCTGGATATTGCGCTTGGCCAACTGCTGGAACGTCGCCTCGTCACCCAGGCGGCGAGCCACGTCACCGCTGTCGCGCTCCTCGAGGCCGAGCACGGCGAAATCGACGCCCGAGGCCTTGAGCACTTTGACGAACGAGCGCAGCGTGCGCTGGTTGCGCATGTCGAAGGCACCATCACCCACCCAGAACAGCACTTCGGTGCTTTTCACGTCAGCCAGCAGCTTCAGGTTGAGGTCAGCCGCCCAGTTCATGCGACCACCCGGGGCGAAGCCGCCGGGGTTGTCGGTGGCGATCAGGTTGTCGAGCACTTCGGCGCCTTTGTTCGGGGTAGCGCCTTTTTCCAGAGTCAGGTGACGGCGCATGTCGACGATGGCATCGACGTGCTCGATCATCATCGGGCACTCTTCCACGCATGCTCGGCAGGTGGTGCAGGACCACAGCGTCTCGGCATCGACCAGGCCATTGACGATGGGCTGGTGAGGATGGCCGCCGTGCTCACCCAGGGGTTTGCCCGGGTACGGGCTGCCGGCGAACTTGGCGTCGGTGCCCCCTGCCAGGCCGATGACCATGTCCTGGATGAGTTTTTTCGGGTTCAACGGCTGGCCTGCGGCGAACGCCGGGCACATGGCCTCGCATTTACCGCACTGCACGCAGGCGTCGAAGCCCAGCAGCTGGTTCCAGGTGAAATCCACCGGCTTTTCCACGCCCAGTGGCGCAGTGGGGTCTTCCAGATCCAGCGGCTTGAGACCCGTGGAGCGGCCGCCACCGAAACGTTCGGCACGGCGGTGCCAGGCCAGGTGCAGGGCACCGGCGAAGGCGTGCTTCATCGGGCCGCCCCAGGTCATGCCGAAGAACAGCTCGGACACGCCCCACAGCACACCCAGGCCCAGAATAGCGACCATCACCCAGCCACCGGTGTTGGCCGGCAAGATGCCCGCCACCGGCAGGGTGGCGATGAAGAAGCTGGCAGCGAAAACCAGCAGGCTCTTGGGCAGGCGCATCCACGGGCCCTTGGACAGGCGCGCGGGTGGGTTCAGGCGACGCCGGAATACGAAGATGGCACCGGTGAACATGATCACCGTGGCCAGCAGCAAGGCATAGCCCAGAATCCTGCTCTGCAGGCCGAAACCATGCACCAGGATCGCCAAGAGCGCCGACAGCACAAAGCCGCCAGCGGTGGCCACGTGGGTATTGGACATGTACTTGTCGCGCTCGACCACATGGTGCAGATCCACCAGGTAGCGGCGCGGCATGGCCAGCAGACCGCCGATCAGGTTCACCTTGGAAGGCCGGCCCCGGCGCCACATGTTCACACGGCGCAGCGCGCCGAGCACGGCAAGCCCGAGCGCGGCGAACAGCAGGATGGGTAGAAGAGTGTTCAACATGGGAAGCTCCCACAACAGCTAAATTCTTGCGCCACCCCGAAGGCCAGCGCGGACCCCTGCAGAAGCGGCCTTGTGCCGCGAAAAGGGCTGTGAAGCGGCCCCAGCATCTTCGGTACTGATAAATGCTGGGGCCGCTTCGCGACCCTTTCGCGGCGCAAGGCCGCTCCTACAGGGGGGCCAGTCCCGCTTGCAGAAAAGCGGTGCGCTCAGAAGTCCTTGCACAGACGCAAGGCATCGTAGATCGCCGCATGCACGTTACGCTGGGCCACACAGTCACCGATGCGATACAGCAGGTAGCCTTCGCCTGGCTGGCTCAGGATCGGCTGCGGCTTGATGGCGAACAGCGCCTCCACATCAATCTGGCCCTTGTTGCGCGAACCGTCCTTGAGGGCGTAGTACAGCTGCTCGTCCGGGCGCACACCGTTCTCCACCACTACCTGATCGACCACACGCTCTTCCTTGGCCCCGGTGTACTCGTTCTCCAGCACTGCGACCAGCTTGTCACCTTCGCGGTAGACCTTCTCCAGCATCATGTCCCCGGTCATGATCACTTCCTTGGGGTACATGCTGCGGTAGTAGGTCGGGAAGGTGGTACCGCCCATGGCCACGCC
>CAURYQ010000142.1:0-7669 GCA_963529135.1 uncultured Pseudomonas sp. | reverse complement strand
ATACAGTATTGAGGGCGAAGGTCAATTGCAAGTGTTCAGCGCCGCCTGGCGGGGTATCCGAGCAAATTCGTGGGTTATCCGATGAATGGCTGAAGGCGCCAGATCTATTGGGGGTTTCAACGGCTGTAAAGAAATCAGAAGAGGGTTGCGATGATGAATACATGAAGAGGGCGCCCTGATGGCGCCCTCCTGGATGAATCAGACTTCAGCGTCCCAAGGACGGTCGCCTTTTTCATCCTTGACCCGGGTTGGCAGGCCCATCACGTCAAGCGCCTTGAGGAACGGCTCGGCTGGCAGCTCCTCGACGTTGACCATGCGCTTGGCGTCCCACTCGCCACGGGCGACCAGCAATGCAGCTGCCACCGGTGGTACGCCAGCGGTATAGGAAATGCCCTGGCTGTCCGTTTCGGCGTATGCCTCTTCGTGATCAGCCACGTTGTAGATGAACACTTCGCGGGGCTGCCCATCCTTGGTGCCCTTGACCAGGTCACCAATACAGGTCTTGCCGGTGTAGCCGGGCGCCAGCGATGCGGGATCAGGCAACACGGCCTTGACCACTTTCAGCGGCACCACTTCCAGGCCCTCGGCGGTCTTGACCGGCTGCTCGCTGAGCAAGCCCAGGTTCTTCAGCACGGTGAAGACGTTGATGTAGTGCTCGCCGAAACTCATCCAGAAACGCACGTTGGGCACGTTCAGGTTCTTGGAAATGGAGTGGACTTCGTCATGACCGGTCAGGTACAGGTTTTGTGACCCTACCACGGGCAGGTCATCGGTCCGCTTGACCTCGAACATGGTGTTGCTGGTCCACTGGCTGTTCTGCCAGCTCCACACCTGCCCGGTGAACTCGCGGAAGTTGATTTCCGGGTCGAAGTTGGTGGCAAAGTACTTGCCGTGCGAGCCGGCATTGACGTCGAGAATGTCAATCGAGTCGATACGGTCGAAATATTGCTGCTGCGCCAGTTTGGCATAGCTGTTGACCACACCCGGGTCGAAACCGACGCCGAGAATGGCTGTAATGTTCTTGGCCTGGCACTCTTCGAGGTGTTTCCACTCGTAGTTTCCGTACCATGGCGGGGTTTCGCAGATTTTACCCGGCTCTTCATGGATCGCGGTGTCCAGGTAGGCAACGCCGGTATCGATGCAAGCGCGCAGCACCGACATGTTCAGGAATGCAGAGCCGACATTGATCACGATCTGCGATTCGGTCTCGCGTATCAACGCCTTGGTCGCCTCGACGTCGAGGGCATTGAGCGAAAAGGCCTGGATGTCGGCGGGTACCTTGAGGCTACCCTTGGCCTTGACGCTGTCGATGATGGCCTGGCATTTGGAGATGTTCCGTGACGCGATGGCGATACGACCGAGTTCGTCGTTATGCTGCGCGCACTTGTGGGCCACCACCTTGGCGACACCTCCTGCACCAATGATAAGAACGTTCTTCTTCAATTTACCTGTTGCTCCTTACAGACGAGGCCTGTCTCAAGACAGGCTGGAAACGTAGTCTTCGAAACCGAACTCGCGCACCACTTCGACGCTGCCGTCGAGTTGCTTGACCACGATGGACGGCATCTTCAAACCGTTGAACCAGTTTTTCTTGACCATGGTGTAGCCTGCAGCATCCACGAAGGACAGGCGGTCGCCGATGGCCAGGGGGCGGTCGAACTGGTATTCACCGAAAATATCGCCGGCCAGGCACGACTTGCCGCAAACCATGTAGGTGTGCTCACCGTCGTTGGGTGCCATCTTGGCGTTGAGGCGGTAGATCAGCAAATCGAGCATGTGCGCTTCGATCGAGCTGTCGACCACGGCCAGGTGCTTGCCGTTGTACAGGGTATCGAGCACGGTGACTTCCAGCGAGGCACTCTGGGTGATCGCGGCTTCACCTGGCTCCAGGTACACCTGTACGCCATAGGTCTGCGAGAACGCCTTCAGGCGCGCACAGAAATCGTCCAGTGCGTAGCCTTCGCCGGTGAAGTGGATGCCGCCACCCAGGCTCACCCATTTCACGTTGTGCAGCAGGTGGCCGAAACGTTCCTCGATGCGGGTCAGCATCTGATCGAACAAGGCGAAATCACCGTTCTCGCAGTTGTTGTGGAACATGAACCCCGAGACCTGATCGATCACGGCTTCGATCTTCGCCGGGTCCCATTCGCCCAAGCGGCTGAACGGACGTGCTGGGTCGGCGAGCTGGTAGTCCGAGCTGCTGACCTGCGGGTTGACGCGCAGACCGCGAACCTTGCCTTCGGACTGAGCAGCAAAGCGTTGCAGCTGACCGATGGAATTGAAGATGATCTTGTCGCAGTTCTCGAGCATCTCCTCGACTTCGTCATCGGCCCACGCCACGCTGTAGGCGTGGGTTTCGCCGGCGAACTTCTGGCGGCCAAGCTTGAGCTCGTACAGCGACGACGACGTGGTGCCGTCCATGTACTGCTGCATCAGGTCGAACACCGACCAGGTGGCGAAGCACTTGAGTGCCAGCAGCGCTTTCGCACCGGAGTGTTCGCGCACGTAGGCGATCTTCTCCATGTTGCCCAGCAGCTTGGTCTTGTCGATGAGGTAGTACGGCGTATTGATCATTTAGAGGCCCTCGGCAAGGCCGGCCAAAAAAAGGACACGCATTGTGCCTTCACTTGCTGCAGATCGAAAGGGTGCAATTGCATTTCGTCCGGGTGCCGATGCCGCGACGGAATCTTTTCGTATTCGGCGCGCTCAGTAGAACAGCGACATATGACACTCTCAATCTTCCCACGCCCGGGACAAGGAGAAGCCGATGAGCAACGCCTTCAAGAAAGGGGACAAGGTGCACTGGAACTCAGAGGCCGGCGTCATTCATGGCACTGTCGAGAAGGTGCACACCCAGGACGTCGAGTTCATGGGGCGTCAACGCCATTGCTCCAAGGAAGAGCCACAGTATGAGGTCAAGAGCGACAAGACCGGACATATGGCCATGCACAAGGAGCAGGCGTTGAAAAAGGGCTGAACCCAGGTATTTGCGTTGGTGCTCAGTTGCCCGTGTGTACCACGGGCTTTTTTATATCCTTGTACCTGCTCCCGCCTGCCTGGCGAGGGCGACCCAGGCCCTTGACCTGTGGACCGATGTCACGCTTCGAGCGCTGCCAGCCAGGTCTGGATCTGCGCCAGGGTGGCCGTCGCACCGCCACACACCACCACCAGTACATTGCGGTAGCCTGCCAGGGCACCGGCTTCATACCCCACCGCCAACGCGGCGCCGCAGGCCGGCTCGACGAGCAAACGGTGATCCAGCAAGAAGCGCTCGCACGCCTGCAGAGCCTGACGGTCACTGACCAGCAGACTTCGGACGGGATGTTGCTGCGTACACAGCAGGGCTTGTTCGGCCACCTGTTTGGCGCCCAACGTGGTGGCTATCGTATCCAGGCGTTCGAGTTGGACGAGTTGCCCGGCCTCCATGGCGGCATGCAGGGACGCAGCGCCATGGGTTTCCACCGCCAGTACCGGTACATCCGACCAGCCATTCCGCTGCAAGCCTTGCACGACGCCGCTGAGCAATCCACCGCCGCCTACCGAAAGCACGACTGCATCGGGCTTGACCCCGGCCTGAACCACTTCGTCGATCAGGCTGGCATGGCCTTCCCACAGCAGCGGGTCGTCGAAGGGATGAATGAAAGCGGCATCATCGCCGACGTGGGTCAGTGCCAAGGCATTGGCTTCTTGCCAGGACTGACCATGGACGATCACCTCAGCTTGCTCGAGCCGCAGCAGTTCCCGGGCACGCTCGGTGGTGGTCTCTGGCACCACTACGGTTACAGGCACGCCGAGCTTGCGCCCGACATAAGCCACCGCAAGCCCGGCGTTGCCACCGGACGAGGACACGAACCGCTTCGCACCGCGGCCATGGTGGGTTTCGCAGGCGTGGGCGACGCCCCGCAGTTTGAAGGAGCCGCAGGGTTGCAAGGCCTCGAGCTTGAGCCAGACATTGCAATCGGCAGCTACGGACAGTGGGCGCGATTCGATGAGGGGGGTACGGATATGCAAGGTCACTGAGAGGCTCCGCGCAAATGTTCGAGGTAGTTGTAAACGGTATATCGGGTTACACCGAGGGCACTGGCCGCTTTCTCGACCCCGCCTTTGACGATGAACAGCCCGCGCTCCTGCATCACGCGCACCGCTTCGATCTTGGCCTGGCGGGTCATGCGGCCCTGGCCGGTACGGAGCAGGGCCGCCTGGATGATGTCGGTCATCAACGCCTCCATGTCGGCCGGCTCTGTGCTTGCGGGCGCGGCGCCCATGGGTTCGAACTGCTGCAGAAACCGCAGGGCAGCGTCCAGGTCGGTGACGTCGGTGTTGATGCACAGGCTGGCGAAAGGATGGCCGGCGCTGTCGCGAAAGATCGCCGTGGCACTGCGCAGGGTCCGGCCCTTGATGGAAGTGGGATAGTCGGGTAGCACGACCGGCTCATGACCGCCTTGGTCAGCCGAGGCTTGCATGAGGGCCTTGAAGCCTTGATCCTGCTCCGGCGCTGCCAGAATGGGGCTTCCCACGTGGCGACCGGAAAGGTGGCCGTTGACGATGGCCACGACGGACCGTTCCGGGTGGTCCAGGTCATGAAGCAGGATTTCGGTGTTTCGTGCAACGACGCTGCCCATGGCCTGAAGCGTGGCTTTGAGGACAGACAGGGTAAGACGGCGTTATTCTTCGGGTATCATGCCATCACTGCTTAGGAAGTCAACGTTTTGTGTATTTTTACACAAAACGTTGACATACGCGAGCCGCTTGGCGGTGGTTGAGCGCTAGCTTAGGGCCGGTGTGCGCGGTGGAACCATGCGTCGTGAGCCAGTGGCCTCGAAGGCGGCGGCGAAGCTCAACAGAGCGTTGTCACTGTAGGCCCGGCCTGCGAAGGTGAGGCCCACCGGCATGCCGATGTCGCTCATCACGCCCATGGGTACGGTGACTGTGGGCACACCCAGGTGTCGAATGGCCAGATTGCCGTTTGCAACCCATACGCCGTTGCTCCAGGCGATGTCGGCAGAGGCCGGATTCACATCGGCGTCGGCGGGCCCGACGTCGGCCACGGTAGGGAACAGCACCGCATCGAGCCCCAGCGACTGCATCCAGTCTTCCAGGTCGATCCTGCGAGTATGCTCTAGACCCCGAAGGCCGTCCGGCAGGGTTTCGATCTGATCCCAGGTCTTCAGGCCGCGTTTTGCCATGTTGACGTACTCGTCCATGCCTGCGGCCAGGTCATCTTCTCGGTTGGGCAGGGTACCGGGGTCGTGCGGGAAGATTTGCGGGCCGTCCACATCCGCCAGACGGTTCAGGTTGGGGTCGTCGTTGGCGCGCAGAAAGTCATCGAACGCCCAGCCGGACAGCTCCCACAACTCATCATGCAGGAAGGCCTTGCTGACGATGCCCCGGTTGTAGACCGTCGGGGCACCAGGCCGGTCGCCCTCGCAGTTGGATACCAGCGGGAAGTCGACTTCCACCACTTCAGCCCCGGCGCCCTCCAGGGCCCTGCGGGCTTGTTGCCACAGTGCCATGACACTTGCGCGGGTATGGATGCGCTGCCCGGTAGGCCCGCCAATACCTGGCTTTTCCGACGTTCCAGCCAGTTCGTCAGCGTTGATGTACATGCGCGGAACACCGAAGCGTTTGCCTTGCAGAGCCTCTGCACCCACTGCCAAGTCCAGGTAACTGCTGGGACGCACTTGCGAGGGCTTGGGGAGGGGAACCCAGGGCTGGAGTCGCCATAGATCACCGCGGGTATCGGGGTCATCGGCCACGACCACGTCGAGAATCTCCAGCAGGTCGTGCATGGTGCGGGCAAATGGCACCACCACATCCATCGTAGGCGTCAGTGGCCAGTTTCCGCGTACCGAAATGACACCGCGAGAGGGGGTATAGGCGCACAGTCCATTGTTCGATGCAGGGCCGCGGCCGCTGGACCAAGTCTCCTCGGCCAGGCCGAAAGCGCTGAAGCTGGCGGCTGTCGCCGTGCCAGCGCCGTTCGACGAGCCCGAAGCAAAGGGGGCTGTCAGAAACGCCGCGTTGTACGGGCTTTCGGCACGGCCGTAAACGCCGCGTTGCATGCCGCCGTTGGCCATCGGTGGCATGTTGGTCTTGCCCAGGCAAATAGCCCCGGCACCGCGCAGCCGTTCGATGGTGAAGGCGTCGCGCTGAGCTACCAGGTGTTTGAAAGCTGGGCTGCCGGACGCCGCTGTCAGGCCTTTTACCAGATAGCTGTCCTTGGCAGTGTAGGGTATGCCGTCCAGCGGCCCCAGCACCTGCCCACGTGCCCGTCGGGCGTCGGACGCTTGGGCCTCGGCCAGGACATCGGGGTTGCGGACTACCACGGCATTGAGGGCGGTATCGGTACCTGCGCCATCATAGGCGTCAATGCGCGCCAGGTAGGCCTTGACCAATTCGACCGCCGTCGTGCGGCCCGTCTCGAGCGCACTGCGCAGCTCGGCGATGGAAACCTCGGTTACCTCGATCATGCGTTCACCAGAAAATGCGGGTTGGGCTAATGCGGGGAGTGTACAAGAAGGGGAACCCGGACGCAGGTTTGCGCAGGGGCAAACGGGGGCATGCAGGGCGGCATTGAACGGGGAAATTGAGAGGGGCGGCCCCGTAGCCAGGGCCGGCCCGCAGACAAAGCTTATCAGCCCAGATCGGCTGCCGAGTGCCGCTCCGGCACCTGGCTGGCTTCATCACCCCAGGTCCGGTTGACCCGAGTGCCGCGCTGCACGGCGGGTCGCGTAGCGATCTCCTTGGCCCACCGCTGCACGTTGGGGTACTCGTGGACGGCGAGAAACTCTGCTGCGTTGTAGAGATTGCCGAGCGCCAGCTGGCCATACCACGACCAGACGGCAATGTCGGCGATGCTGTAATGCCCGCCGGCCAGGTAGTTCGCTTCACTCAGGCGGCGTTCGAGCACGTCCAGTTGCCGCTTGGCTTCCATGGTGAAGCGGTTGATCGCGTACTCGATCTTCTCGGGCGCGTAGACATAGAAGTGCCCGAACCCCCCGCCCAGATAGGGCGCCGCGCCCATTTGCCAGAACAGCCAGTTCAAGGCCTCGGTACGTTCGGCGGGGGTCTGTGGCAGCAGCGCGTCGAACTTTTCGGCCAGGTACAACAGAATGGACCCTGATTCGAACACCCGCACCGGTGGCTCGACGCTGCGGTCGAGCAGGGCAGGGATCTTGGAGTTCGGGTTGACCTGGACGAAGCCGCTGGAGAACTGGTCGCCCTCGCCGATGCGGATCAGCCAGGCATCGTATTCGGCGCCGGCGTGGCCAAGTTCCAGCAGCTCTTCCAGCGCGATGGTGACCTTGACGCCGTTGGGCGTTGCCAGGGAATACAGCTGCAGCGGTTGCTCACCCACCGGCAGGTCCTTGTCATAGGTAGGCCCGGCAACCGGACGGTTGATACTGGCGAAGTGACCACCTGAGGCTGCTTCATTGCGCCAGACCTTGGGGGGTTGGTAAGCAGGTTTGCTCATGCTCGGTTCTCCACGATTGAGACGGGTCGAAGACCTCTGGTTGACCTGCCTATATGCCACGGGTTCGACGGCATGCACAAACTCAAAATCAGCTCGCTGTCGAGCATCCGATATTTCATCGGTTTTTCATTTTCGTTGCAGGGGGACGGGCTAAGCTTAGCCCACGAGTCGCAGATGCGAAGAACCCCTCATGAT
>CAURYQ010000141.1:0-7910 GCA_963529135.1 uncultured Pseudomonas sp. | reverse complement strand
GCGTGGAACGGCGTTTCAAGTGAGGCAGTGGTGGGGTTTGCCTGGGTGATTTCGTGGATGTTCGAGCATCGGGATCGTCAATAGCGCCCTTTTCTCATTTTGGCTTGAAGGTGCTCAAAGGCGCCGGCGGCCAACAGCAGCGGCCCCCAGCGATCCATGGGCCCAACCCCGCTCCGCCGATATTGACCAGTCGCCCAATGAAAAGCCCCGGCATCACTGCCGGGGCTCGTTCATTTCAGCGCTGACTCAAGACGGCATCACAGTCGCCTGTCCGCTCATGGCCAGATCGACCAACTCCCGGTTTGCCACCGCATACATCGCATAGTCATGGCCCGAGGCGTTGCGCAGGTCGTCGAGCATGGCGCGCCAGCGTTCCACCATCACCCGGTGCTGCTCGGCCCACAGCGATACCCGTGCGTCCATGTCCTGCGGAGCATCGGCCATCTGCAGTACCGAAATGGTGATCGCACGCTGCTGCAGGTCGATATCATCGCGGAACGCTTCGCGGGCCAGGGCCTGCCAGTTGTTTTCCACCGGCAGGTTGCTGATTTCCTGCACATACCAGGTCAGGTCGAGCGCGCTGCCTACGGCGAAGAACGCCTTGGCCACCTGCGCCGGCTCATGTCCTGTCACATCAACCGCTTCGATGATCGGCAGCAAGGTGTACAGGTGGCTGGTACCCGCCACCATGCGCGCCAACAGCTCCGGCACCCCAGCATCGACGAAGCTCTGGTATCGGACCATCCAGCGCTCGCGGGTCGGGCCTTCCAGCAACTCGTCGAGCTTGAGCCCCAGCTGCGCGATCTTCGGCCCGAAGTGGGCGCAATCACGGCCGGCGTCCTGCTCGTTGCGACGGCTGCGCAGGAACCATCGGGTAGCCCGACGACCCAGGCGCATGAGTTCGTCCATCAGGGTCAGCTGGACCTCGGCCGGAACCTGGTAGTCCAACGCCTCGATCTGACGGAACCAATGCGGCAGGTGGAAGATGTCGCGCACGATGACATAGGCCCCGGCCACGTTCGCCGGGCTCATGCCCGTCGACTCTTTCAACCGCTGCACGAACGTGATGCCCATGTTGTTGACCAGGTCGTTGGCGATCTGGGTACTGACGATTTCGCGCTTGAGGCGGTGACGGCGCATGGAGTCAGCGTACTTGCTGACCAGGGATGGCGGGAATGCCGTTTCCATGTCGCGGGTCAGGTAGTCGTCGTCCGGCACCTGCGACTTGAGCAACTGCTCCTTCAAGTCGATCTTGCTGTAGGAAATCAGCACCGAAAGCTCTGCACGGGTCAGGCCCTGGCCTGCGGCCAGGCGCTCGGCCAACTGCTCTTCGGATGGCAGGAACTCGATGGCGCGGTCCAGTTTGCCGCGGGCCTCGAGGTCCGCCATCAGGCGCTTGTACTCGGCAATGCGCTCGCGAACGCGGCGCGCAGCCAGCGACAGCGCCTGGGTCTGCTTGTAGTTGTTGCCCAGCACCAACCCAGACACTTCCTCGGTCATGCTGCCCAGCAGCTGGTTGCGCTGCTTCTCGGTCATGTCGCCGGCCTGCAGCACTTCGTTGAGCAGGATCTTGATGTTGACTTCGTGGTCGGAGCAATCCACGCCACCGGCGTTGTCGATGAAGTCGGTGTTGGTGGCGCCGCCGTGAAGGCCGAACTCGACCCGGCCGAGCTGGGTCATGCCCAGGTTGCCGCCTTCGCCCACCACCTTGCAGCGCAGCTCGTTGCCGTCGACGCGCAGCGCGTCGTTGGCCTTGTCGCCGACATCAGCGTGACTCTCGCGGCTGGACTTGACGTAGGTGCCGATGCCGCCGTTCCAGAGCAGGTCCACCGGCGCCTTGAGCAAGGCGTGCAGCAGCTCGGTCGGGGTCAGTCGGTCGGCTTCGATGGCGAAGCGTTCCTTCATCTGTGCAGTGATGCCGATGCTCTTGGCGCTGCGCGGGAAGATCCCGCCACCCTCGGAGATCAGGCTGCTGTCGTAGTCGGTCCAGGCCGAACGCGGCAGGTCGAACAGGCGCTGGCGCTCGGCGAAGCTGCGCGCCGGATCCGGGTTCGGGTCGATGAAGATGTGCAGGTGGTTGAAGGCCGCCACCAGCTTGAGCTTGTCGGACATCAGCAGGCCGTTGCCGAACACGTCACCGGCCATGTCGCCGATGCCGATCACGGTGACCGGGTCTTC
This sequence comes from uncultured Pseudomonas sp., assembly GCA_963529135.1. Lineage (GTDB taxonomy): Bacteria > Pseudomonadota > Gammaproteobacteria > Pseudomonadales > Pseudomonadaceae > Aquipseudomonas. Next base: position 5,732 of record CAURYQ010000141.1, on the reverse strand, counting down.
CTGGACGTTGATGCCGCGCTCGCGGAAGTGCCGCTGCACGCCGACCCAGGCGCCACGGGCGGTGATGCCCATCTTCTTGTGGTCGTAGCCTGCCGAGCCGCCAGACGCGAAGGCGTCCCCCAGCCAGAAGCCGTAGTCGATGGCGATGCCGTTGGCGATGTCAGAGAACGTGGCGGTGCCTTTGTCAGCCGCGACGACCAGGTAGGGGTCGTCATCGTCATGACGCACGACGCCTACCGGCGGCACCACGCCACCGTCCTTGAGGTTGTCGGTAATGTCGAGCAGGCCCGAAATGAAGATGCGGTAGCACGCCACACCCTCTGCCGCAATCTCGTCACGGGTGCCACCCAGGGGCAGGCGACGTGGCAGGAAGCCGCCCTTGGCGCCGACCGGCACGATCACCGAGTTCTTCACCTGCTGCGCCTTGACCAGGCCCAGCACCTCGGTGCGGTAATCCTCTTCGCGGTCAGACCAGCGCAGGCCACCGCGCGCGACGTTGCCGAAGCGCAGGTGCACACCCTCGACCCGAGGCGAGTACACGAAGATCTCGAACTTGGGCACCGGCTTGGGCAAGTCGGGCACCAGCTTGGGGTTGAACTTGAAGCTGAAGTACGACTTGTTCTGGCCGTTGGCATCCAGCTGGTAGAAGTTGGTGCGCAGGGTCGCCTTGATCAGGTCCAGGTAGCGACGCAGGATGCGGTCTTCGTTGAGTACCTGCACATCGTCCAGCGCATTGAGGATCGCTTGCTCGAGGCGCTGCTGCTTGTCTTCGAGGTCATCCTGGGTGAGCTTGCGGGCCAGGTAGAAGCGCGTCTTGAACAGACGGGTGAGCTCGCGCGCGATGTCGGTGTGATTGTTCAGCGTGCTGGCGATGTAACCCAGGTCGAAGCCCAGGCGAATCTGTTTCAGGTAGCGGGCATAGGCGCGCAGCAGTGCCACGTCACGCCAGGGCAGACCCGCCGTCAGCACCAGTCGGTTGAACGCATCGTTTTCGGCGTCGCCGCCGACGATATGGATGAAGGCATCCTGGAAGGTGTCATTGAGCTCTTGAATGTTAAGGCTCAGGCCTTCGCTGTAGGTGAAGGCGAAGTCGTGAATCCAGTATTCGCGGCCATTGGCATGGCGCAGGCGGTACGGGAACTCACCCAGCACGCGCAGGCCGAGGTTTTCCAGAATCGGCAGCACGTCCGACAGCGCCAGGGGGGTGTCGGCGTGGTACAGCTTGCAGTGCAGGGTTCGCTCGCCCACCCGCGTCAACGGCTGGTAGAAGCTCATGGCCAGCGGTTTGCTTTCCGACAGCGCCAGCACATGCTGCAAGTCGACCACGGCAGAATGCGCGGCGAAGCGCTCGCGGTAGCCGGCCGGGAAACCTTTGGGGAAATCGGCCAGGATGTTGGTGCCCTGGGCCTCGCCGAAGTTCTCGACGACCAGTGCCGAAAAATCGTCCTGCCACGAGCGGCAGGCCTGCACGACTTCGCGCTCGAGCTGCTGCGGGTCGATGTCGATACGGTTCTTGGGGTCAACGCGCAGGATCAGTTGCACACGCGCCAGCACCGACTCGGAGAAGAAGGTCCAGAACTCACAATCGCTGGCCTTCAGGCGCTCCATCAGCACCTGCTGGATTTTCTGGCGGACCTCGGTGGAATAGATTTCGCGCGGTACATAGGCCAGGCAATAGCAGAAGCGCCCGTAAGGGTCCTTGCGCAGGAAGACGCGGATCTTGTTGCGTTCCTGGATCTGCACGATGGACATGACGGTGCTGAACAGCTCATCGACCGGCGTCTGGAACAGGTCATCACGGGGCAGCACTTCCAGCACCTGCGCCAGTTCCTTGCCCAGGTGCGCCTTGGCATCGAAGCCGGAGCGGCGCTCGACCTCGGCAACCTTGACCCGGATGTAGGGGATGGCATGGACGCTTTCGCCGTACACCGTGGAGGTGTACAGGCCCATGAAGCGGTGCTCCTTGAGCACGTTGCCCGCCGCGTCAAGCTGACGAATGGACACGTAGTCAGGGTAGCCAGGACGATGCACACGGCTGGGCAGCGCGGCCTTGGCGAAGGAGAGCAGCAGCGGCTCGGCCAGGTAGGCCACCGCATAGTCCTCGATGCGCAGTTCCTCGGGCGTCAGGCCAACGCGCAGCCGACGCGGCAGGCCGAGGAACGAGTGCTCGTCGTAGACCATCTGCCCACCGGCCTGATCGGCCTGGACGGTGAACTCTTCATACCCCAGGAAGGTGAAATGGTTGTCCAGCAGCCATTCGAGAAACGCCTTGACCTCGCCCTTTTCATTCTGCGCCGGCCCGTAAGGGGTCTGCTCGACCAGCGCCACGACCTCACGCAGCTTGTCCTTCATCGGTTCGAAGTCATCGACCGCCACGCGGACTTCCGCCAGCACCTGCTCGATTTCACGGGCCAGCACGCTCAACTCGGCCGCGTTGGCACAGCGGTCGATTTCCAGGTACATCAGCGATTCGTGCCCGACCCCTTCACCGTGGGTACCCTTAGGCAGCAGTTCCAGCAATTCGCCCTTGGCGTCGCGGCGCACGCTCAACACCGTGGTCTGCAAGGTGTGGATGCTGTAACCGCGGCGGTTCAGCTCGGTACGCACCGAGTCCACCAGGAACGGCAGGTCATGGTGCAGCACCTCGACGACCGTGTGGGTCGACTGCCAGCCATTGCGCTCGTAATCGGGGTTGTACACGCGCACCTGCGGGTGCTCGGGGTCGAAACGCTCGACGATGCGCCAGGCTGACAGGGTGCAGCCGGCCAGGTCGGAAAGCCTGCGCTGGGTGAGTTCGTCCAGAGAGATGATGCCGAAGAACTGCTCGGCGAACAGCGTCACTTGTGGCAGGGACTGTTCGCTGATGTGCTGCGCCAGAGCCGCTTTCAGTTGATGCTGGAAGTCGGCTTTGCTGGCCGCGGTGAAGAACGCCATCTGTGGTACTCCGCTTGGGCTTTGTAATAGTTGAAGCGTCGCTGCGTGCGCCGTGCAGAGGTCAACGATAGTCGACTCCAGGCAAGGCGAACGGTGTAAACCAGGCGTTGAGCGTGCTCACGCACGCCCAGGACTGGGCGAAGCTTAACGACTGACCGGTCACCAAGGCTTGCAGCGCTGCGACAATTTCGTTCAAGGGGCGGTAACTTTACGTTTATGCATGTAAGCAAGACTGTCAGAATTCCCTTCCGTTTCCTTTGATCCGAGCGCTTGCCATGCAAATCGACACCGCCGTGCTGTTCGCCACTCCCTGTGATGAAGAGGAGGACAACATGGCAACCCTGTGCTGTCACAGCGACAAAGGCCAGATGTTCCTGCTGACCCGCTACCCCGACGAAGACACGGTCGACCTGACGCTGGACGATGAACCTTCGACCCTGGATGGGTTGAAAGTGACCTTGAGCGCCAAGGGCCTGCTGCTCGAAGTGGCAGCCGGCGATCGGGATGCCTTGCGCGGCGACGAGACGCTGCAGATCAACTTGACCCGCGAACTGAGCGACCTGGACGAGATCAGGCAAACCCTGGAAAACATCCTGGCCGGCACCGGCACTTTCGTCTGCGAACTCTGAGCCGCCAGGTCACCGCGACGCTCTCCAGCGAACCAGCCCCTAGGCCAGGGCACGCTGCATCGCCTGGGCCTGCTCGCGCAGCGCCTGGCAAAACGGCTCCACTGCCGCCGAAGCCGGCCGATGATCTGGGCGGATCAGCATCACCTGGTACGCAATAGAAACCTCCAGGCGCCTGATGGGCAGGCCGTTCTGGGCTGCTTCCAACCCGCTCAGGGGGTTGATGATGGCTACGCCCAGGCCTTGCCTGACCATGGCACATACCGAGGCGGCACTGGTGGTCTCGATGACGGTGCGGCGGTTTACCCCGGCTGCCCGAAAATGATGATCCAGCCGCTGGCGGTAGGTGTCCAGGCTGGCCAGGTTGATGAAGTCGACCTCATGAAAATCGGCCAGCGTCAGCGCTGACTTGGCCTGCAACGGGTGCCCCTCAGGCAGCACACAGACCATGTTTGCGCAGAACAAGCGCTCACCATGTGCCCCCCGCGGAATCTGCTCGACCTCCGTCAGGCCCAGGTCATGCTGCTGCGTGGCCAAGGACTCCTCCAGCAGTGGCGATTCCTGCGCCACGATGCTCACGCTCACGCCTCGGTGCTGTTGGTGAAAACGCTGGCACACCTTCGGTAGCAGGGTCTGCGAAAACAAGGGCAAGCAAGTGACGGCCAACTGCCCCTGCTGAAAATTGCGAATGGCCTGGGCAAATCGGTCGATGCGTTCGAGCCCGACGTAGGCCCGCTCAACCTCTTCGATCAAGAGCCTGGCCTGGGCAGTGGCCTCCAGCCGGCCGCCGGTGCGCTCGAACAGCTGCAGGCCCGTGATCTGCTCCAACCGCGCCAGTTCACGGCTGATGGTCGGCTGCGAGGTGAACAGTAGACGCGCCGCCCCTGTGACACTGCCGGTGGCCATGATGGCGCGGAACACTTCGATGTGACGAACAGAGAGTTTCATGACAGCGACCACGCCCTAGCCTGGGTATATCAGGAATGAATGAATGGCGCAAAAATAGCTATTTTTCTGAATCAAGTACAGGTGCCATGCTGAGGCTCTTCTTACCTGAGATTCTCGATCATGACCGCACCCTTCACCCTGCTCGCCGAAGCCGTTCGCCAGCACGGCTCACCCCTGTGGGCATACGATGCCGATACCATCGTCAGGCGGATCGAACAACTCAGGCCCTTCGATACCGTGCGCTTCGCCCAGAAAGCCAACCCCAACCTGCACGTATTGCGCCTGATGCGCCAACATGGGCTGGTGCTCGACGCCGTATCGCTGGGGGAAATGGAACGAGCTTTTGCAGCGGGAGCCAGCGTGCAGGGCGAGCCTGCAGGCGTGGTGCTGACCTGCGACGTGCTGGACCGGCCGACCCTGGCGCGCGTGGTCGCAGAAAAGATCGAGGTCAACGCAGGCTCCATCGACATGCTGCGCCAGTTGGGCGAACACGGGCCCGGGCACCGGGTCTGGCTGCGCATCAACCCGGGTTTCGGCCACGGCCATAGCCGCAAGACCAACACCGGTGGCGAGAACAGCAAGCACGGCATCTGGCATGAGGACGTGCCCGAGGCGTTGGCCTGTATCAAGGCACACGGCCTGCATCTGGTGGGCGTGCACATGCACATTGGCTCAGGCGTGGACTATGGGCACCTGGAACAGGTGGCTCGCGCCATGATCGAGTTGATTGCTCGACTGGATACCGACATCGAAGCATTCTCAATCGGCGGAGGCCTCTCGACACCGTATCGCAGCACCGACCTGCCGGTGGACTTGCAGCGTTATGCCCAGACCTGGGCCGTGGCACGCCAGGAAATCGAAACGATGCTGGGCCACCCGGTACGCATGGAGATCGAACCTGGGCGGTTCCTGGTCGCCGAATCGGGCTATCTGGTGGCCGAAGTGCGTGCAGTCAAGCAGGTAGGGCGCAACACGTTCGTGTTGATCGATGCAGGCTTCAACGACCTGATGCGTCCTGCGATGTATGGGGCCTATCACGCCATGACCTTGCTCGATGCCGATGGCCACCCCGTGGATCGTCCACGCCAACCAACCGTGGTGGCCGGCCCGCTGTGCGAATCGGGCGATGTGTTCACCCAGGATGATCAGGCGCTTTGCCCTCAGGACCTGCCCCAAGCCGAGGTGGGCGATCTGTTGGTCATCCACGACGCCGGTGCCTATGGC
>CAURYQ010000140.1:0-8015 GCA_963529135.1 uncultured Pseudomonas sp. | reverse complement strand
GCCCAAGGTGTTTTTCAGTTTCATCCGTTAAATCCCCATCTGGTGATAGTTAAGCAGTCCCACCAAAACCGGGGGGACAACTCGTCGGCGAGTCTAGCAGAACTCGCCGGTTCGTTAGAGATATTTGCTGGTCGTTAAGTTTCATCAAGACCGGCAAATTTCTCCCGAAGCTTGTCTAGCGCACGCTTGTAACGCATTTTCGTCGCGCTGAGCCCCATGTGCATGATGTCGGCAATCTCCTGAAACTCCAGTTCTGCGACGAACCGCAGCACCAGGATCTCCCGGTCAATCGGGTTCACATGGACCAGCCACTTGTCCAGCCCGCCCTTTTCTTCGGGTTTGGGAGCCTTGTCCTCGGACGCCTCTTCGATGGGGTCCAGGCTCAAGGCATCCATCAACCTGCGCTTGCGGCGCTCCTTGCGGTACTGGGTGATGCATTCATTGTAGGTGATGCTGTAAAGCCAGGTCTTGAATTTGGATTTGCCCTCGAAATTCTTCAGGCCGTACAGCACTTTCAACATCACTTCCTGACAGACATCGTCCGCGTCCCGGTCGTTCCCCAAATAACGTGCACACACGTTGAACAGGGTCCGCTGGTAGCGACGCATGAGCTCTTCATACGCGCGGGTGACGTGGTACAGCTCCTCATGCGATCGCGCCACCAACTCTTCGTCGGTGAGTTCGCGGGGGTCGTAGCGCATGGGCGGCGTGGGAACTTTATTCAAAACGGATCTGGCCGACAGTCAGGACAATGTCGCCGCAAACGCCCGAGGGTCGATTTTCGCGGCGGCATACATTAACAGCTTTGTGCGGTCAGCGGCTATTGACTCGCTGCTCGAGCAATTCACGGTTGGACACCGAAACCAGCTCGTCATCGTCAGTCAGGATCACGGTCTTGACCGTACCGATTTCCTCAATGTGGCCCTCGACGTCGCCAATGCGCACCTGCTGGCCCACCTGGAACAGCTCGCGTACGTAGATACCGGCCAGGATCTGGCCGGCAATTTCGCGGCTGCCCAGGCCCATCGCCAACGCAACGGCCAGACCAACGGTAATCAAGCCGATGACGATCACATGGTTGAGCAGGTCGGTCTTGACCTCCAGCTGGCTGATGGCCACGGAAATGCTGATGATGATCACCAGGCCCTGAACGATCCGCCCCAGCCCTGCGGAGTACTCAAGCCCCACTCCCTCGGCGGCGCCGCGCACCAGGCCATTGGCCACCTGCGCCAGCAGCACGCCAGCGAGCAACACCAAGGCTGCACCGAAGACCTTGGGCAGGTACAAGGCCAGCATGTCGAGGGTAGCGGAAACGCGTTCCAGGCCCAGGGATTCAGCGGCCGATACCAGGAAGATCAGCAGCACGAACCAATAGACGATCTTGCCGATCAGGGTCGAAATCGGCACCTGAATCCCGACCCGCCCCAGCATCTTGGTCAGACCGGTACCGGCCATCAGGCGGTCAAGCCCAAGCTTGGCCAGCAGTTTGGAGAGCAGCGTGTCGAGCAGCTTGGCTACCACAAAGCCCAGCAGCACTACCACCAATGCGCCGAACAGGTTGGGGATGAAGTTCGCCACCTTGGTCCATAGGGCGGTCATGGCAGTGACCAGGCTCTGGGTCCAGAGATCGAGTTCCATATTCAATCGGCCTTATCAGCTTTGCTGCCAGCGGCAGCGTTGCGGGAAGAATGTCTACGCACCGGCGCCACATGCGCCGAGCCATTGTTGATGGCGATCAACAGCGCCTGGCTCCAACGGCCAAGCAAGCTGAACAGATCACCGGCGCCCACCTGACGGTTGGCGGTCTTGAGCACGCGACCCAGGCACGCGGCATCGTCGTGATCGTGCCGGTCATTGCCGGACGGGGATGCCTTGAGCAGGTCACGCAGGGATTGTTCGAACGGATCGTGCATGGGCACCTCGCGTAGTGTCAGCAAGAGACGAGACGGCCTGGCAATGGGTCACACCTTGTGTCGACCAGGCAGCCGGCGCGCTGGCAGCTATACCCACTGCAAGCGCCTGAACAGCCACCATTGCCCCGCGGCCAACCCTACGACCACAAGGCACGCCAGCAGAAAGCCGTATGGGTTCTGCGCCCCAGGTATGCCACCGACATTGATGCCGAGCAGCCCGGTGATGAAACTCATCGGCAGAAATATGCAGGTGATAATGCCGAACCGGTACATGGTGCGGTTCATCCGTTCGCTACGGCGGCGGTCTTCACTTTCTAGCACCAGGGCTGCCCGCTCGCGGGTAAGCTCGAGTTCTTCGAGGTAACGGATCAGGCTGTTGTTCAGCTCGTTCCAGTAATCGGCATCGACCTCGGCAAACCAGCTCCACTTGCTGCGTGACAGATGCGCATAGATGTCGCGCTGCGGTGCCAGGAAGCGGCGCAGCCCGGCCGCGCGTCGGCGGATCTGCTGCAGGCTACCCTGATCAGGCAGATGCCCTTCATCGGCCTCTACCTTTTCTTCTTCCAGATCGACCAGTTCAGACAGATCACTGACCAGTCCCTGGACTTTTTCGGTCAACAACTCGCCCATCAGCAACAGCAGCTCCGAGGCAGATTTGGGCCCCCTGCCCTGCTCCAACTGCAGCAGGATTTCGTCGCTCGCACGCAGCGGTCGCAGACGCAGCGATATCACGCGCTGCGCCTGTGCGAAGATGCGGACCGAGACCATGTCTTCAGGCTCGGCACCGGGGTTGAGGTTCACGCCACGCAGAAACAGCAGCAACTGCTCGTCGGCCATGGGCAGCAGGCGCGGCCGAGTGTTCTCTTCAAGCAACAGCTCGCAGGCGAATTCACTGAGGCCACTGTCGTTCAATAACCATGAACGTGTCTGGGGGTGACTTCGATCCCAGTGCAGCCAAAGACTTTGCTCCGGCTGCAGCTGCAAGTCGTCCAGCTCGGTTCGGGCGATGGCACGTGCCCCGCCCTTGCCATCGAGCACCAGGGCATGCACAAGCCCCCACTGCGCGTTGTCTTCCTCGAACATCAAAGCTCCATCAGCGCCCGTGGCGCGTCACTCTGGCATCTGCAACGGGCTTGGCGAGACCAGCACGCCATTGTTGTCGGCGTAAATGTATTCGCCGGGCTTGAAGGTGACACCCGCGAAGCTCACCACTACGTTCAGGTCGCCAATACCGCGCTTATCGGTCTTCAGTGGATGACTGGCCAGCGCCTGCACACCCACGTTGGTCTGGATCAGCGCATCGACGTCACGCACGCAGCCGTAGATCACCAAGCCTTCCCAGCCATTCTTCGCCGCTTTTTCAGCCAGCATGTCGCCCAACAGCGCGCGGCGCAGCGAGCCACCACCGTCGACCACCAGCACCTTGCCCTGGCCATCGAGCTCGACCTGCTCACGCACGAGCGAGTTGTCCTCGAAGCACTTGATGGTGACGATCTGACCGCCAAAGGAATCACGGCCACCGAAATTGCTGAACATCGGTTCCAGCACCTGCACGAGATCGGGATACGCGTCACACAGGTCGGGCGTTACGTAATGCTGCATGGCAAGCTCCTGTCAGTCACAACGAATGCGATGGTGGTCAAGGCTACACCTTAGTGCGTATCGCAGTCATCCGAGACCGAACGGTCAGCGCGCTCACAAAGCCGGCAGCGGCTCGACGGCCTTGATCGAAGCATGCACCGGCAATGCAGGCTCACGCAGCCAGCGCTCGACCAGGGGCCATACCTGCACCTGAGCGGCCTTGCCGGCGAGCATGTCCGCATGACCCAAGGCGTCGAAGCCATTGTCAGGACCAAGACACAGGAACTGCTTGCATTCGCCCCCTAGCTGCTCGAACAACGTGTGGCAGGCCCAAGCAGGGCTTTGCAGGTCGCCCGCTCCAGCCACGGCCAGGGTCGGCACCTCGATTTGCCCAAGCCCTGCCCACCAATCGCCGTGCTTGTCGCCGAAACGCCCGAACAACCCGTGCCAGCGCATATGTTCCAAGGCAATCCCGATGGGCTCATCCTCAGGGCCACGCTTGAAGCGCACACCGGACAGTTCCCCCCTGCGACGCAGCAGCCAGCGGGCGGCCCATGCCACCGGCGGTACTTTCAACGGCCAGCTGCTCTGGCTGACCTGGGTGCCAAACAGCGCCATGCCCGCCACATGCTGCGCAGCCAGCGCGCCGGTACTCAGGGCCACTGCCAGGGTGGTACCGCCCAACGAATGCCCGATCCACAAAGGTGCCCTGCCGGCCTTCTCATGCACGAACGCACCAATGGCCGGCAGGTCGTCGCGTGCATAAGCGGCCACCGTGTTCTGTGCCCAATCCCGGTTGCGCGGCGATAGCCCATGCCCACGCATCTCCGGGATCCATACGTCGAAGCCGGCGCGGGCCAGGTAGGCGCCAAGCCCAAGCCCTTGGGGCGAATACCAGAACCGTCGATTGGAAAAACTGCCGTGCAGCAGGATGACCGCGCTGCCCGGGGCGATCGCCTGATCAGCAAGGCCCAGGCGGGTGACGGCCAATTCCACACTGGGGTCAGGCCCGAAGCCTGCCTTGATACGATAGACATCTTCACTGAGGTCGCCGCGGCGCTCGGCACTGAGCAGGGCAACGGGAAATAATGTACTGCTGCTTTGCATAAGGTCGGTTGCTTGTCGCACAAAAAAAGGGCGGGATCCATCGCTGGAACTCGCCCTGGAAAAAACCAGGCGCAGGGCGCCAGACGCCCCACGCATTTTGCTGTATCAGGTCGCGCTTTGGCCTTCGGCCAGGTAGAACCAGGTTTCAAGCACCGAGTCCGGGTTCAGCGACACACTGTCGATGCCCTGTTCCATCAGCCACTTGGCGAGGTCCGGGTGGTCCGAAGGGCCCTGGCCGCAGATGCCGATGTATTTGCCGGCCTTGTTGCATGCAGCAATGGCGTTGGCCAGCAGCTTCTTGACAGCCGGGTTACGTTCGTCGAACAGGTGGGCAATGATCCCCGAATCGCGGTCCAGCCCCAGCGTCAGCTGGGTCAGGTCGTTGGAGCCGATCGAGAAACCGTCGAAGTATTCCAGGAACTCGTCGGCCAGGATCGCGTTGGACGGCAACTCGCACATCATGATCACGCGCAGGCCGTTGTCACCGCGGGCCAGCCCGTTCTCAGCCAGCAGGTCGACGACCTGGCTGGCTTCGCCCAAGGTACGCACGAACGGCACCATGATCTCGACGTTGGTCAGGCCCATCTCGTTGCGCACGCGCTTGAGCGCCCGGCACTCGAGCTCGAAGCAGTCGCGGAACGCCTCGCTGATGTAGCGCGAAGCACCGCGGAAGCCCAGCATGGGGTTTTCTTCTTCCGGCTCGTACAGCTTGCCGCCGATCAGGTTGGCGTACTCGTTGGACTTGAAGTCCGACAGGCGCACGATGACCTTTTTCGGGTAGAAGGCCGCCGCCAGGGTGCTGATGCCCTCGACCAGCTTCTCGACATAGAAGCCCACCGGGTCATCGTAGCCGGCGATGCGCTTGTCGACGCTGTCCTTGAGTTCCGGCGGCAGGCCGGCGTAGTTCAGCAGGGCCTTGGGGTGCACGCCGATCATGCGGTTGATGATGAACTCCAGGCGCGCCAAGCCGACCCCGGCGTTGGGCAGCTGGGCGAAGTCGAAGGCGCGGTCGGGGTTGCCGACGTTCATCATGATCTTGAACGGCAGCTCGGGCATGGCATCGACCGAGTTCTGCTTGATGTCAAAGCCCAGTTCGCCCTCGAAGATGTAGCCGGTATCGCCCTCGGCGCAGGACACGGTCACGCCCTGGCCATCCTCGAGCAGCTGGGTGGCGTTGCCGCAGCCCACCACCGCCGGGATGCCCAGCTCACGGGCGATGATCGCCGCGTGGCAGGTGCGCCCGCCGCGGTTGGTGACGATGGCGCTGGCGCGCTTCATTACCGGTTCCCAGTCCGGGTCGGTCATGTCCGAGACCAGCACGTCGCCGGGCTGTACCTTGTCCATTTCCGATACATCGTTGATCACCCGCACCTTGCCGGCGCCGATGCGCTGGCCGATGGCGCGGCCTTCGACCAGCACGGTGCCCTTCTCCTTGAGCAGGTAACGCTCCATGACGTTGGCGCTGGCGCGGCTCTTGACCGTTTCAGGGCGGGCCTGAACGATGTACAGCTTGCCGTCGTCCCCGTCCTTGGCCCACTCGATGTCCATCGGGCGCTGGTAGTGCTGTTCGATGATCATGGCCTGCTTGGCCAGTTCGTTGACCTCGTCGTCGCTCAGGCAGAAACGGGCGCGCTCTGCACGATCGACCTCGACGGTCTTGACCGACCGACCGGCCTTGGCTTCGTCGCCATAGACCATCTTGATCGCCTTGCTGCCCAGGTTGCGACGCAGAATGGCCGGGCGGCCAGCCTGCAGGGTGTGCTTGTGCACGTAGAATTCATCGGGGTTGACCGCACCCTGCACCACGGTTTCGCCCAGGCCGTAGGCGCCGGTGATGAACACCACGTCGCGGAAACCCGACTCGGTGTCGAGGGTGAACATCACACCGGCGGTGCCGGTTTCGGAGCGGACCATGCGCTGCACGCCTGCCGACAGGGCGACCAGCTTGTGGTCGAAGCCCTGGTGCACGCGGTAGGCGATGGCGCGGTCGTTGAACAGCGAGGCGAAGACTTCCTTGGCCGCGCGGATCACGTTGTCGACGCCACGGATGTTGAGGAAGGTTTCCTGCTGCCCGGCAAAGGAGGCGTCCGGCAGGTCTTCGGCGGTGGCCGATGAACGCACGGCCACGGCCATGTTGTCGTTGCCCTGGGACATTTCGGCGAATGCGGTGCGGATCTCGGCATCCAGGCGCGCCGGGAACTGGGCATCCATTACCCACTGACGAATCTGTGCGCCGGTCTTGGCCAGGGCATTGACGTCGTCCACGTCCAGGGCATCGAGCGCCGCATGGATACGGTCGTTGAGCCCGCTTTGCTCGAGGAAATCACGGTACGCCTGAGCCGTAGTGGCAAAGCCGCCCGGCACGGACACGCCGGCACCGGCAAGATTGCTGATCATCTCGCCAAGGGATGCGTTCTTGCCCCCCACATGCTCCACATCATGGACGCCGAGCTTTTCGAGGGAAACTACGTACTCTACCAAGGTGATCTCTCCACTAGCTGTATTGGAAAAGCTCAACGGCGCCCGCCTGTCTTCTTGACTGGGCCGGACGCATGTGGCCTGTACCTGGAAAATAAGTGAGAATGCCGACAGCCGCATTCGGCAAAGCGAACTTATCATAATCAAGAAACGTCATCATCATTAAGGCCCCGATCGCAAATGAAACGAACCGCGTTCTTCATCTCCGATGGCACCGGCATCACTGCCGAGACCCTGGGCCAGAGTCTGCTCGCACAGTTCGAGAGCATTCCTTTCAACAAATTTACCCGTCCCTACATCGATTCCCCTGACAAGGCGCGCAACATGGTCCAGCAGATCAACGCTGCCGCCGAGCGCGATGGCATGCGGCCCATCATCTTCGACACCATCGTCAACCAGGACATCCGCGAGATCCTGGCCACCTCCAATGGGTTCATGATCGACATCTTCTCCTCGTTCCTGTCACCGCTGGAGCAGGAGTTGACTGCCCATTCCTCGTATTCGGTGGGCAAGTCTCACTCCATCGGCGGCAATTCCAACTACATGGAACGCATCGAGGCGGTGAACTTCGCCCTGGACAACGATGACGGCGCGCGCACGCACTACTACGACAAGGCCGATCTGATCCTGGTGGGTGTTTCTCGATGTGGCAAAACACCCACGTGCCTGTACATGGCCATGCAGTTCGGGATCCGCGCGGCCAACTACCCGCTGACCGAGGACGACATGGAGCGCCTGCAATTGCCGGCCGTGCTGAAAAAGCACCACAGCAAGTTGTTCGGCCTGACCATCGACCCCGACCGGCTCACCGCCATACGCCACGAACGCAAGCCCAATAGCCGTTATTCGAGCTTTGCCCAGTGCGAGTTCGAAGTACGTGAAGTGGAAAGCCTGTTCCGTCGGGAGAACATCCCCAACATCAATTCCACGCACTTT
>CAURYQ010000139.1:0-8160 GCA_963529135.1 uncultured Pseudomonas sp. | reverse complement strand
AGATCGAGTGCATCGGCTGCGCCGCGTGCATCGACGCCTGCGACAGCATCATGGACAAGATGCACTATCCCAAGGGGCTGATCAGCTACACCACCGAGCACAATCTGTCCGGGCAGAAGACCCACCTGCTGCGCCCTCGCCTGATCGGCTACGCCGTGGTACTGCTGATCATGATCATCGCCCTGGCAGCCGCCTTCGCCACCCGCTCGCTGGTAGGCCTGGACGTCAGCAAGGACCGGGTGCTGTACCGCGAGAATGCGCAAGGCCGCATCGAGAACGTGTATAGCCTCAAGGTCATGAACAAGGACCAGCGCGACCATGTCTATGTGCTCGACGCAGCCGGCCTGCCTGACCTGTTGCTCGATGGCCAGCGGGAAATCCGCGTGGCCGCTGGCGACATCGTCAGCCTGCCCGTGCAACTGTCGGTGGCGCCGGAAGACCTGCCCTCGACCACCAACGAAATCACCTTCATCCTCAAGAGCGCCGATGACAGCGACGCCCTGGTTGAAGCCAAGAGCCGTTTCATCGGCCCGCAGATCCGCTAAGAAGGATGAACACCATGCCTGCCACCGCCGCCAGCCCCTGGTACAAGCACCTCTGGCCCTGGATCATCATCGGCATCCTGACCACCTCGGTGTGCCTGAGCCTGACCATGGTCAGCATCGCCGTGCGCAACCCGGACAACCTGGTCAACGACAACTATTACGAAGCCGGCAAGGGCATCAACCGTTCCCTGGACAGGGAGCTGCTGGCCCAGCACCTGGACCTCAAGGCCAGCGTGCACCTGGACGAGCTGACCGGTGAGGTGGACGTGCGTCTGGCCGGCAGCAGCGACCCGCAAAGCCTGGAGCTGAACCTGATCTCGCCTACCCAGCCGGACAAGGACCGCCGGGTGCTGTTGAGCCGCGTCGAGGCGGGGCGTTATGTCGGCCAACTGGAAGACCGGGTCGAAGGTCGGCGCTTCGTCGAGCTGCTGGGCAGTGAAGGCGATCGGGTGTGGCGCTTGTTCGAAGAGGAGAAGGTCGAGCATGGCGTGACCCTGGAGCTGGGTGATGAGGCACTGCAAGGTGCTCAACACCTCTAGCCGCGCTCGCGGACGATTTGTGCAAGGCCATGATCCGATGACCCAACCCAACCCCTGCTACCACTGCGCACTGCCTGTCCCCACCGGTCGCTCGTTCACCGCCGTGGTTCTCGGGCAGTCCCGGCCATTCTGCTGTCCCGGGTGCCAGGCAGTGGCCGAGTCGATCGTGGCAGGAGGCCTTGAGCATTACTACCAGCACCGCAGCGACAACAGCGCCAACCCCCAGGCCCTGCCCCGGCAGTTGCAGGACGAGTTGGCGCTGTATGACCGCAGCGATGTGCAGCAGCAGTTCGTGCGGCACGAGGGTGACCTCGCCCAAGCCACGTTATTGATCGAGGGCGTCAGTTGTGCGGCTTGTGGCTGGCTGATCGACAAGCACCTGCGCAACCTGCCGGGCGTGGCCGAAGCCCGCCTGAACCTGTCCAATCACCGCCTGCTGCTGAGCTGGGATGATCGACAGCTGCCCTTGTCGCAGGTGCTGGCGGCGCTGCGCCGCATCGGCTACGCCGCCCACCCCTACCAGCCGGATCAGGCAGCCGAGCAACTGGCCCGGGAAAACCGCAGCGCCCTGCGTCGGCTGGGGGTGGCCGGGTTGCTGTGGTTCCAGGCGATGATGGCAACCATGGCCACCTGGCCAGAATTCAACATGGACCTGTCGGCCGAGATGCACACCATCCTGCGCTGGGTTGCCTTGTTCCTGACCATCCCTATCGTTTTCTACAGCTGCGCGCCCTTCTTCAAGGGTGCGGCACGCGACCTGCGCACCCGCCACCTGACCATGGACCTGTCCGTTTCGCTGGCCATCGCCCTGGCATTCGGCGCCGGTATCTGGACCGCTGTCACAGGCAGCGGCGAGCTGTATTTCGACACCGTCGGCATGTTCGCCTTGTTCCTGTTGACCGGCCGTTACCTTGAACGGCGTGCCCGCGAACGCACCGCCGCCGCCACGGCGCAACTGGTCAACCTGCTGCCGGCATCCTGCCTGCGCGTCGATGCCCAAGGCCGCAGCGAGCGTATCCTGCTCAGCGAACTGCGCTGCGGGGACAGGGTTCAGGTGCTGCCGGGGGCTGTGATCCCGGCTGACGGGCGCATCGTCGAGGGGCGCTCCAGTGTGGACGAGTCGTTACTGACGGGCGAATACCTGCCTCAACCACGGCGCGAGGGTGAGCACGTCACCGGCGGCACACTGAACGTAGAAAGCGCCTTGCACGTGAAGGTCGAGGCGCTGGGGCATGATTCACGGCTGTCCGCCATCGTCCGCTTGCTGGAACGTGCCCAGACCGAAAAGCCACGCCTGGCACAGATCGCCGACCGGGCTTCCCAGGTATTTCTGCTGGTTTCGCTACTGGCGGCCGTCGCGATCGGCCTGTGGTGGTGGCAGGTGGAGCCAGATCGGGCGTTCTGGATCGTGCTCGCCATGCTGGTCGCGACCTGCCCTTGCGCGCTGTCGCTGGCCACCCCGACCGCGCTGACGGCGGCGACGGGCACGTTGCACAAGCTGGGCCTGCTGGTCACTCGCGGGCATGTGCTGGAAGGGCTGAACCAGATCGACACGGTGATCTTCGACAAGACCGGTACGCTGACCGAGGGGCGCCTGACGCTGCGCAGCATCAAGCCGCTCGGCAGTGTTTCGGCCGACACCTGCCTGGGTTGGGCCGCAGCCCTGGAAAACCGCTCTGAACACCCCATCGCGCGGGCCTTCGGCCAAGTGGAGGTGCCGGCCGATGAGGTGCTGGCCGTGCCAGGTCTGGGCCTTGAGGGCCACGTCGATGGCCAGCGCTTGCGCATCGGCCAGGCGACATTCGTTTGCGCCCTGAGCGGCGCACCAGCACCGGCGATACCCGAGGCTCAGGGGCAGTGGTTGCTGCTGGGCGACCGCCAGGGCCCGCTGGCCTGGTTCGGGCTGGACGATCGCCTGCGCGAGGATGCCCCTGCGCTGCTCGCCGCCTGCAAGGCGCGCGGCTGGCGTACGGTGCTGCTGTCCGGGGACAGCTCGCCGATGGTCGACGAGGTGGCGGCGCAACTGGGCATCGACCAGGCCCATGGCGGGCTCAGGCCCGATGACAAGCTGACGCGGCTCAAAGCCCTGCAGCAGGCCGGGCACAAAGTGCTGATGCTGGGCGACGGGGTCAACGACGTGCCGGTGCTGGGCGCGGCAGACATCAGCATCGCCATGGGCAGCGCCACCGACCTGGCCAAGACCTGCGCCGATGCAGTACTGCTTTCCAACCGGCTCGACGCACTGGTGCAGACGGTCGAGCTGGCACGTCGTACACGGCGTATCATCATCGAGAACCTGCTGTGGGCCAGCCTGTACAATGGCCTCATGCTGCCGTTCGCTGCCTTGGGCTGGATCACCCCGGTGTGGGCAGCCATCGGCATGTCGGTCAGCTCGCTGGTGGTGGTGCTCAATGCCCTGCGCCTGACCCGGATGCCTGCCAGTGCCCCCGCCCTGCCGGCGCCAGCACCTACCTTTGCGAGGAACCTGCCATGCCCGCCCTCTACGTGATGATCCCTGCGGCCCTGCTGCTGGTCGGCGTGGCCGTCTACATCTTTTTCTGGGCAGTGGACAGCGGCCAGTACGAGGACCTCGAAAGCCCTGCTCACAGCATCCTCTTCGACGACCAGGACCCACGTCACCAAGCCGCCGTTGTACCCGAACAGACGCCCGACACCACCCCGGAGCCCCCGGCGCGTGGTTGACCTGCTGCCCCTGCTGGGCTCGGCGCTGATTCTGGGCCTGCTCGGTGGTGGCCACTGCATGGGCATGTGCGGTGGGCTGATGGGCGCCTTGACCCTGGCCATTCCACCGGCCCAGCGCGGCCGTCGCCTGCGGCTGCTGGTGGCCTACAACCTCGGGCGTGTGCTCAGCTATGGCGCTGCCGGCCTGATGCTGGGCATGGCGGGCTGGGCGGTAGCCAACAGTCCCGCCGTGCTCGCCATGCGCATCGTGGCCGCGTTGTTGCTGATCGCCATGGGCCTGTACCTGGCCGGCTGGTGGAGTGGCCTGACGCGCATCGAGACCGTGGGTCGCGGGCTGTGGCGGCATATTCAGCCCATCGCATCACGCCTGCTGCCGGTCTCGAGCCTGCCTAGGGCGTTGTTGCTGGGCACCTTGTGGGGCTGGCTGCCGTGTGGCCTGGTGTACAGCACCTTGCTCTGGGCCGCGAGCCAGGGCAATGCCCTGCACAGCGCTGCCTTGATGACGGCATTCGGAGTGGGCACCTGGCCAGTGTTGCTGGCTACCGGGTTGGCGGCCGAACGGGTAAACAGGCTGTTGAGACGACGCAGCGTGCGGGTGGCCGGCGGCATGCTTGTCGTGCTGTTCGGGGTATGGACGCTGCCCGGTCCCCATCAACACTGGCTGATGGGACATTGAGGCGAGCGAGACGGCGCAGTACAGGGCTCAGGGTGATCAACCCTGGGGCCTGCCGTGCATCGCCCAGTGCGAAGCGGTGTGCCGTCTGGCCGTGTAGCGCTTGATACAAATCAACACAGATTCCTACAGACATCCCTAGACTCCGGAACATTGCTGCTTTCCGGGGACTGCCCTCATGCTCGACGACCTACGTTGGGACACCGACCTGATCCGCCGCTACGATCTGGCCGGACCACGCTACACCTCCTACCCGACCGCCGTGCAACTGCACAGCGAAGTGGGCTCGTTCGACCTGCTGCACGCGCTGCGCGAAAGCCGGCGGGCCGTGCGCCCGCTGTCGCTGTACGTGCATGTGCCGTTCTGCGCCAATATCTGCTACTACTGCGCATGCAACAAGGTCATCACCAAGGACCGGGCCCGCGCTGCCCCCTACCTGCAACGCCTGGAACAGGAAATCCAGCTGGTGGCCTGCCACCTCGATGCCAGGCAACGTGTCGAGCAGCTGCATTTCGGCGGCGGCACCCCTACCTTCCTCAGCCATGTAGAGCTGCGTCAGTTGATGGCCACGCTGCGCCAGCATTTCAATCTGCTGGATGACGATTCCGGCGACTACGGCATCGAAATCGATCCGCGCGAGGCGGACTGGTCGACCATGGGCCTGCTGCGCGAGCTGGGCTTCAATCGCGTCAGCCTGGGCGTGCAGGATCTGGACCCGGCCGTGCAGCGCGCAGTGAACCGACTGCAAAGCCTGGAGCAGACCCGAACCTTGATCGAGGCGGCTCGCACCTTGCAGTTCCGTTCGGTGAACCTGGACCTGATCTACGGGCTGCCGCGCCAGACGCCCGAGGGCTTTGCCCGTACCGTAGAGGAAGTGATCCGCCTGCAACCCGATCGCCTGTCGGTTTTCAACTACGCCCACCTGCCCGAACGTTTCATGCCGCAACGGCGCATCGAAGCCGCAGAGCTGCCCAGTGCAGCAGCCAAGCTGGACATGCTGCACGCCACCATCGAACAGCTGACCGCTGCCGGTTACCGGTACATCGGCATGGACCACTTCGCGCTGCCCGACGACGAACTGGCCATCGCCCAGGAAGAAGGCACGCTACAGCGCAACTTCCAGGGTTACACCACCCATGGCCATTGCGACCTGATCGGCCTGGGCGTCTCGGCGATCAGCCAGATCGGCGACTTGTACTGCCAGAACAGCAGCGACCTCAATACCTACCAGGACAGCCTGTCCAACGCCCAGCTCGCCACCCATCGCGGCTTGCTGTGCACCCCTGACGACCGCTTGCGCCGGGCGGTCATCCAGCAGCTCATCTGCCATTTCGAGTTGGACTTCGAGCCTATCGAACAGGCATTCGCCGTCGATTTCCGTGGCTACTTCAACGACCTGTGGCCAGAGCTGCTGACCTTGCAGCGCGACGGCCTGATTCGCCTGGACGACAAGGGCATTCGCATCCTGCCGGCTGGGCGACTGCTGGCGCGCTCGGTGTGCATGGTCTTCGATGCCTACCTGGCCATGCAGAATCGCCAGCGGTTCTCTCGTGTGATCTGAACCGAGACATTCGGCCGCACACCCTGCGCCAAGGCCCTGCGCGCCCTGGCGCACTGGGCCCCGACGGCGCGCTGGCAGGTGCGGTCGACGAGCATGCGCGTCGCGGCCACTGGCCTACACCCTATGTCGTGAGTTACCCTTACGACTTATGTGTGCTTTCCCACAAGGATCGAGTCAAATGTCCGAGCCAGTCAAACTGCGCCCACATAGCCAGGCCCATTGCAAGGATTGCAGCCTGGCCCCCCTGTGTCTGCCCCTTTCACTCAACCTGGAAGACATGGATGCACTGGACGAAATCGTCAAGCGGGGTCGCCCCCTCAAGAAAGGCGAGTTCCTGTTCCGCCAGGGGGATAATTTTGGCTCGGTCTATGCCGTACGCTCCGGCGCCCTGAAAACGTTCAGCCTCAGCGACAGCGGCGAAGAGCAGATCACCGGCTTCCACCTGCCCAGCGAACTGGTCGGCCTGTCGGGCATGGACACCGAAGCGTATCCGGTTTCAGCCCAGGCCCAGGAGACTACCTCGGTGTGCGAGATTCCCTTCGAACGCCTCGATGAGCTCTCGGTGCAGCTGCCGCAGTTGCGGCGCCAGTTGATGCGCGTGATGAGTCGCGAAATCCGCGACGATCAACAGATGATGCTGCTGCTGTCCAAGAAAACCGCCGATGAGCGCATTGCGACGTTCTTGGTCAATCTGTCGGCGCGCTTCCGCGCCCGGGGCTATTCGGCCAACCAGTTCCGCCTGAGCATGTCGCGCAACGAAATGGGCAATTACCTGGGGCTGGCCGTGGAAACCGTGTCGCGCGTATTCACCCGCTTCCAGCAGAACGGCCTGTTGCGGGCCGAAGGCAAAGAGGTGCATATCCTCGACCCGATCCAGCTGTGTGCGCTGGCCGGTGGCGCAATGGAGGCCTGAGGGCCGCTTTAGCAGGTATACTGGGCCATTCGTTTTCCCAGGATACCTGCAACAATGCACAGCGACGCTTTCGACCTCAAAGCCCTGATCCGTCCGGTAGTGGACTTTCCAAAGCCGGGCGTGATCTTCCGCGACATCACCCCGCTGTTCCAGTCGCCTCGCGGGTTGCGCTATGTGGCCGACCAGTTCATCGAACGCTATGTCGAGGCAGAATTCAGCCACATCGGTGCCATGGACGCACGTGGCTTTCTGATCGGCTCTATCATCGCCCATCAGTTGAACAAGCCCCTGATCCTGTTCCGCAAGCAAGGCAAGCTGCCGGCTGACGTGCTCAGCGAGGGTTATCAGACCGAGTACGGTGAAGCCTTCCTCGAAGTGCATGCCGACAGCCTGTGCGAAGGCGATTCGGTGCTGATCTTCGACGACCTGATCGCCACTGGCGGTACCTTGCTGGCAGCCGCCAACCTGGTACGCCGCACGGGCGCGCAGGTATTCGAAGCGGCGGCCATCATCGACCTGCCCGAACTGGACGGCTCACGCCGCTTGCAAGCGGCGGGCGTACCCACCTTCTGCCTGACGGAGTTTTCCCTCAGCGAGCGCTGAAGGGCGGCGGCCTGGCCTGGGTTTGAAGATGGCTAGGCTGTCTAGACTCGGGCGATCCTGGGTAAAAGCGATTGGTCAGGGCGCCGGCCGCCATGGGTGCGAGACGGTTCCGGAGTTCCAACTGCGCCTCACAGATCGCCGGGGCCGCTGCGCGGCCCATCGCGGCACAAGGCCGCTCCCACATGGGATTCGCAAGCCTCACGGGGCGAGGCAAGGCAGAGGCCCCTACCCCAGCATGTGCCTAATGCCTGATACCCATGGGAAATTCGTGATTCTACAGGGCGGCAGCAACTGCATTGCGGCATACCAGCAGGCTCCAGATTCCCGGAGGCAACTGTCTTGGACTGCACCTGAAGTCTACCGATTCCGGGAGGCAACTGTCCTGCACCATACCTGAAGGCTACTGATTCCAGGAGGCATCTGCCTTGCCCCGCACCTGAAGGCTACCGATTCCGGAAGGCAACTGCCTTGCACCGCACCTAAAAGCTACCGGTTCCAGGAGGCAACTGCCTTGCACCGCACCTGAAAGCTACCGGTTCCAGGAGGCAACTGCCTTGCTCCGAACCTAAAGGCTACCGATTCCGGGAGGCAACTGCCTTACACCGCACCTGGAGGCTACCGAT
>CAURYQ010000138.1:0-8444 GCA_963529135.1 uncultured Pseudomonas sp. | reverse complement strand
GGACACCGCCCTTTCACGGCGGTAACAGGGGTTCGAGTCCCCTAGGGGACGCCACGTTTACCCGCGTTTTGCGGGACTTTAAGGGCTCATTCGCATATTGAATGGGCCTTTTGTTTTTTCGGCTGAAAAAACGATCCCCATGTCGCTCGGCTATTCAGGGGTGGACATTCACCATCGCTCACTGCTAAATCCTCCTTTTGCGCTTGGGGCATGAACATGAGCTGGGACCTGCCAACACCGTTCATCATCGATTTGCATGTCGGCGGTGAAGACATCGATGGCCTGGGCCATGCCAACAATGCCGTCTACGTCAGCTGGCTGGAACGTTGTGCCTGGCGACATTCCCAGCGCCTGGGCCTGGACCTTGCGCAGTACCGCCAGCTGGATCGGGCCATGGCTGTCGTACGCCACGAGATCGACTATCTGGCTGCCGCCTATGAAGATGACCAATTGCAGCTGGCTACCTGGATCGTCCACTGGGACCAGCGCTTGCGCATGACACGACGGTTTCAGTTGCGCCGTGCAGCCGATGGGATGACATTGCTTCGTGCCCAGACCACCTTTGCCTGCATCGAGCTTTCCACTGGCAAACCCCGGCGTATGCCAGCCGAATTCCTGGAAGGCTATGCGCCAGCGCTGATCTCGGCCTGAAGCATCCGCAATGTTTGCTAGACTGCCGCCTTTTTGCCCCGAGACCTTTCCATGCAAATTGCCCTGGCCCCGATGGAGGGGCTGGTCGACAACATCCTGCGAGACGTATTGACCCGCGTAGGCGGCGTCGATTGGTGCGTTAGCGAATTCATCCGCGTCTGTGATCGTCTGCTGCCAGCTTCCTCGTTCCATAAATTGGCACCCGAACTTCGCGAAGGCGCGCGGACGGCGGCAGGCGTGCCCATGCGTGTGCAACTGTTGGGGTCTGACCCCGCTTGCCTTGCCGATAACGCCGCATTGGCCTGCGAGTTGGGGGCGCCGGTCATCGACTTGAATTTCGGCTGCCCTGCCAAGACGGTGAACAAGTCTCGCGGCGGTGCGGTGCTGCTCAAGGAGCCGGAGCTGCTGCACGCCATTGTCCGCGAAGTACGTCGTGCGGTACCGGCTGCGATCCCGGTCACTGCCAAGATGCGCCTGGGTTTCGACAGCCCGGACGGCGCCCTGGACTGCGGCGTGGCGCTGGCTGAGGGCGGGGCGGCCCATTTGGTGGTGCATGCACGGACCAAGGTCGAAGGCTACAAGCCGCCCGCCCATTGGGAGTGGGTGGCGCGCGTGCAGGACGTGGTCAAGGTGCCGGTGTTTGCCAATGGCGAGATCTGGACGGTAGACGACTGGCGCCGCTGCCGTGAAGTCAGCGGCGCTGAACACATCATGCTAGGCCGGGGCCTGGTCTCTCGTCCTGATCTGGGGTTGCAGATTGCGGCAGCCAATGCCGGCACCCCGTACCAGGCAATGGGCTGGGACCATCTGTTGCCGCTGCTTCAGGAGTTCTGGCGTCAGGCCCAGGCCAAACTCTCGCCCCGCTATGCGCCAGGGCGGATGAAGCAATGGGTGGCCATGCTGACGCGCAACTATCCAGAAGCCGTGCTGCTGTTTACCGAGCTACGCCGTGAGGATGATTGCGCGCGCATTGGGCGGCTGCTTGGACTGGCAGCGACGGCAGACGAAGCCCAGGTAGCCTGATCGGCGTCCGGTAATTCGCAAAAAAAATTTTCACGTGGCCCTTGAAAGCGGTTTGCTGGACCTTATCTCTTGAGTACGCGATGCCGAATTCGGGTCGCGTAATGACTTACTTGCTGATATCTCAGGAGTTATGACCATGACTACCGCTTTCTCTCTTGCACCATTGTTCCGCCACTCCGTTGGTTTCGATCGCTTCAATGACCTGTTCGAATCCGCGGCGCGTAATGAGGCCGGTAGCAGCTACCCGCCCTACAATGTGGAAAAGCATGGTGACGACCAGTACCGCATCGTGGTTGCCGCGGCTGGTTTCCAGGAAGAAGACCTCGACCTGCAGGTCGAAAAAGGCGTGCTCACCGTGACCGGTGGCAAGCGTGACAATGGCTCGGCAGAGGTGACATACCTGCACCAGGGCATTGCCCAGCGCGCCTTCAAGCTCTCCTTCCGCCTGGCCGACCACATCGAGGTCAAGGCTGCTGGCCTGGCCAACGGTCTGCTCAGCATTGATCTGTTGCGTATCGTGCCTGAAGAAGCCAAGGCCAAACGCATTCCGATCAACGGCGAGCAACCTGCGCTGAACTGATCCGGCGCACCATCAAGAAGGGCACCCCAAGGTGCCCTTCTTGCATTGTAAGAACATGCCAGCGCTCAGCTCAGAAGGCTTGTGGCCCTTCTTGCAGCAACTGCCGAAAGGCCTCGAGCGGTAAAGGTCGGCTGTGCAGGTAGCCTTGGTACAGGTGGCAGCCCAGCTTTTCCAGGAACGCCAGCTGCTCGGTCAGCTCCACACCCTCGGCGATCACTGCAAGGCCCAGGCTACGTGCCATGGCCACGATGGCGCGGACGATTTCAGCATCGTTGGGGTCTATCGTCGCATCACGGACGAAGGTCTGGTCGATCTTCAAGGCGTCCACGGGCAAACGTTTAAGGTAGGTCAGCGACGAGTAGCCTGTACCGAAATCGTCCATGGCAAAGGTGACGCCATGGCTTTGCAACTCCCGCATCTTGGCGATAGTGTCTTCCAGGTTCTGGATCACGATACCTTCGGTGATCTCGAGCTTGAGTAGTTTCCTGGGTAGCCGGGCCTCATCCAGGCTGCGCAACACGCGGCCAACAAAGTCTTTCTGACGAAATTGCCGTGGGCTGATGTTGACGCACAGGCTGAAATCGTCAGCGTCGATCAGGCGGTCGGACAGCAAACGCGCGCACGCCTCGCACGCCTCGTCGAGCACCCAGTTGCCTACCTCCAGAATCAGTCCGCTTTCTTCCAGAATCTGGATGAACTGGCCAGGCGACTGTTGGCCGAGCTGAGGGTGGTGCCAGCGTAGCAATACCTCGGCACCGACGATCCGGTTGTCGCGGGCATCGACTTGAGGCTGATAATGCAGCGCCATTTCGCCACGGGCCAGCGCCAGGCGTAGGTCGCTTTCCATGCGCAGGCGTTCACTGGCCGCCTTCTGCATGGTGGACTGGAACAGTTGCGTTGTGTTGCGTCCGGAATCCTTGGCCCGGTAAAGCGCGATGTCGGCACGTTTGAGCAGGTCGGCGGGGGTGGTGCCGTGGTCGGGAATCAAGGCCACGCCAATGCTGGGCGTTACTTGCAGGCGCTGGCCGTCGAGTGACATCGGCTGGGCCAGCAGTGCGCGTATTGTGTCGGCCAGCTCGCGGACCGTTTCCTCGACCTTGTCACGGTTGCCTTCCAGGCCGCTGAGCAACACCACGAACTCGTCACCGCCAAGCCGGGCCACGGTGTCCTCCAGGCGCACGCTGGCCTCCAGGCGCGCCGTGATGATCTTCAGCACCGCATCACCGACCGGATGACCCAGCGAATCGTTGATGTGCTTGAAATGATCCAGATCGAGGAAGAGCAGGGCGCCACGCAGGTTGCGCCGCTTGAGCAGGGCGATCTGCTGGCTCAAGCGGTCCATCAGCAGGGCACGGTTGGGCAGGTTGGTCAGCGGGTCGTGGTAGGCCAGGTGACGGATCTGTGCCTGGGCTTGTTTCAACTGGCTGACGTCCCGCGCGGTCATCAGCAGGCACTCCACATCATTGAGCATGATCTGCTCCACGGACACTTCCACGGTCAGCAGGTCGCCGCACTTGTTGCGTCCCGACATCTCCCGGTGATGCACCCGGCCATGCTCGCGCAGGTCCGCCAGCAGCGTGGTGCGCTGATCTGCATCGGCCCAGATGCCAATGTCGAAGACGGTGCGCCCGACGACTTCACCTGCGCTGTAACCCGTCAGCCGACAGAAACCGTCGTTGATCTCCAGATAGCGCCCACTTGTGCACTCGGTGATGGTGATGGCGTCCGGGCTTGAGTGAAAGGCCTTGGCGAATTTCTCTTCGCTGGATTTGAGCGCTGCCTCAGCCCGCTGCTGTTGGGTGATGTCACGCAGCGTGGTCACGCTGCAGGGCTGGTCATCGACCGTGATCAGGCGGCTGGAAATCAGGCAGGTCAGGGCTTCGCCGCTGCGGTGATGGACGACCACCGCGACATTGCTCAAGGCCTGCTCGCGGATGACCCGTTCGATGCGGTGCGCGCGCCGCGCCGATTCGGCCCACAGGCCTATCTCTTCGGCCGTGCGGCCAATCAACTGCTCGGTCGTCCAGCCAAAGGTGTGGGTGAAGGCGGGGTTGATCTCGATGAACTGCCCGGTGTCCTGGCGCGTCACGCAAATCGGGTCGGGGCTGACCTGGAACAGGCTGGCGAATTTTTCCTCCGAGGCGCTCAGACGCAGCTCCCGTTCCACCTGATCGGTGATGTCGAGCAATGTGCCGGCCATGCGCAGCGGGTTGCCGTGCTCATCGCGATACAAGCGCGCACGGCTTTCGATATAGCGCGAGACGCCGTTCTCCAGCTGTACCCGATAGGTGAACTGATAATTGCCCGCAGGCCCTTCGCGCAGGCTGCTGTAGGCCTTGCGCATGGAGATGCGCTCCTGTTCCGGCACGCCTTCGAAAAACGCATCGAACGACTCATGAAACGATACCGGTGGCAGACCGTGCAGTTGTGCAGCCCGGGCCGAGCCGTAGAGCATGCCGCTGGGGATGTGCCAGTCCCACGTGCCGAGCTGCGCCGAGTCGAGCGCCAGGTCCAGGCGTTCCTGACTGTCCTTGAGGGCCAGGTCGGCACGCTTGCGTTCGCTGGTATCGACGAAAGTGCTGAGCTGGAACGTGATGCCTTCCAGCTCGATGCCCTGTGTGCACAGGATGCCGTCATGCACTTTGCCGTCACTGCCACGGAACTGCACCTCCATGGTCAGCGGGCCACCGTTGAGGGGCGAGGCGTCGAGCATGTGCTGGCGTTGCGCAGGGTCGGCCCACAATCCCAGGGCAACGCTGGTGCGGCCGATGACGTGGCTGGCAGGCCAGGCGAAGGTGTCTTCGAAGTGCTGGTTGACTTCGTAGATCATCCCGTCAAGACGACGAGTCAGCAGGATGGCGTTGGGGCTCAAGTGGAAGAGGGTAGCGAAGCGCTTCTCGGAATTCATCAGCGCGGTTTCCCGATCGCGCTGGCGGGTGATCTCGCGTACCACACCGATCATCTGGGATCTGCCGTGCGGGTCCGAGGTCAGGCTGCCACTGACTTCCAGCCAGTGCAGGCTGCCATCGGGCCAGCGAATGCGGTGTCGCATCGCTCGGCCCACGGGCTCGCCATCGAACACGGCCTGGAACGCCTTGCGCGTGCGCGCTCGATCCTCCTCGGCGAGCAGGTCGAGGTAGTCGATGTCCCCGGGCAAGGCACGCAGGGGGTCGAACCCGAACAGGGCCTGGGTCCCGCGCGACCAGCTCACCCGGCCGCTTTCGATGTCCCACAGCCAGGCGCCCAGGCGCGCACCATTGAGCGCAGCCAACAGCTGCGGCACACTCTGCCAGGCCTGCTCGGATGCCTCTGGGTCGGCCGCATGAATGCGCGGCAAGCGCATGAAGCGGTTTGCTGATTTGGGCATGGTTACCAGACCTTTGGCATGTGACGCATCCTTGGAGAAGGTGCCGGGCAGACAGTCGTTCAGGTGCTTGCAGCATGGCTATCGAGTAGGGCCATGAACGCCCTGGCGGCGTTGGACAGGGTGCGTTCGGTGTGCAGAATGTAGCCTAGCTGGCGGGACAACTGAATGCCGGGCAAGGCGATAGGCGCCACCTGTTCGTCTAGCATCGTGCGCGGCAGCACGCTCCAGGCCAGCCCGATCGATACCATCATCTTGATCGTCTCCAGGTAATTGGTGCTCATGGCGATGTTCGGCGTCAGGCCTTGGCTTTCGAACAGGCGCTGGACGATGTGGTGGGTGAACGTGTTGCCGCCAGGAAACACAGCGGGGTGGCGCGACACGTCGGCAAGGGTGACGGCGTCGTTGTTGGCTAGGGCGTGCTCCGGGGCGGCCACGAAATCCAGCGCGTCCTGCCACACCGGTGCTGCCTTGATCAGGGGATGGGGCTCTGGGGCCAGGGTAATGACGGCAAGCTCGGCCCGACCATGCAGAATCTCGTCGTAGGCCTGTTCTGAATCCAGGAACTGAATATCCAGCGCAACGGCCGGGTACTGCCGGGTAAAAGCGCGCAGCAATGGGGGAAGGCGGTGCAGTCCGATGTGGTGGCTGGTGGCCAGGGTCAGGCGACCACTCACGTTCCCCGACAAATTGGTCAGCGCACGTCGGGTATCATCCAGCACATTGAGAATCTGGTAGGCCCTGGGCAGCAATGCCCGCCCCGCTTCGGTCAAGGTCACTTCCCGGCCTAGACGGTCGAACAGGCGTGTCGCCAATTGCTGCTCCAACCCAGCGATACGCTTGCTTACAGCTGGTTGCGTGACATACAGGCGTTCGGCCGCGATGGAAAAGCTGCCTGTTTCAGCAATGGCGATGAATGCGTTGAGACTGGCCAGATCCAAGAGCAGGATTCCTTTTGGTTATCCAAAGGATAAAAAATATGAATTTGAGTTATTCAATCTAACCTCCTAGGATCGCCCATACAAGCCAAGGGGTTTTTGGCACAGAAAGACGCTGATGAGGAACAGTCTGATGGCTGGCAAAACGCTCTACGACAAACTCTGGGAAGCCCACGAGGTCAAGCGCCGTGATGACGGCTCGTCCCTGATCTACATCGACCGTCACATTATTCATGAAGTGACCTCCCCGCAGGCCTTCGAAGGGCTGCGCCTGGCCAAGCGCAAGCCTTGGCGAATCGATGCCAACATCGCCACGCCCGATCACAATGTGCCGACTACCCCTGAACGCAAGGGCGGGATCGAAGCGATCGCCGACCAGGTATCGCGCCTGCAGGTGCAGACCCTCGACGAGAACTGTGACGAATATGGCATCGTCGAATTCAAGATGAACGACGAGCGTCAGGGTATCGTCCACGTCATCAGCCCCGAGCAGGGTGCTACCTTGCCAGGCATGACCGTGGTCTGCGGCGACTCGCACACCTCCACCCACGGCGCCTTCGGTGCACTGGCTCACGGCATCGGCACCTCCGAGGTGGAACACGTGCTGGCCACCCAGTGCCTGGTGGCCAAGAAGATGAAGAACATGTTGGTGCGCGTCGAAGGCCAGCTTGCGCCAGGCGTCACGGCCAAGGACATCGTGCTGGCGGTGATCGGCAAGATCGGCACCGCTGGCGGCAATGGTCATGCGATGGAATTCGCCGGCAGTGCCATTCGCGACCTGTCGATGGAAGGCCGTATGACCATCTGCAACATGTCCATCGAGGCCGGTGCCCGCGTTGGTTTGGTCGCCACCGATGCCACTACCGTCGCCTACGTCGAAGGTCGCCCCTACTCGCCCAAGGGCGAGCAGTGGACGCAAGCTGTCCAGGCCTGGAAAGACCTGGTTTCCGATGAGGACGCCGTGTTCGATACCGTGGTCGAACTCGATGCCGCACAGATCAAGCCACAGGTCAGCTGGGGCACCTCGCCCGAGATGGTGCTCGCCGTGGATCAGCGTGTGCCGGACCCCGCTGCCGAAGCCGACCTGGTCAAGCGAGGCTCCATCGAGCGCGCCCTGAAATACATGGGCCTGACGGCCAACCAGGCAATCACCGACATTCGTCTGGACCGTGTGTTCATTGGCTCCTGCACCAATTCGCGCATCGAAGACCTGCGCGCGGCAGCGGAAATCGCCAAAGGTCGCAAGGTGGCAAATACCGTCAAGCAAGCCATCGTCGTACCCGGCTCAGGTCTGGTGAAAGCCCAGGCCGAGCGTGAGGGCCTGGACAAGATATTCGTCGAAGCCGGCTTCGAATGGCGTGAGCCCGGTTGCTCGATGTGCCTGGCCATGAACCCCGATCGCCTGGAAAGCGGCGAGCATTGCGCGTCCACCTCCAACCGCAACTTCGAGGGCCGTCAGGGCGCAGGCGGGCGCACGCACCTGGTGAGCCCGGCCATGGCCGCCGCCGCCGCCGTCACCGGCCACTTCATCGATGTCCGCGAGTTGATCCAAGGGAGCGCAGCATGAAAGCCTTTACCCAGCACATTGGCCTGGTTGCGCCGTTGGACCGCGCCAACGTCGACACCGACCAGATCATCCCCAAGCAATTCTTGAAGTCGATCAAGCGCACCGGCTTCGGCCCCAACCTGTTCGACGAATGGCGCTACCTGGACGTGGGGCAGCCCTATCAGGACAACAGCAAGCGCCCTGTCAACGAGGAGTTCGTGCTCAATCACGAGCGCTACCAAGGGGCCAGCGTCTTGTTGGCAAGGGAAAACTTCGGTTGTGGCTCCAGCCGTGAACACGCGCCCTGGGCGCTGGATGAGTACGGCTTCCGCAGCATCATCG
>CAURYQ010000137.1:0-8526 GCA_963529135.1 uncultured Pseudomonas sp. | reverse complement strand
CCCCGAAACCGTCTCCACCGACTACGACACCTCCGACCGCCTGTACTTCGAGCCGTTGACCCTGGAGGACGTGCTGGAAGTGTGCCGCGTCGAGAAGCCCAAGGGCGTGATCGTCCACTACGGCGGCCAGACCCCGCTGAAACTGGCCCGTGCGCTGGAAGAAGCCGGCGTACCGATCATCGGTACCAGCCCTGACGCCATCGACCGTGCAGAAGACCGTGAGCGCTTCCAGCAGATGGTGCAGCGTCTGAACCTGCTGCAGCCGCCAAATGCCACCGTGCGCAGCGAAGAAGAGGCCATCAGTGCCGCCGGCACCATCGGCTACCCGCTGGTCGTGCGTCCTTCCTACGTGCTGGGCGGCCGCGCCATGGAGATCGTCTACGAGCTGGACGAACTCAAGCGCTACCTGCGCGAAGCCGTTCAGGTGTCCAACGACAGCCCCGTGCTGCTGGACCACTTCCTCAACTGCGCGATCGAGATGGACGTGGATGCGGTCTGCGACGGTACCGACGTGGTCATCGGCGCGATCATGCAGCACATCGAGCAGGCGGGCGTCCACTCCGGTGACTCGGCATGCTCGCTGCCACCTTACTCGCTGAGCAAAGAAGTGCAGGACGAAGTCCGTGTGCAGGTCAAGAAGATGGCCCTGGAGCTGGGCGTGGTCGGCCTGATGAACGTGCAGCTGGCCTTGCAGGGCGACAAGATCTACGTGATCGAGGTCAACCCGCGTGCTTCGCGTACCGTACCGTTCGTGTCCAAGTGCATCGGCACCTCCCTGGCCATGATCGCTGCCCGCGTCATGGCAGGCAAAACCCTGAAAGAGCTGGGCTTCACCCAAGAAATCATCCCGAACTTCTACAGCGTGAAGGAAGCTGTCTTCCCGTTCGCCAAGTTCCCGGGGGTTGACCCGATCCTCGGCCCTGAGATGAAATCGACCGGTGAAGTGATGGGTGTCGGTGACAGCTTCGGTGAAGCCTTCGCCAAGGCCCAGATGGGTGCAAGCGAAGTACTGCCTACTGGCGGTACCGCGTTCATCAGCGTGCGCGACGATGACAAGCCGCAAGTGGCCGGCGTCGCCCGCGACCTGATCGCCCTGGGCTTCGAGGTAGTGGCTACCGCAGGTACCGCCAAGGTCATCGAGGCGGCAGGCTTGAAGGTGCGCCGCGTGAACAAGGTGACCGAAGGCCGTCCTCATGTGGTCGACATGATCAAGAACGACGAAGTGTCGTTGATCATCAATACCACCGAAGGTCGTCAGTCGATCGCCGACTCCTATTCGATTCGTCGCAATGCGCTGCAGCACAAGATCTACTGCACCACGACCATTGCGGCCGGTGAAGCCATCTGCGAGGCGCTGAAATTCGGTCCGGAAAAAACCGTTCGCCGCCTGCAGGATCTGCACGCAGGACTCAAAGCATGAGCATAACCAAATACCCCATGACCGTTCAGGGCGCTCGCGCCCTGGAAGAAGAACTGCTCTTCTTGAGCAAGACCGAACGCCCGCGCCTGAGCCAGGCCATTGGTGAAGCGCGCGAGCTAGGTGACCTCAAGGAAAACGCCGAATACCACGCTGCCCGTGAAGAGCAGGGCATGGTCGAGGCGCGTATCCGCGACATCGAAGGCCGTTTGCAGAACTCGGTCGTGATCGACGTGACCACCATTGCCCACACGGGCAAGGTGATCTTCGGCACTACCGTCGATCTGGAAAATACCGAGACGGGTGATCAGGTCACCTATCAGATCGTTGGCGAGGATGAAGCCGACGTGAAGAAAGGCAAGCTGTCCAGCAGTGCGCCGATCGCTCGTGCCATCATTGGCAAGGAAGAGGGTGACACCGTTGTCGTCAAGACGCCAAACGGTACGGTCGAGTACGAGATTGTCGAAGTCAAGCACATCTGACCGGCGCCTGCGGGCGCCATCCCTAGAGGGGATCCTCTGGCAGCTGGCCCAGGTATTCTGGGTCGGTGGCCTGTGGGTGTTCCACGTGGGGTTGGTGCCGGCATTGAAAGTCAGCGGCCTTGCACCATTGCTGGTCCAGGACATTGCCGGGCAGATCGACCGCTGGTTGATAGGCGTGGCATTGCTCGGCCTGATCACCCAGCTGGCGGTATTGGCGAGGGTGGAAGGCCTGGCTGCCTGGTGGCGGCAGTTCCGTGGCCAGATGCTGTTGCTGGGCCTTGGGGCCTGCATCGGCTATTACACCTTGCGCTACGGGATCTCCGTGGGCGAGCGCTGGCAGATGTTCTGTTTCCTGGTGCTGGGCTTCTCCGGCATCGTGCTGGTAGCCCAGCCCGTCCCACTCAGGGCGCGTCACGCGCGCCACTGAGCGGCGCCACCATTATTTGTAACGGTGGACGTTGGACAGCTGCTTGTTCGGCTGAGGGTTCCTGCGGTAGATCAGCGCCTTCTTGCCGATGGTCTGCACCAGTTCGGCGCGGCCGGCCCTGCACAGCTCGGCGATGGTCTGGGCACGTTCTTCACGGTCTTCGGAGCGAATTTCGACCTTGATCAACTCGTGGTCGACCAGTGCGCGCTCCAACTCGGCGATGACGCCTTCATTCAAACCGTTCCCAGCAACGATCAGGACCGGCTTGAGGTCATGACCAATGGACTTGTATTGCTTCTTCTGCTCGTTATTGAGCGGCATAATCTGACCCTTTCCGTCTGATTCTGTAAAATTGACCGGCATTTTACCCGAGGGCCACCGGCTCCGCCCAGTCAATCACCACGCATATCATCGAGGTGCCCCGTGGTACAACGTTCCAAAAGCAGCGCTAACTGGCTGCGAGAGCATTTTAACGACCCGTTCGTCAAACAGGCGCAGAAGGACGGCTACCGTTCACGGGCCAGCTACAAACTGCTGGAGATCCAGGAAAAGGACCGGCTGATCCGTCCGGGCATGAGCGTCATCGACCTTGGCGCAGCGCCGGGTGGCTGGTCGCAGGTGACCAGTCGTCTGATTGGTGGCCAGGGCCGGCTGATCGCTTCGGACATCCTGGAGATGGACTCCATTCCCGATGTCACCTTCATTCAAGGGGACTTCACCCAGGATGAGGTGCTGCGCCAGATTCTCGAGGCCGTCGGCGATTCGCACGTAGACCTTGTGATTTCGGACATGGCCCCCAATATGAGTGGTACGCCCGCGGTCGACATACCGCGAGCCATGTTCCTTTGCGAGCTGGCCCTGGATCTGGCGACCCGCGTGCTGCGGCCCGGCGGTGATTTCCTGATCAAGATCTTCCAGGGTGAAGGTTTCGATGTGTACCTCAAGGACGTGCGTACCAAGTTCGACAAGGTACAGATGCGCAAGCCTTCCTCATCGCGGGATCGCTCCCGCGAGCAGTACCTGCTTGGCAAGGGGTTCAAAGGCGCGTGAAAGGTACTAAGCGCAGTGGCCGATAGTTAATTCCAATCGGCCACGGCGTCAGGATCGTCCGATCTTCGTGTAGTCTGGATTTCACAAAGGGTTACAGACGGTGCCTGCGGTTGCGTAGGTAATGTAGTAAGTTAGGGCGATGAATATCATGCGAGGCACGGCTGCGTCGTGCGCCGGCCTCAGAGGGTAGCGAATTGAACGACATGGCAAAGAATCTGATCCTGTGGTTGATCATCGCAGCTGTCCTGGTGACGGTGATGAACAACTTCTCCAGCCCTAACGAGCCGCAGACCCTCAATTACTCCGACTTCATCCAGCAGGTCAAGGATGGCAAGGTCGAGCGAGTGACCGTCGACGGTTACATCATCACCGGCAAGCGCTCCGATGGCGACAGCTTCAAGACCGTACGCCCGGCGATCACCGACAATGGCCTGATCGGCGACCTGGTGGACAATCATGTCACCGTCGAGGGCAAGCAGCCTGAACAGCAGAGCATCTGGACGCAGTTGCTGGTCGCCAGCTTCCCGATCCTGGTGATCATCGCCGTGTTCATGTTCTTCATGCGCCAGATGCAAGGCGGGGCGGGTGGCAAGGGCGGGCCCATGAGCTTCGGCAAGAGCAAGGCTCGCCTGTTGTCCGAGGACCAGGTCAAGACCACCCTGGCTGACGTCGCCGGCTGCGACGAGGCCAAGGAAGAAGTGGGCGAGCTGGTCGAGTTCCTTCGCGATCCGGGCAAGTTCCAGCGCCTGGGCGGTCGTATCCCACGCGGTGTGCTGATGGTCGGCCCGCCCGGTACCGGCAAGACCTTGCTGGCCAAGGCCATCGCCGGTGAGGCGAAAGTGCCGTTCTTCACCATTTCCGGTTCCGACTTCGTCGAGATGTTCGTCGGTGTCGGCGCCAGCCGCGTGCGCGACATGTTCGAGCAGGCCAAGAAGCACGCACCGTGCATCATCTTCATCGACGAGATCGACGCTGTCGGCCGCCACCGTGGCGCCGGCATGGGTGGCGGTCACGACGAGCGCGAGCAGACCCTCAACCAGTTGCTGGTGGAGATGGACGGCTTCGAGATGAACGACGGCATCATCGTCATCGCCGCGACCAACCGCCCCGACGTGCTGGACCCTGCACTGCTGCGTCCCGGTCGCTTCGACCGTCAGGTCGTGGTCGGGCTGCCGGACATCCGTGGCCGCGAGCAGATCCTCAAGGTCCACATGCGCAAGGCGCCGATCGGCGACAACGTCAATGCGGCGGTCATCGCCCGTGGCACCCCCGGCTTCTCCGGTGCCGACCTTGCCAACCTGGTCAACGAGGCCGCCCTGTTCGCTGCCCGTTCCGGCAAGCGCACGATCGAGATGAAGGAATTCGAGCTGGCCAAGGACAAGATCATGATGGGCGCCGAGCGCAAGACCATGGTCATGTCCGAGAAGGAAAAACAGAACACCGCTTACCATGAGGCGGGCCATGCGATCGTCGGTCGCCTCGTGCCCGAGCACGATCCGGTGTACAAGGTGTCGATCATTCCCCGTGGTCGCGCGCTGGGTGTGACGATGTTCCTGCCCGAAGAAGACCGCTACAGCCTGTCCAAACGTGCGCTGATCAGCCAGATCTGCTCCTTGTACGGTGGCCGTATCGCCGAGGAAATGACCTTGGGCTTCGACGGCGTCACCACCGGCGCATCCAACGACATCATGCGTGCCAGCCAGATTGCGCGGAACATGGTCACCAAATGGGGCTTGTCCGAGAAGCTGGGCCCGCTGATGTATGCCGAAGAAGACGGCGAGGTGTTCCTGGGGCGTAGCGCAGGTAGCCAGCAGACCAGCGTCTCCGGTGAAACCGCCAAGCTGATCGACTCCGAAGTGCGGAGCATCATCGACCAGTGCTACGCCACCGCCAAGCAGCTGTTGACAGAGAACCGCGACAAGCTCGATGCGATGGCCGAAGCCCTGATGAAGTACGAAACCATCGACGCCGATCAGATCGACGATATCATGGCGGGCCGTACGCCTCGCGAACCTCGCGATTGGGATGATGATTCGGCTTCCGGTACACCGGCTGCCCAGGGTGACCGCCCGGAATCGCCAATCGGTGGTCCAGCGGCTCAACTCTAAGGGCATCTATGAGCTCAGTGCAGCACCCGACCCGATTGCCTTGCGGCAATCGGGTTCTTGATTTGTCGCGTACCCATGTCATGGGTATTCTCAATGTCACGCCCGATTCCTTCTCCGACGGTGGTCGCTTCAGTCAGCGCGATGAGGCCTTGCGCCATGCCGAGGCGATGGTGGCCGCAGGTGCCACGCTGATCGATGTGGGCGGTGAATCCACCCGGCCTGGCGCGCGCCCCGTTTCGGTCACCGAAGAGCTGGAGCGTGTGGCGCCGATGGTCGAGGCCATCAGCAGCCGTTTCGACGTGGTGGTGTCGGTCGATACGTCCACGCCCGCCGTCATGCGCGAAGCTGCCCGTCTGGGCGCAGGCCTGATCAACGATGTCCGCGCCCTGGAGCGCGACGGTGCGCTGGATGCTGCTGCTGCCACCGGGTTGCCGGTGTGCCTCATGCACATGCGTGGCGAGCCGGGCACCATGCAGGACGACCCGCACTACGACAATGTCACCGAAGACGTGGCGCGCTACCTCGAACAGCGCATGGCGGCCTGCGTGGCTGCGGGCATCGATGTCGACAGTATCGTCCTCGACCCGGGCTTCGGCTTCGCCAAGACCCTGGCTCACAACCTCAGCCTGTTCAAACACATGGAAACGCTCTATCGCCTGGGGCGTCCGCTGCTGGTGGGCGTTTCTCGCAAGAGCATGATCGGCCTGACGCTCGAGCGTCCTGTCGGTGAGCGGCTATACGGCAGCCTGGCGCTGGCGGCACTGGCCATGACCAAGGGTGCGAGTATCCTGCGCGTCCATGACGTGGCAGAAACCGTTGACGTCGTGCGTATGATCGCCGCCGTGCAGCACGCCGAATAAGAACATTGGAGTCTCTATGAGCAGAAAATATTTTGGCACCGACGGCATCCGTGGCCGCGTCGGCGAGTACCCGATCACCCCAGAGTTCATGCTCAAGCTGGGCTGGGCGGCTGGCATGGCATTTCGCAAGCAGGGCCACTGCCGCGTACTGGTGGGCAAGGACACGCGGATTTCCGGCTACATGTTCGAATCGGCGCTGGAGGCTGGCCTCTCGGCCGCCGGGGCCGATGTGATGCTGCTGGGGCCGATGCCCACGCCTGCCATTGCCTACCTGACGCGCACTTTCCACGCAGAAGCCGGTATCGTCATCAGTGCCTCGCACAACCCGCACGATGACAATGGCATCAAGTTCTTCTCGGGGCAGGGGACCAAGCTGCCGGACGAAGTGGAACTGATGATCGAGGAGCTGCTCGACCAGCCCATGACCGTCGTGGAGTCGAGCAAGCTGGGCAAGGTCTCGCGTATCAACGACGCAGCCGGCCGTTACATCGAGTTCTGCAAGAGCAGCGTGCCCAGCAGCACTAGCTTCGACGGCCTCAAACTGGTGGTCGACTGTGCCCATGGCGCCACGTACAAGGTGGCGCCGAGCGTGTTCCGTGAGCTGGGTGCCGATGTCACCGTGCTGCATGCCCAACCAGACGGCCTGAACATCAACGAGGGCTGTGGTTCGACCCACATCGAATCGTTGCAGGCCGCCGTGCTGGTGGGGCATGCAGACCTGGGCATCGCCTTCGACGGTGATGGCGACCGCGTGCTGATGGTCGATCACACCGGCGCGATCGTCGACGGCGACGAACTGCTGTTCATCATCGCTCGCGACCTGCAGGACCGCGGCAAGCTGCAGGGTGGCGTCGTGGGTACGCTCATGAGCAACCTTGGGCTGGAGCTTGCGCTCAAGGACCTGGACATCCCGTTCGTGCGCGCCAAGGTCGGTGACCGCTATGTCATGGCCGAGCTGCTTGAGCGTGAATGGCTGGTAGGGGGCGAAAACTCCGGGCACGTGGTGTGCTGCAACTACACCACCACGGGCGATGCGATCATTGCCGCGCTGCAGGTGCTGATGGCACTCAAGCGCCGCGGTGAGACGTTGGCTCAAGCGCGCCAGGCGCTGCGCAAGTGCCCGCAGGTGCTGATCAACGTGCGCTTCGGTGCAAGCGACGTGGATCCGCTCGAACACCCGGCCGTGAAGGAAGCCAGCGCGCAAGCCACGCAAGCCCTGGCCGGTCGCGGGCGGGTGTTGCTGCGTAAATCCGGCACCGAGCCGCTGCTGCGCGTGATGGTCGAAGGTGAGGATGAGCACCAGGTGCGACTGCATGCCGAAGCACTGGCCAAGCGCGTCGCTGAAGTTTGTGCCTGAAGCCGCTTGCCAGCGCGAATCTGGTTGGGTAAGATCTGCGCCCACTTTGACCGACGAGGTAAAGCATGCGTCGCCCTATGGTTGCTGGTAACTGGAAGATGCACGGTACCCGCGCCAGCGTCGCTGAGCTGACCGAGGGTTTGAGCAATCTTGCCCTGCCGAGCGGAGTGGAAGTCGCGGTATTCCCGCCCACCTTGTTCATCAATCAAGTGGTTGCTGAACTGGATGGTAAGGGTATTATCGTCGGCGCACAGAATTCTGCAGTATTGCCCGAACAGGGCGCGCTGACCGGTGAAGTTGCTCCGCAGCAGCTGGCCGAAGCAGGTTGCAAGTTGGTGTTGATTGGCCACTCGGAACGTCGCCAGATCATCGGCGAAGATGACGAAGTGCTGAAACGCAAGTTTGCGGCGGCTCAGTCCAAAGGTTTGAAGCCAGTGCTCTGTATCGGGGAAACCCTTGAAGAGCGCGAGGCCGGCAAGACGCTCGAAGTTGTTGGGCGTCAACTAAGCAGTATCATCGAAGCCTTCGGTGTTAGTGTGTTTGCCAATGCAGTAATTGCCTATGAGCCTGTATGGGCCATTGGCACCGGCCTTACGGCCACGCCTCAGCAGGCCCAGGATGTGCACGCCGCCATCCGCGGCCAGCTGGCGGCGAAAGATGCTGAAGTGGCTGCGAAGGTGCAGTTGCTCTACGGCGGCAGCGTGAAGGCGGCCAATGCGGCCGAACTGTTCGGCATGCCGGATATCGATGGGGGTCTCATTGGTGGGGCTTCCCTGAACGCAGACGAATTCGGTGCAATTTGTCGCGCCGCAGGAAACTGAACAA
>CAURYQ010000136.1:0-8605 GCA_963529135.1 uncultured Pseudomonas sp. | reverse complement strand
CCACTTTCTCTTGGGCCAGCTCCAGGTCGCGAGCAGCGCGGTTGGCAGCGTCCAAGCCGTCTGCAATCTTCTTCTGACGCTCTTGCAGAGCAGTGATGACCGGAGGCCATACGTACTTCATGCAGAAGAGTACAAAAATCAGAAAAGCAACGGATTGGCCAATCAGGGTTGCATTAATGTTCACGCCAACACCTCGCTCGGTCTTTGTCCATCACACCAATCAACTCGTCGAAACGAGTGATTAGCCGGCGATTTGACCAACGAAGGGATTCGCGAAGGTGAAGAACAGAGCGATACCAACACCGATCATGGTGACGGCGTCGAGCAGACCGGCAACGATGAACATTTTGACCTGCAGCATCGGAACCATCTCAGGCTGACGAGCAGCGCCTTCCAGGAATTTGCCGCCCAGCAGGCCGAAACCAATGGCGGTACCCAGAGCACCCAGGCCGATCAGCAGAGCAACAGCGATAGCGGTCAGACCAACTACAGTTTCCATCTTTCCTCCCGACTTTTACGTCGTATTGGTTAGGTTTTTTAGTTTGAAGCGGTAAAACGAATCGTTTGGTACAGCATGCCCTTGCGGACTTTTTAAGCCCTCCCCCCAAACGAGCGGGGAAGGCTATCAGACACGCCAGGCGGTCTTAATGGTTATCTTCGTGAGCCATCGACAGGTAGACGATGGTAAGCATCATGAAGATGAAGGCTTGCAGGGTGATGATCAGGATGTGGAATACGGCCCACGCCCATTGCAGCACGATGCCCAGGCCGCTGAGCCAGAGAATGCCTGCACCGAACATCACGGCAATCAGGATGAACACCAGCTCGCCGGCGTACATGTTGCCGAACAGACGCAGTGCCAGCGAAATCGGCTTGGCGATCAGGGTCACGAATTCCAGCAGGAAGTTGACCGGGATCAGCAGGATCTGCAGGAAGATGTTCTTGCTGCCGAACGGGTGCAGGGTCAGTTCGCCGAGGAAGCCGCCCAGGCCCTTGATCTTGATGCTGTAGAAGATGATCAGCGCAAAGACCGAGAAGGCCATGGCCAACGTCGCGTTCGGGTCGGTGGTCGACACGGCGCGGAACGGGATGTGCGGATCACCCGAGATCAGGATGGCCAGCTGCGGAATCCAGTCCACCGGCACCAGGTCGATGGCGTTCATCAGGAACACCCAGACGAAGATGGTCAGGGCGAGCGGTGCGATGACCGCACTGCGGCCGTGGAAGGAGTCCTTCACGCTGCCGTTGACGAAGTCGACCAGCACCTCGACGAAGTTCTGCAGGCCGCTCGGTTGACCCGAGGTCGCCTTCTTCGCCGCCATGCGGAAGATGAACAGGAAGATCAGGCCCAGGGCAACCGACCAGCCCAGGGTGTCCAGGTGGAATGCCCAGAACCCCATCGCCTTGGCTTCGGCAGCCGAATGGGCCAGGCCCCAGCTGCCGTCTGGTAGTTGACCGTAGGTCAGGTTCTGCAAGTGGTGCTGGATATAGCCCGAAGCGGTTTCTGCTGCCATGGTTGCCTCAAACGCCCTTAGGTCTTGAAAGTCTTTTATTCATTAGCAGGGGCGCGAACCAGCTGACCAACTGGGTCAGCACGAAGACGCCGAATACTGCCAGCGGCGCCAGTGGCTTCACTCCTGCGAAGGTCAGTGCGAAAAGCACTGCCGTCAAAATCATCTTGCCTGCCTCGCCAGCGTAGAACGACTTGACGATGGCCTGCGCCGCCCGAGCTCCGCTAAAGCGAAAAGCCTTCCAGGCGAAATAAACATTGGGCAGCCAGGCAATCAGGCCCCCGCAGAGCCCTGAATATCCGCTGACCGTCCCAGCCCACTGCCACAACACAAAGGTTGCCAGCAGCAGCACGACGAATTGCGTCAGCAATACCGGAAAAACCGCCCAGCGATGGAAAGGCAAGCGGTTTGGCGTGCGGATTTCCATCACAACTGCTCCCCGTGAATCGGCCCGCCAATCAGCGATGACTTGGCATAATTTGTGCCGACAAAATGCGCGCAGAGTATAGGGGTGGATTAACCCCTATTCAACTATTCGTAGTGATTTCCGATTGCGCGCTACAACAGGAATTGTTTCAGCGAATGTGTGCGAGTACGCCTTGCAACTCATCAAGCGAGTTGTAGCGAATGACCAGTTGGCCCTTGCCTTTAGTGCCGTGGCGAATCTGTACAGCCGAGCCCAAACGCTCTGCAAGCCGCTGTTCCAGGCGTGCGATGTCCGGATCAGGTTTGCCGGGTTCTACCGGATCAGGCTTGTCGCTCAGCCACTGGCGTACCAGCGCTTCGGTCTGACGTACGGTCAGACCACGTGCGACAACATGACGCGCCCCCTCTTCCTGGCGATTCTCTTCCAGGCCAAGCAAAGCCCGCGCGTGACCCATTTCCAGATCACCATGCGCCAGCATGGTCTTGATCGCCTCTGGCAGCGTGATCAGCCGCAACAGGTTGGCCACGGTCACCCGCGACTTGCCGACGGCATCGGCCACTTGCTGCTGGGTCAGCTCGAACTCCTGCTGCAACCGCTGCAGGGCCAGCGCTTCTTCCAAGGGGTTCAAGTCCTCGCGCTGGATGTTCTCGATCAGGGCCATGGCGATGGCCGCTTCGTTAGGCACCTCGCGGACCATCGCAGGAATGGTGTCCATGCCAGCCTGCTGGGTCGCACGCCAGCGCCGCTCACCGGCGATGATCTCGTAGCGATCCTCGCCTACGGGCCGCACCACGATCGGTTGCATCACACCGTGACTGCGGATCGAGTGCGCGAGCTCTTCGAGCGCCTGCGGATCCATGTCACGACGTGGCTGGTACTTGCCCCGCTGAATCAGCTCGACAGGCAGATGCTGGAGCTCCTTCAGGTCGATCTTTACAGCCTGCTCTTCGAGCGCGCTCACGGATGGACCGCTGAGCAGCGCATCCAACCCACGTCCGAGACCCCGTTTCTTGACGGCCATGCGGATTCCTTAAGTTGCTTGTGCAGTGCGGGACTGGCGGCGTTGACGACGGACCAGCTCTCCCGCCAGGGCGAGGTAGGCCTGTGCGCCACGCGATTGCTTGTCGTAGGCCAATGCCGGCATCCCGAAGCTCGGTGCCTCGGCCAGACGGATGTTTCGCGGAATGACGGTATCGTACAACTGAGAACCGAAATGCTCCTTGAGCTGCGCTGAAACATCGTTGTTCAAGCTCAGCCGTGGATCATACATGGTTCGCAGCAACCCCTCGATTTTAAGCTCGGGGTTCAGCTTGGCGGCGATCCGCTTGATGTTATCCACAAGGTCGCTCAACCCTTCCAGCGCGTAGTACTCGCACTGCATGGGGATGATCACGCCATCGGACGCCACCAAGGCGTTGAGCGTCAGCATCGACAAGGAAGGCGGGCAGTCGATGAGAATGAAATCGTAATTGTCGCGAATCGGCGCCAGCGCATTGCGCAGGCGGCTTTCCTTGACCTGCATCTCCAGCAGTACCACCTCGGCAGCGGTCAGGTCACGGTTGGCCGGCAACAACTGGAACCCCCCATGTTCGGAGTAGTGCATGGCCTGGGCCAGGTCACATTCTCCGATCAGCAGGTCATACACAGAGTGCTCGAGCTCGTGCTTGTCCACGCCGCTGCCCATGGTGGCATTGCCCTGCGGATCAAGATCGATCAGCAGCACACGACGCTTGGTCGCCACCAGCGAGGCGGCGAGATTGATACAGGTGGTGGTCTTGCCCACACCACCTTTCTGGTTCGCGATTGCGAATACCTTAGCCATTGATGCGTCTGTTCCCAGTCAAGCCTTGCGGCGCAGTATCAGCAGATGACGTTGGCCCTGGCAACCCGGAACGGTCAGGGCCTGCTCGCTTTCCACTGTGAAGTCTGCGGGCAATGCTACCAGTTCATCGGCAGGATGCAGCCCCTTCATTGCAAGCCATTGCGTCCCGGTGTCGCCCAGGTGGCGGGTCCAGTTGGTAAAATTCTCCATGCTACTGAAAGCGCGGGAGATGATGCCGTCGAACGGCTGGGCAGGCGTATACCCCTCGACCCTGCTGTGGATAACCGTGAGGTTATCCAGCTTGAGCTCCATCTTCACCTGGGTGAGGAAGCGGGTCTTCTTGCCATTGGCGTCCAGCACGGTGATCTGCTTGTGCGGGTGCAGAATAGCCATCGGGACGCCGGGCATTCCACCCCCGCTGCCCACATCCAGCCAGTTTTCACGCTCGCTGTGGATAAACGGCATGACGCTGAGGCTGTCGAGCAGATGCCGTGAAACCATTTCGTCGGGATCACGCACGGCCGTGAGGTTGTAGGCCTTGTTCCATTTGATCAGCAGAGCCAGGTAGCCCAGCAGCTTTTCGTGATGCTCAGGGCTCAACGGCACACTCAGCTGGCGTGCCCCTGTGGACAACTCTTCGGCATGTTGCGAGGTAACCAGGGAACTCAAACGCTTTGCTCCAGCTCGCGGCCTGCGCCGCGTTTTTTCAGGTGGATGAGCAGCAGGGAAATAGCAGCCGGTGTGACGCCGGGTATCCGCGAGGCCTGGCCCAGGGTTTCAGGACGAGTCTGGCTGAGTTTCCCCTGGATTTCCTTGGACAGCCCGGAAATCTTGGCGTACTCGATATCCACAGGCAGGCGTGTGTCTTCACTGGCCCTCAGGCGCGCGATCTCGTCCTGCTGACGATCGATGTAGCCCGCATACTTGGTGCGGATCTCGACTTGCTCGGCGACCTGGGGATCGATTGCTTCGCCACCGGTAGCCGCCATAAGCCCGGCGTAGTCAATTTCAGGTCGCGCCAGCAAGTTCAGCAGGCTGTATTCGTGGCTCAGGGGTGTACCGAACTTGTCCACAACCGCTTGGCCCTGCTCAGTATTGGGTCTGATCCATGTCGACTTCAGACGCTGTTCTTCTCTTTCGATGCCGTCGCGCTTGGTGCAGAAAGCAGCCCAGCGCTCATCATCGATCAAGCCTAGCGCTCGCCCCTTTTCGGTAAGACGCAGATCGGCGTTGTCTTCACGCAGGATCAAACGATACTCCGCTCGCGATGTGAACATGCGATACGGTTCCTGGGTACCCAGCGTGATCAAGTCGTCGACCAGTACGCCAATGTAAGCTTCGTCGCGACGCGGACACCAGCTTTCGCGGCCCTGCGCCCGCAGAGCGGCGTTGGTCCCGGCAAGCAGACCCTGAGCCCCGGCTTCTTCGTAGCCCGTGGTGCCATTGATCTGTCCTGCGAAGAAAAGGCCGTCGATGACCTTGGTCTCGAGGCTGTACTTCAGATCGCGCGGATCGAAGTAGTCGTATTCGATGGCGTAACCCGGGCGCACGATGTGCGCGTTTTCCATGCCACGGATCGAGCGCACCAATTGCAGCTGAACGTCAAAAGGCAGCGACGTCGAAATGCCGTTG
Organism: uncultured Pseudomonas sp.; assembly: GCA_963529135.1. Taxonomy (GTDB): domain Bacteria; phylum Pseudomonadota; class Gammaproteobacteria; order Pseudomonadales; family Pseudomonadaceae; genus Aquipseudomonas. The sequence continues at coordinate 3,213 of CAURYQ010000136.1, read as the reverse complement.
GGGTAAAGCTCGTGGGTGGTCAGGCCTTCAGGCTCGATGAATACCTGGTGGCTTTCCTTGTCGGCAAAGCGGTGGATCTTGTCTTCGATCGACGGGCAATAGCGTGGCCCTACACCTTCGATGACACCCGAATACATGGGCGAGCGATCGAGGTTCGAAGCGATGATGTCGTGCGTCCGAGCATTGGTGTGCGTGATGTAGCAACTGACCTGGCGCGGGTGCATGCCGGCATTGCCCATGAACGACATCACCGGAATCGGGGTATCGCCTGGTTGCTCGGTCATGACCGAGAAATCCACGGAGCGCCCATCGATGCGTGGAGGCGTGCCTGTTTTCAGACGGCCGACACGCAGCGGCAATTCACGCATGCGGTGAGCCAGGGCAATCGAGGGTGGATCGCCTGCCCGTCCGCCTGAGTGATTCTGCATACCGATGTGGATCAGCCCGCCCAGGAATGTTCCCGTGGTCAGCACGACCGAGTCCGCGAAGAACCGCAGCCCCATCTGAGTAACCACGCCTTTGACTTCATCCTGTTCAACGATCAGGTCGTCACACGACTGTTGAAATATCCACAGGTTGGGCTGGTTTTCCAGGATCTCGCGGACCACCGCCTTGTAGATGGCGCGGTCAGCCTGTGCACGCGTGGCACGAACGGCTGGGCCTTTGCGGTTGTTCAACACGCGAAACTGAATGCCGCTCTTGTCGGTGGCCAGCGCCATGGCGCCGCCCAAGGCATCGATCTCCTTGACCAGGTGGCTTTTGCCGATGCCTCCAATAGCAGGGTTGCAGCTCATGTGCCCGAGGGTTTCCACGTTGTGGGTCAGCAGCAGGGTTTTTACACCCATGCGTGCAGACGCAAGCGCAGCCTCGGTACCGGCATGGCCGCCGCCGATGACGATCACTTCAAAACGGGAAGGGAAATCCACCACGCACCTCGTGCCTGTTGTGCAAATAGAAAAGGTAAGCCGACAAGTATAGGGACTTCACCCCCTTCAATGAAACCATCTGAGCAAATTTTGATCAGGCTGTGGATGAGTGGCATACAACAGAATCAAGAAGAGAGATTTATAAAAGCTTTGTTTTTATGTTTATTCTTATACACACCCTTTTCTGTGGATAACGTTCTGCAGGCCACGACTTTCGTACTGTACAGCGTTCCTGAACGTTGTGACTTAAGGGCTATGAGGGTTCTGGATAACTACGAATAGCCTGTGGATTAAAGTAGTGGTTACCCACAGGGTAGTTTATCCTCAGGCAAATCCGCGTCTTATCAACGGAGCTCAGTAAGGGTTTTCCACAGAGCTCACAGGTCGCCTGGGCTCCCTCTGAATCGCTTATCCCTTTTTCCAGGCCAAAAAAAACCGCCCCAGAGGGAGCGGTTAGCCATTGGACCACTGGCTTCGAAGCTACTTGCCGATGCAGAAACTCGAGAAAATCCGTCCCAGCAAGTCGTCGGAACTGAACGCCCCCGTGATCTCACCCAATACCTGCTGCGCTTGACGCAGGTCCTCTGCCAGCAACTCACCCGCCCCGGCCAGGGTCAACTGCGCACGCCCGTGCTCTAGGTGCTCACTGGCCTGCCTCAGGGCATCCAGGTGGCGCCGACGGGCACTGAAGCCACTTTCGGCGGTTTGTTCGTAGCCCATGCAGGCCTTGAGGTGGTCGCGCAGCAATTGCAGCCCGCCTCCGTCCCCCTTGGCGCTTAGCGTAATGGTCGCTTGCCCGTCGTCACTCTGCTGCAGCCCGACAGGTTCTGCACTCAAGTCAGCCTTGTTGCGGATGAGCGTCACCCGCGCCGGATCCGGCCTCTGATCCAGGAACTCGGGCCACAGAGCGAAGGGGTCGTCGGCTTCGGGTGCCGTGGAATCCACAACCAGCAGTATTCGGTCCGCCTCGCCTATCGCCTTTAGCGCGCGCTCCACACCGATCCTTTCCACATGATCCTCTGTCACTCGCAGCCCAGCTGTGTCCACGACGTGCAGCGGCATGCCATCGATGTGGATATGTTCGCGCAGGGTATCCCGGGTAGTGCCGGCGATGTCCGTCACGATCGCGGCTTCACGACCTGCCAGCTGGTTGAGCAGGCTCGACTTGCCGGCATTGGGCCGCCCCGCGATGACCACTGTCATGCCATCGCGCAACAGCGCACCTTGCCCTGCCTCACGCAGTACTGTGGATAAATGATCCCTGACGGCATCGAGCATCGACAGCACATGGCCGTCGGCCAGAAAATCGATTTCTTCTTCAGGAAAATCGATAGCGGCCTCGACGTAGATGCGCAGCGCGATCAATGCCTCGGTGAGGCTGTGGACATGTCTGGAAAATTCACCCTGTAGCGACCGCAGTGCGTTTCGCGCCGCCTGGCTGGAGCTGGCCTCGATCAAGTCGGCAATGGCCTCAGCCTGCGCTAGGTCGAGCTTGTCATTGAGAAAGGCACGCTCACTGAACTCGCCTGGCCTGGCCAGGCGACAGCCAAGTTGTACACAGCGCTGCAGCAGCATGTCCAGGACCACGGGGCCGCCATGGCCCTGGAGCTCGAGCACATCCTCACCGGTGAATGAATTGGGCCCGGGGAAGAACAGCGCGATACCTTCGTCCAGTACTGTCCCATCCTCGTCTCGGAATGGGCCGTAATGAGCATGTCGCGGTTGCAGAGTGCGACCTGTTATCCATTGGCCAGCTTGGGCAGCCAAAGGGCCTGACAACCTCACGATGCCCACGCCGCCTCGACCTTGGGCCGTTGCGATGGCGGCGATGGTTTCACGCACAGTATTCATGCTGGAGAACCTCTACGACAAATACGACAGATAGCAAAAACGCCCCACTAGGGGGCGTTTTATTCACAGGCTAGCGTAGCAGCCTGTCAGGCAGCCGCTTTCTTGTTGGCGGCTTCGATGCTGCGGGTGATGTACCACTGCTGGGTGATGGACAAGCAGTTGTTCACAACCCAGTACAGCACCAGACCTGCTGGGAACCACAGGAAGAAGAAGGTGAAGATGATCGGCATCATTTTCATCACCTTGGCCTGCATTGGGTCCGGCGGGGTCGGGTTCAGACGCTGCTGGATGAACATGGTGGCGCCCATGATGATCGGCAGGATGAAGAACGGATCCTTGATCGACAGGTCGGTGATCCACAGCATCCAAGGTGCCTGACGCATCTCGACGCTTTCCAGCAGTACCCAGTAGAGGGCCAGGAATACTGGCATCTGAA
>CAURYQ010000135.1:0-8606 GCA_963529135.1 uncultured Pseudomonas sp. | reverse complement strand
CTACGAAATCGTCATCGTGCACCGCCCTACAGCCGATCCCACGGTCAAGGCGCTGGCGGATGTGCTCAAACAGCTGCTGGCCGGGGGCAGCCTTTAAGTGTTTCAGGCTGTGGCACAAGGGAATGACTGGCCGGTGATGCAGTCCCATGCAATACGCGGGTATGACGTCCGCATTCACCACGCCATGGAGAACTCTATGAAAGCAGCTGTATTCGCCGCCTTGCTGGCCACCACCGGTCTGGCCCACGCCGCCCAGACCGTCGAGCTCAAGCTCGCGGGCCCCGATGGCCCCGGCAAATCGATCGGTACCATCAGCATCGAGCAGAACAAGTACGGAGCGCTGCTAACCCCGGACCTCAAGGACCTGCCACCCGGCGTGCACGGTTTCCACCTGCATCAGAATCCTTCCTGCGCACCGGCACAGGATGGCGGTAAGACCGTACCGGCCGGTGGAGCAGGGGGGCACTGGGACCCTCAATCCACCAATGCGCACAAAGGCCCCTTCGATGACAGCGGCCACCGTGGCGACCTGCCGGCGTTGTACGTAGGGGCCGACGGCAAGGCAACGTACCCAGTGCTGGCCCCGCGCTTGAAGGCTGAGGATTTCAAAGGCCACGCCCTGATGGTGCATGCAGGCGGCGACAACCACAGCGACCACCCCGAGAAACTGGGGGGTGGCGGCGCACGCGTGGCGTGTGGGGTTGTGGAGTAACGACGACGGGGCGCATCCTGAGTGGATGCGCCCGTACGGTGCTGGGCGTAGGCCTGGGAATCAGCGCTTGGGGTTGAGCGTCAAGTGCACGTGACGGTTCACGTCCTTGTAAAGCAGGTAGCTGAAGTTACCTGGGCCGCCGGCATAGCAGGCCTGCGGGCAGAAGGCGCGCAACCACATGAAGTCGCCGGCTTCCACCTCTACCCAGTCCTGATTCAGGCGGTAGACCGCCTTGCCTTCCAGAACGTAGAGGCCGTGCTCCATCACGTGGGTTTCAGCGAAGGGTATGACGCCGCCTGGCTGGAACGTGACGATGTTGACATGCATGTCATGGCGCATGTCGGCCATGTCGACGAATCGGGTGGTTTTCCAACGGCCTTCCGTACCCGGCATTTCGATGACGGTAGCGTTGTCGCGATGGGTCACGAAGGAGGAGGGCACATCCAGCCCTTCGACTTTCTGATAGTGCTTGCGCAGCCAGTGGAAGGTCACATTGGCCTTGCTGTTGTTGCGCAGGCTCCAATCCGCCCCCGGTGCCAGGAACGCGTAGCCCCCAGGCACCAGCGTGTGGTGCTGGCCTTCGACGGTGACGTCCAGCTCGCCTTCGACGATGAACAGCACCGCTTCGGCATTGGGATCAAGTTCAGGGCGTTCGCTCCCGCCTTCGGGCGCCACTTCGACGATGTATTGGGAGAACGTTTCGGCGAACCCCGTCAGCGGCCGGGCGATGACCCACATGCGCATCTTGTCCCAGAACGGCAAGTGGCTGGTGACGATGTCACGCATCACACCTTTGGGGATGACGGCGTAGGCTTCGGTGAACATGGCACGGTCGGTCAGCAGCTCGGTCTGAGCGGGGTGGCCACCGTGAGGCGCGAAATAGGCGTGGTTCGACATGAATGCTCTCTACTTGTTGTTCTATCCCCATGCCGGGGACCGCACCGGCCGGTGCGGTGCAGGGGACGTGGCCACAGGATAGAGTCGTGCGCCAAGCATCTACAAATTAAATGTTGGAATACCCGGTATTTGATTCATGAATGCTCGTCTGGCGTCCGACATGCTGTTCCGGCAATCGGTCTCCGTTGCCGAAGAGCTTGTGGCGCAAGGTGCCATTCTCGTAGCCCAGTGGGTAACGGCCTCGGCGCTGCAGTTCAGGTACAAGCAGTTCCACCACGTGAGTCAGGTCATCACGCTGCACAGCGTAGGTGAGGTTGAAACCGTCGATGCCGGTCTGGTCGATCCAATCCTCCAACTGATCGGCAATGTCGCCTGGGGTGCCGATGAGCACTGGCCCACGCCCTCCCAGGCCGATGAACTGCGCTGCTTCGCGTACCGTCCACTGCCGCGCAGGGTCCGCTGCCGTGAAGGCTGCCAGCGCTGCGCGGCCCGCGTCGTTTTCCACGTACTGGATCGGCGCGTCAGGGTCGAGGCCATCCAGATCGATACCGGTCCAACCTGACAGCAGCGCCAAGGCTGCCTCGATGTCGACGTAGCTTCGGTATTCGGCGAAGCGTGCTTGAGCTTGCTCATGGGTTGGCGCAACGATCAGCAGTGCCTGGGCATAGATCAGCACTTGGTTGCGGTCGCGCCCCGCCGTTTCGCTGGCCCGACGTATCCCCTCGGCATAGCGGCGCAGCACCGTGGTGGTCGGCCCGCTGATGAATACGCATTCGGCATGATTGGCGGCGAACTGCTGCCCGCGTGCCGAGGCGCCGGCCTGAAACAACACGGGGGTGCGTTGCGGCGAGGGCTGGCATAGGTGCATGCCCGGTACCTGGAAGTGCTCGCCGTTATGGCCGATGGGGTGCACGCGCGTGGGATCGACGTAGCGGGCGGTTTCACGGTCCAACAGCAAGGCATCGTCCTCCCAGCTTTCTTCCCACAGCTTGTAGAGCACCTGCAGGTATTCCTCGGCCAGGTCATAGCGCTGGTCATGGCCCAGTTGTCGTTCCAGGCCGAGGTTACGCGCAGCACTGTCCAGGTAACCGGTGACGATATTCCAACCGACTCGGCCGTCCGTCAGGTGATCGAGCGTGGACATGCGTCGGGCGAACGGGTACGGATGCTCGTAAGTCAGCGAGAAGGTGACGCCGAAACCCAGATGCTCGGTAACGGCGGCCATCGCCGGGACCAGTAGCATCGGATCATTCACCGGCACTTGCACGCCGCCGCGCAACGCAGCATGGGGCCCGCCCTGATAGACGTCATAGATACCCATCACATCGGCGATGAACAGCGCATCGAACATGCCCCGTTCGAGCAGCCTGGCCAGGTCGGCCCAGTAGCTCAGGCGGTTGAAACCGGTGCTGGTGTTGCGTGGATGACGCCATAGGCCAGGCGATTGATGGCTGGCAGCGTTCATGCTGAATGCGTTGAAGCGAATGGGGCGGGGCATGTCGTGACCTCGCCTCAAGGCAACACCGAAGCTGGGTATACCGCTTCGGCGACGTTCAGTTTGTGTGGGATCAGCCCCAGGCCTTGGAAAGTGTCGGCCAGTTTCTGTTGTTCTTCCACGATTTCTGGGCTGACCGGCACTGCGTTGTAGTTGCGCCGTTGACTGGCCACTTCCAGAACATCCGCTTTGATGCCCAGTTGCGGCGCCAGCAATGCGGCAACTTCAGCGGGTTTGTCGTTGGCCCATTGACTGGCCTTGGCAAGCTCGTTGAAAAAGGTCTTGAGCAGTGCCCTGTTGTTGTCCACGAAGCGGGCGGTGGACAAGTAGAAGGTGCGGTTGTTGCTGAGCCCGGTGCCGTCGCGCAGGTTTTCCAGCCCAGGCTGACGCTCTGCGGCGGCGAGGAACGGGTCCCACAGCGTCGCGGCCTGAACGCTGCCCGACTGCAGCGCCGCTATCGCGTCGGCTGCATTGTTGACGTAGGCCGGGGTGATGTCCTGATAGCTCAGGCCTGCCTGTTGCAGGGCAACGGCCAGCAAGTACTGGGCATTCCATCCCCGGCCAGTGGCCACGCGCTTGCCTTTGAGAGCCTGCACCCCGGTCAACTGATCCTGCTGGCGCACGACCAGCCCGATGCCTCGTGGGTAGGGTTGCTCAGCGGCCAAGTAGACCACAGGCTTGCCCGCCGCTTGGGCGAACACCGAAGGCGCATCGGCCGCATGGCCCACGTCGATGGCGCCCGTGCTCAGGGCTTCGAGCAGCTGCGGCCCTGCGGCAAATTCATGCCAGCTTACGGTGACGCCTTGGGAGGCCAGGGTTTTTTCCAGCGAACCGCTGCCTTTGAGAATATTGACGCTGTTGAATTTCTGATAGCCGATGCGCAGGGTGCGGCTTTCCTCCGCCTGGACCGAGCCTGCGAACAGCAGGGCGCTGGCAAATGAGGCCAGCACGGCCCGCAGCAGGTGTCGACGTATGTGGGAAAAGCGTTCATAGGTCATGGCGTGATCCTTGGTGGGCAGGTGAGTTGGATGCCCTCGAAAATAAGGAGCGCAAGGCGCCATTTCAATTCTTATATTTCTAATTGTTAGAACGTTTAGCTATTTTTATATCCTTTTGTTTTGTTACCCCGTGACCGGGTTCGACATTTTTTTCACATTCGCTTGCTAGCATTCCTTGAAGAATCAAGGAGTTCCTTCATGCCGCCTTTCCTGCGCAAGCGCAGCACACGCCTCATTCTGACTGCCACCAGCAGCCTCGTGGTCGCCACCCTCGGGTTCTTCGCCTGGCAAAGTTTCTATCCCGTCCAGGCCGCCTCCGGGTGGCGGGTCGAGGTCGTGCACCGCAATGTGGACAAAGCTGCCTCCCTGCTGCCCCAGGCCGACGGCAGCCTGTTGGTAAGCCAGGAGCTGGACGATGGTCGCGGCAGCATCGTGAAAATTGCAGCGGACGGAAACCGCGAGGTGGTGATCGACAAGTTGTCCAAGCCAGACGGCATGGTCGCCGCCAGAGGTGGTTGGGTCTTCAGCCAGGAAGGCGGCCTGGCGCCGGTGAGCTTTGCCGTGAATGGCCAGGTCAAGCCCCTGTTCGACGGTATTGCGGTGCAGGGCCTGTGGAACGAGGGCAATCACCTGTATGCGATAGAAGACCGCAAGGGGGACGGTCGCTTGTTGCGCTATGACTGGCGTAATGGCCAGGTGGACGTGCTGCGTTCTGGCCTGACCGAGACCGAAGGGTTGACCCGGTGTGGCGGTAGCCGGCTGTTGTATACCGAGAAAGCCGAGGGCCAGATAAGGGCGCTGTCCAAGGACGGCCAGGACCCTGTGGTGATCGACGGCCTGAAGAATCCGACGTTCCTCTACTGCGACCAGCGCGGCCTGTGGATCAGCGAAGACAATACCCACCGCGCGCGCCTGCTGCGCATACGGCCTGACGGGACTCGGCAGACCGTACTGTCATTTCTCAAGGCCCCGCAGTCGATCGTGGCCGATGGCAGCGGCGGGTACCTGCTTGCCGAAGGCGGGCGTGATCGTGTGCTGCACCTGACGCCACCACCGGCCAAGCCCCCGGCTGCGTCGAACTGATACCTGAAAGAGCCAGGTGACGTCAGGCTTTCAATCCCCCAGCCGCTGCTCGCGCGAGGGTGGATAGCCGAAGTAGGCTGCGTAGCACTTGCTGAAGTGCGATACCGAGACGAACCCGCAAGCCACGGCCACTTCCATTACCGAGAGGTCGGAATACTGGAGCAGGCGGCGGCTCTTGGTGATGCGAAGCTCCATGTAATAGCGACGGGGCGATGTGCCGAGCTGTGCTTGGAACAGGCGGTCTATCTGGCGCCGGGACCGGCCGCTGTAGGCAGCCAACTGGTCCAGGCTGAGGGTTTCCTCAAGATTGTTTTCCATCAGTTCGACGATGGTGCGCAGGTGCAAGCTCATTGATTTCTTGGCCCCGGGGCCGACCTGCCGATAGCGTGCGCCCGAGAACGAAAGAATCTCCTCGACACCTTCTGCCAGACCGTCACCGTACAGCCGCCGCACCAGGCCCAGCATGAGCTCCATTGCACCATTGGGGCTGGCGGCGCTCAAGCGGTCTCGGTCAAGCGTGAAGCTGGCCGGCGTCAGGCGCGTCTGCGGGCTGCGTTCGGCAAGACTGGCGCGTTGCTCGGGGTGGATGCTGCAGCCGTAGTCGTCCAGCACCCCCGCACGCCCCAGGAACCATGCACCGTTCCACAAACCGCCCAATGCCATGCCGTGCGAGGCACAGTCATCGAGCAAACGGTCGAGCTCTGGGTATTTGAGCGGAGTGCGCAGCCCGCCGCAGACCACGAGCAAGTCCAACTGCCTGAGTGCGCTGGCCGATAGCTCGGTGGTAATCAACTCAAGGCCCAGGTCGCTGAGCACGCGATCACCGCTCAGCGACAATGGCGTGAATTGGAAGCTGTCCGCGCGGAGCAGGTTCGCCGTGACCAGCACGTCCATCGCCACGGTGAAACTGGCCATGGAGAAGTGTTCGAGCAAAACGAAGTCGACCCGGTAGGGCGCCTGTGCATTGGCGCTGCTGGTCTTGAGTCGGAGCATGTTGCTGGTGCTGCTCTTCTTGCTGAACTGACGGGGTGTGGACACGCTGAACTCCGCTTCCTGGCTTCACTCCAAAGTGTGGCCGGTGCCCCAGGGAAAGACAATCATCAGGGTAGCTGGTGCCAACGCGCAGGTCGTGTTCAGGCATGCGTCACGAGCCGGGCTGGGGCAGGGAGCCTCCAAGGGGCCCGCCCGTTCAAATCGAACGGAACCCTCAGCGCCTTGCGTGCATCAATAGGGTAAGTGCCAATGGGAGGAAGCTCATGGAAATCGGAACGATTTGGTTCGTGGTGGCAATCATCTTGATTTTGCTGGAGGTCTGGGCGATCTGGCACATCATGGGCAGTGATCGGCGCGCCGAGCGCAAGATGCTGTGGATCGTGTTTGTCGTATGGGCGCCGTTCCCCGGCCTGCCGATCTGGGCCTGGCGCGGGCCGCGTGCGGTCAAAGGCAAGGCGGTCCTGGAAGAGAAGTAAGTGGTATGCCGGGCGCGGGGGCGTCTGGCTGCAAAGCAGTGCGCCAAGCGCGCCGCACGTTTAGCGGTCAAGGGCCAAGCCTGGCCCTTGACCTCAGGTTTGCTTGAGGTTGGATACTCGGTGCTCATTTCATCCGCAAGGAGCAGCGCCTGTGCAAACCAACGCTTTCGAGCTGAGCAATCCCCATCTTTTGTATGACCCAAGTGGCAATGGTTATTCCCATGTAGCGGACGTCCCTTCAGGCAGCCGGTTGCTGTACGTGGCCGGTCAAGGGGGCGAAGATGCAGCGGGTAACCTGTCCGATGTATTCGCCGTGCAGGCCAGGCAGGCACTTGCCAATCTAGGTGTGGCGTTGACCAGCAAAGAGGCTGGCCTGGAAAACGTCTGCAAGCTCACCCTGCTGATCGTCGACCATTGCGAGGCGCGCCTGCGCCAGTGGGTGGAGGCGGTCGATGAGGCATGGGGCACAGCCATGAAACCGACGTGCACGCTCATACCCGTCCCGCGCTTGGCTTTGGATGGCATGCTCATCGAAATAGAGGCCGTCGCCGTGCTACCCGCTTGCTCCCAAGGTAGGTAGCGCCAGCGCAGCGCTGTGTAGTATACCGCTGCTCAGGCATACGCCTTCTGCACGGTACTCGCAGCGGCTCTCAGAGGTGACCACACCATGGGCTCGACAGCTTCCCCTATCGATCAACCTGCCAGCCGTGCCTGGATCTGGCCTGCACTGTTCAGCCTGATGGCGTTCGCTGCCAATTCGGTGTTCTGCCGGTTGGCGCTCAAGGACACGGCCGTCGACCCCATTACCTTCACCGCGCTGCGACTGGGCAGCGGCGCCTTGTTCCTGTTGTGGCTGGTACGAATCCGCAGTCCTTCAGCCGCCGTGGCCGGCAGTTGGCGGGGTGGGCTTGCGCTGTTTTGCTACGCGTTGCTGTTCTCGGCGGCTTACCTGCAGCTGAGCGCGGGCGTGGGCGCCTTGCTCTTGTTCGGCGCGGTGCAGTTGACCATGTTTGGCGCAGCATCGCTGCGCGGAGAACGGACCACCCCACGCATGCTGGCAGGCATGCTGCTGGCTTTTACTGGCCTTGTCGTGCTGCTGCTACCTGGCAACCAGGCACCTGCGCTTGCAAGCGCCGTGTTGATGGTACTGGCGGGAGTGGCCTGGGGTATCTACACGCTGCTCGGCCAGGGCTCACCTCGACCGCTTGCCGACACAGCGGGCAACTTCATCCGCAGCTTGCCCTTCATAGCGCTGTGCGCCCCCTTGTTCGTGGTGGGGGTCGAAATGCGGTTTTCGCTGGCCGGCGTGTTCTTCGCGGTGTGCTCCGGGGTGCTGGCTTCGGCGGCAGGTTACGCCGTCTGGTACAGCGTGGTGCGGCGCATCAGTGCTCAGCAGGCAGCCACGTTGCAGCTGAGCGTGCCGGTGATCGCTGCCTTGGGCGCAGTCGTGCTGATTGGCGAAACGCTATCGCTGCGCGCCTTGGTTGCCTGCGCCATTGTCGTCGGCGGGGTGGCCGTCGCGATGACTGCGCCTCGCCCATTGGCACCGCCGAGTGCTTGAGATGACGGCGACAGCTTCAATCCAAGCTGCCTGACTGTAAACAGGCTTGCCTAGAAGAAGCTGCGCTGGGCCTTGAGCGTCACCACGCTTTCACAGTAGGTATTGATGCCTGAGTAGGCATCGCAGCCGCCTCCGGTCAAATTGGAGTCGCTATAGATCAGGTTCAGGTCCAGGCCTAACCAGGGCCGGGACAGTTGCATGGACCAGTCGGAGAAGCCGTTGACCTGGGTACCGTCACCGATCGTGAAGGGCGTGCCGAGGCGATGATGGGCCAATTTGACGGTCAGGTCGGCGTTGAGCAGCGGTATCTGCCCGAAATCGGCGTACAAGGTGCCGATCCGGTTGCTGGGGTTGTCGCGCAAGGCACCGCCAAAGCGGCTGCCCATGATCG
>CAURYQ010000134.1:0-8863 GCA_963529135.1 uncultured Pseudomonas sp. | reverse complement strand
TGCCGCCGTCGGGCAGCTTGAAGCGTGCCGGAATGCGCGCCGACAGCTCCGCCAGGCGGTAGTCGAGGAACGGGGTGCGTGCTTCCAGGCCCCAGGCCATGGTCATGTTGTCTACACGCTTGACTGGGTCATCCACCAGCATCACTGTGCTGTCCAGGCGCAAGGCCTTGTCCACGGCAGCGTCGGCGCCAGGGCGGGCGAAGTGTTCACGAACGAAATCGCCCGCGGCATCGTTGTCCAGTCGCCAGGCCGGCTGCACGGTGTCCCGGTATTCGGCATGGCTGCGGTCGAAGAAGGCATCGCGGTAGGCCGCAAAGGCATCGCTCGCGCCATCGACCTGCGGGTACCAGTGATAACCGGCGAAAAGCTCGTCGGCACCCTGGCCGCTCTGTACGCCCTTGCAGTGCTTGGCCACTTCTCGCGATAGCAGATAGAACGCGATGCAGTCATGGCTGACCATGGGCTCGCTCATGGCGCGAAACGCCGCAGGCAGCTGGTCGATGATCTCGTGCTCGGCGATGCGCAGTTGATGGTGCCGGGTACCGTAATGCTTGGCGATCAGGTCCGAATACTGGAATTCGTCGCCACGCTCGCCGCCGGCGTCTTCGAAGCCGATGGAGAAGGTCGACAGGTCGTCGACCCCCACTTCACGCAGCAGACCTACCAGCATGCTCGAATCGACACCGCCGGAAAGCAGTACCCCCACATCGACGGCAGCGCGCTGGCGGATGGCCACGGCGTCGCGGGTGGCGTCCAGTACGCGTGTGGTCCAGTCCTCGAGCGTCAGGTCACGCTCATCGGCGTTAGGGCCGTATTGCAGTTGCCACCAGGTGTTGCGCTCGACCTCGCCGTGGCGGTCGATACGCATCCAGGTGCCGGGTTCGAGCTTCTGCACGTTGGCCAGCAGCGTACGCGGCGCCGGCACTACGGCATGGAAATTCAGGTAGTGATTCAGCGCCACTGGGTCGAGCATCGGGTCGATGTCGCCACCTTTGAGCAGCGCGGGCAACGTCGAGGCGAAGCGCAGGCGTTCGCCGTTACGCGAGAGGTACAAGGGTTTTACACCCAGGCGGTCGCGGGCCAGGAACAGGCGCTGGTTGTCTCGCTCCCAGATAGCCAGGGCGAACATGCCATTGAGCTTGGGCAGCAAGGCTTCGCCCCAGGCGTGGTAGCCCTTGAGCAGCACTTCCGTATCACCGTCGGACCAGAAGGTGTAGCCCAGGTCCAGCAGCTCCTGGCGCAATTCGGGGAAGTTGTAGATGGCGCCGTTGAATGCCAGCGACAGGCCCAGGGTACTGTCCTGCATGGGCTGGGCGGAGCCATCGGACAAATCCATGATTTTCAGGCGACGGTGGCCGAGGGCGATCGGCCCCTGGCTGTGAAAGCCCCACGCATCCGGCCCACGCGGCGCCAGGTGGTGAGTAATTCGCTCAACAGCAGCCAGGTCGGCTGGGCGAGGGGCTTGACCGAGGGGGGTGAAACGCAATTCTCCAGCTAATCCGCACATGTAACGTAAACCCTTTGAGTTTCGGCACTCATGGCGTTACTGGCTTTTCGCTCGTACCACTTATGTACCACTTCCAGCGCCTTCAGCTTATCAAGCTCCGCCCTGTCGTTAGGGGAGTTGATCCACCTGGCGCATGTGGAGAGCAGCACCTGCACGCTATGCCCGAGTTGCGCGGCGATGAATGCCGGGTTCATGCCGGCCATCAGGCACATAGTCGCGTACGTGTGGCGCGTGTCGTACATCCTGCGGTGCTGATACCAAGCTCCCGCAAAGCTGCCAGCCAGTAACGTTTTTGACTCGTCTCGGACCGTATGAACATCTCCGAACGGTCGCCTGTCCCACTGGGCGCGAACACATAATCTGAACGCGCCTCGGTGAGCGGTCTGGCTTTTTCGAGAGCGTGTAGGGCGCGATCGTTCAATAAAACTTTCCTCGTGCGCTTCGTTTTGGTGCGGTCTTTACTGATTCCCCGTATCTGGGTTCGACATACGGGGGCTGACTTTTGGCGTCTATCAATCCCGCTCCAGCGTAGAGCTATCACTTCTCCGGCGCGCATGCCGGTGTAGAAGAAAAACCTGAAGTAGGCCGCATAAATCGCCGGCGGGCCGCTCGTCGATTCGTACAGGCGATCGATGAGGGTGTTAGCTTCCTCCGTTGAAAATGCCGCTTCGGCACCTTGGCATCTGGTATTGAAAAAAGCGGGATTCCGAACAGTCAACGCATTGGCTACGACCTGCTGTCCCATTCTTGCTCTTGTTGGCTCTGCGCACACAGCCGACGTTATCTGGTGGCAGCACGGGTAGTTCAAGGTCGCGCGTGTCGGTGCGGCAAGCATGGCCGAGACGGTAGGCCAGTGCAGGGTCGTCCGCGACGACTTGGTCGCCCTCACTGGTTAGCAGGGCAGGGCGCTAGGTGACTCACAGCTGGCCGCGCAGCAGCGCGAGGTTGCTGCCGAGAAGGCTTGGGCCGAGGCCCGCGCGAGCGCCTAACCCGGCTATGCGGCCGCCAACTGTGTCCCGCAGTAGCGGACTAGCGGCGACAAGTGCGCTGGCGCCTGATGACGCCGTGTTGCTCTGGGTTGACGCCAGCCCGAGCAATAACGACGGTATTGAAGTTAAAATCCGGGCCTTGCTGGCCGTGCGACAGCAAAGAGTCGGAAATGAGCGGATGGTGATGGCGGCAGTCAACGCCTGTAGTGATCGGTCTATACAGCCTCGACCGGCTACACCACCTATACGCGGGCACTTACGGATTGTCTGTCCAGTGATTTAATTCACACAAAAGCCTCATGGCGCTTGATTTTCTTGAACTCATTACAAGGATACGAAATGACTTCCTCACCGCCAAATGGTCTGCCGATTTATCGACTCATCTCAGGAAAGGATGACGAGTCCTTTTGCCGTCGCGTTTCCGAGCAGCTTGCACTCGGCTACAAGCTTCATGGGTCTGCAAGCGTTACCTATCACCCAGAACAAAAATCTGTGATAGCTGCTCAGGCACTCATCTGGCCATCCACATCCAACATGCATGCTAACAAGCGGTGAATGATTTAGGCACAGTGATAGACGAAGGCCCACAATCAACGCGGAGATAGTACGATCACTGTTGCTTGGCCCGCTTGCAAGTGTTTGCAGCATGAGGCCGCCTGTGTCTTAGCCATGATCGCGGCCCCAGCTCTCACCCTGACGTACAACCGTTAACGCAGCAGTGAAAGGGCTACGTCGATCACGAGCCTGATCCAGTCGGTGAGCATGAATGGGCACGATCTGTATGCGTATCTCAAGGATGTGCTGATGCGATTACCGACGCAGAAGGCCAGTGAGACCCAAGCAACTGCTGCCGCATCCGTGGCTAGGTGGCTGATCTGTGCGAGGCCAGTCTCCCGTACCCTCACGTACAAACGATACCAAGGACAGATATGCGCATTCGAGCAACAAGCGAGAACGACTGGATGCTACTCAAGCGCGTCAGGCTTGCCGCGCTTCTTGATGCGCCAACAGCATTCGGCGTCAGTTACAAGGCTGCTGCTGGCTATGACTGCGATCAGTGGAAACAAAGAGCCTCATCTACGGGAACAGAGTTTTGGCTGGCGTTCGAGGAAGGCAGGGCCGTCGGGATGGTCGGTGCCGCAGTCAGTGAGTCGGAGCGCTTCAATTTGATTGGGATGTGGCTTGAGCCTGCAGTCCGGGGGTCTGGCATTGCAAAAGAGCTGGTGGATGTTGTCAAGATTCGATCTATTGAAAGAGGTTTTAACGGTGTTTTTCTGGATGTCTCCCCTGAAAACGCAAGAGCCTCAAGCTTCTATTTGAAACAAGGGTTTGTCTTCCTGGATGAATGCGAGCCATTGGAAAGTCATCCGAATATTACTGTTCAAACTATGGTGTGGACGAGGCAGTGATCTCACCCCTAAAAGGGGTTACAGCTAGCCTATCGCAACGTGACTTTCCAAGACGCTTCCACTTGAGACTATCTGCCTCGTATCAAGCGACGCAGCGCAAAGCGGTTGGGATGACAGGCTTCGGCGACCGTTCGCGGCACCGGCAGCGGTTCGCCGCTGACCCAGGCGGCCACCAGTTCACCGCTCAGGGGCGCGGTGATCAAACCGCGGGAGCCATGGCCGCTATTGACATACAAGCCGTCAAGCCAAGGGCACTGAACATCCGGCATTTGTCGCGCGTCTCGGCCTAGTGCTGCATAGGCCTGGGCAAATGCTTGGTCGTCAGCCAATGGCCCCACCACAGGCAGGTAATCCGGGCTGGTGCACCGGAAAGCGGCGCGCCCTTCCAGCGCCTGTGCATCCAGCGCCGTCGCGCCAAGACGGCGAGCGAGGTCAGGGGAGATTTCATTCAGTAACGCCAGGTTGCCTTCATGCTCGGTGGCCGTGGGGGTCAGGTCGGTACTGTGGAAATCGAAGCTGGCGCCCAAGGTATGCTCGCCGTGTCGCTCGGGCGCCACGTAGCCCTGCGCGCAGACCACGGTGCCCAGCGTTTGGCTCTGGGGCGTGGCGGGCAGCCGGGTGATCTGGCCGCGGATGCGTTTGAGGGGCAAGGCCGCGCACGGGCCAAACCGGTTGACCTCTGCGGCACTGGCCAGGACCATGACCGGCGCTGCGGCCAACAGCTGATCGCCGGCCCAGGCCTGCCACTGCCCGTCGAGCTTGCGCAGCGACAGGACCTCCTGATGCGTGACCAGGCGGATGTTGGGGTGTTGCAGTTGCTGGCGGCACAGCGCGGGCGGGTGCACCCAACCGCCTTCAGGATAGAACAGCCCGCCTGCTGGCAGGGTGATACCAGCAATCTCCTGGGCCTGGTCCTTCGTCAGTGACTGCAGTAGACCTGGGTCGAAGGCTTGAGCCAGCTTGTCCTGCCGCGCAGCTTCCTTGTCATCGAATGCCAGTTGCAGCACGCCGCATCCGTTCCAGTCCTCCCCGCGCTGAAGTTGCTCGAGCAGGCGGCGGGTGTAGCCGAAACCGGCGAGAATCATCTGGGACAATGCCGTGCCATGCGCCGATAGCTTGAGGTACAGCACCCCTTGTGGGTTGCCTGAAGCTTCCTGCGCCGCTGCCGCATGCCGCTCGATCACCGTCACCTGCCAGCCTCGCCGGGCCAGGCTTGCGGCCGTGCAGCTGCCGGCCAGGCCTGCACCAACCACCACGGCCTGGCGCGGGGTGTCAGCCGCCGGTGGGCGTGCATACCATGGCGCGCAGGGGGCGGGGCTCGGGCCGACGTAGGCGCCGCTCATCACTTCCCATTTCTTGCCGATGCCAGGCACCTTCTTCATGGCAAAGCCGGCCTCCACGAGGCTGCGGCGCACCCAGCCCGTGGTGGTGAACGTAGCCAGCACGGTACCTGGATGGGAAAGCCGTGCCAGCTGCGCGAACAGTGCCGGTGTCCACATGTCCGGGTTCTTGGCAGGCGCAAAGCCGTCCAGGAACCAGACATCGACCTGGGCATCGAGCTGCGGCAACTGCTCGAGCACGTCACCGATCAGCAAGGTGAGGGTGACGCGCCCGTCTTCGAAGGTGAATTGCTGGTATCCAGGGTGAACAGCCACGTACTGCGCCAGCAAAAGCTGGCTGTAGGCTGCAAGCTCCGGCCACAGGCTGACGGCGCGCGCCAGGTCTGCCTGGGTCAGGGGATATTTCTCGACACTGATGAAGTGAAGGCGGGCGTCAAGGTGGGCGTGTTGCGCAAAAAGCTGCCAGGCACAGTAGAAATTCATGCCGGTCCCAAAGCCTGTTTCAGCAATGACGGTGCAGGCACCTGGCGCCATTGCGGTGAAACGTTCGGCCAGGCGGGTCTGTCCGAGAAAGACATGGCGGGTTTCATCGATGCCTTCGTTGACGGCGAAGTACACGTCATCGTATTGCCGCGAGTGAGGGCGGCCCTGTTCGTCCCAGTCGATCTGGGCGTGCAGGAGAGGGGGAGTTCCGGTCATGGCGGGTGCAAGGCGACGAGCAGCTGAAGAAGTGCCGATAGTCGCATGACTGACGCGTTCTTGCAGCTCGGCGCCTCACCCAAGGTGTGCATTTCCGCTAGTCTTGCTTATCCATTCAAGGAGCCCCTGCATGTTCGAATCTGCCGAGATCGGCCACAGTATCGACAAGGACACCTACGACGCCGAGGTACCGGCACTGCGTGAGGCGCTGCTCGAGGCGCAGTATGAGCTCAAGCAGCAGGCACGGTTCCCGGTCATCGTGTTGATCAATGGTGTGGAAGGGGCCGGCAAGGGTGAGACAGTCAAGCTGCTCAATGAGTGGATGGACCCACGCATGATCGACGTGCTCACCTTCGACCAGCAGACCGACGAGGAGCTGGCACGGCCACCGGCCTGGCGGTACTGGCGTGCCTTGCCGCCAAAGGGGCGCATGGGTGTGTTTTTCGGCAACTGGTACAGCCAGATGCTGCAGGGACGCGTGCATGGCGTGTTGAAGGACGCGGTGCTGGACCAGGCCATCAACGGCGCCGAACGCCTCGAGCAGATGTTGTGCGATGAAGGCGCACTGATCATCAAGTTCTGGTTCCATCTTTCCAAGAAGCAGATGAAAGCGCGGCTCAAGTCCCTGAAGGATGACCCGCTGCACAGCTGGAAGATCAGCCCGCTGGACTGGCAGCAATCGCACACCTACGACCGCTTCGTGCGTTTCGGTGAGCGTGTGCTGCGCCGTACCAGCCGCGATTACGCCCCCTGGCACATCGTCGAGGGGGTCGACCCCAATTACCGCAGCCTGGCCGTGGGGCGCATCCTGCTCGACAGTTTGCAGGCCGCCTTGGCCAACAACCCCAAGGGTAAGCACCTGAGCAACGTTGCGCCGCTGGGGCGCAGCATTGACCAGCGCAGCCTGCTGGGCGCCCTGGACCTGACGCTGCGCCTGGACAAGGCCGATTACCAGGAGCAACTGGTTACCGAACAGGCGCGCCTGGCGGGGCTGCTGCGCCACAAGCGCATGCGCCGCCATGCCTTGGTCGCAGCGTTCGAAGGCTTCGATGCAGCCGGCAAGGGCGGTGCGATCCGGCGCGTGGCGGCGGCCCTGGACCCGCGTCAGTACCGCATCGTGCCGATTGCCGCACCCACCGAGGAGGAGCGCGCGCAACCTTACCTGTGGCGCTTCTGGCGGCACATTCCTGCGCGTGGCAAGTTCACCATCTTCGACCGGTCCTGGTATGGCCGGGTGCTGGTGGAGCGGATCGAGGGGTTCTGCAGCCCTGCCGACTGGATGCGTGCCTATGGCGAGATCAACGACTTCGAAGAACAACTGGTGAATGCCGGCGTGGTGGTGGTCAAGTTCTGGCTGGCCATTGACCAGCAGACGCAGCTGGAGCGTTTCGAAGAGCGTGAACAGACGCCGTTCAAGCGTTACAAGATCACCGAAGACGACTGGCGCAACCGCGCCAAGTGGGATGACTACCGCCAGGCGGTGGGCGACATGGTCGACCGCACCAGCAGCGAAATTGCGCCCTGGACACTGGTCGAAGCCAACGACAAGCGCTGGGCGCGGGTCAAGGTACTGCGGACCATCAACGAGGCGCTGGAGGCGGCGTTCGCCAAGCACAAGCACTAGGCAGGTGCGTATCTTGCCGCGTCGGCAGTGCACCTTGTTTGAGGTGTACTGCCTAGCATCATGCCTGCGCAGAATGACCTGATGAATTCTTTTCCCGGCCCATCCGCCCGTATCTGCCCTGCGACCCCGTAGAATCGAGCCACCCCCACCACGGATCTGATCGAGGACACCATGCACACCACCTCTGGCCGCTGGGTTCACGGCCTGCTGCTTGCCCTGTTGACTGCATTGCTGTGGGGCATCCTGCCGATCAAGCTCAAGCAGGTGCTGCAGGTGATGGACCCGATGACGGTGACCTGGTATCGATTGCTCGTATCGGGTGGGCTTCTGTGCGCCTGGCTGACGGCCAATCGCCGCTTGCCCTCGTTTGGCAAGCTCACGGGAAAGGGCAGGGGGTTGGTGGGGGTGGCGGTGCTGGGCCTGATGGGCAACTACGTGTTGTACCTGATCGGCTTGAAACTGCTTAGCCCAGGGACGGCGCAACTGGTGGTGCAGCTGGGCCCGGTGCTGTTGCTGGTGGCCAGCGTGTTCGTGTTCCGCGAGCGCTTCAGCGTAGGGCAAGGCATAGGGCTGTTGATTTTGCTGGCCGGCTTCGGGCTGTTCTTCAATCAGCGCCTGCAAGAGCTGTTGACGTCGCTTGGGGCCTATACCACGGGCGTGCTCACCATTGTGCTGGCGACCAGCATCTGGGTGTTCTACGCCTTGAGCCAGAAACAGTTGCTGACGGTGTGGACTTCGCAGCAGGTGATGATGGTGATCTATCTGTGCTGCGCCGCGCTGCTGACGCCTTGGGTACATCCGCTGGAGGTCTTGCAACTGAGCCCTGTACAGGGCTGGCTGCTGCTGGCGTGTTGCCTGAACACGCTGGTGGCCTATGGCGCCTTCGCCGAAGCCTTGGCGCACTGGGAGGCTTCCCGGGTCAGTGCCACCTTGGCGTTGACCCCACTGGTGACGTTCGTGGCGGTCGCCTTGGCAGCGCTGGCGTGGCCTGAATATGTGCACGCGGAGGACATCAACCTGCTGGGTTATGTGGGGGCGGTGGTAGTGGTGGCGGGCTCGGCGTTGGTTGCGCTTGGGCCTTCACTGATGGCGGGGTGGCGTGCGCGTCGTGCGCGGCTTGCGCAGGTGCCCTGACTGTTGGGGGCGGGTAGTGTCTCTCATCACAGCAAAACCAGCTGGTATGGCGAGGGGCCCAAGCTTACGCGGTAGCCTGTAGGAGCGGTCTTGCCGGAGCGCCGGACCGGCCGCGATGGGCCGCAAAGCGGCCCCAGGATTTCAGCTTCGCAGCTCATATC
>CAURYQ010000133.1:0-8987 GCA_963529135.1 uncultured Pseudomonas sp. | reverse complement strand
CTTCGCGGCCCATCGCGGCACGAGGCCGCTCCCACTTGGGAATTTTGCAAGCCTTTAGATCTGGTGCAAGCACTTGCTCCGCAGGTCAAGCGTTGGACTGGGTGCGGTACTTGTAGAGCGGTCTCGCGGTACCGCGCCCCAGCACAACCGCTTTGGACGGTCACTATTGTGGACTGCCCCCAAAAGGTTGGTTTTTTGTCCAACCTTTTGGGGGCAGTCCATCCCGTGGGAGCGGCCTTGTGCCGCGATGGGCCGCGCAGCGGCCCCAGGATCGCAGCCCGGCTTCATAATCGCCGGGGCTGCTGCGCAGCCCATCGCGGCCGGTCCGGCGCCCCGGCAAGGCCGCTCCACTTGGGGATTTTGCAGGCCTTTAGATCTGGTGCAAGCACTTGCTCCGCAGGTCAAGCGTTGGACTGGGTTGCGCGGTACTTGTAGAGCGGTCCTGCCGGCCCTGCGCCCCAGCACTACTATTCCCGTGGGAGCGGCCTCGTGCCGCGATGGCGCGCGCAGCGGCCCCAAGATCGCAGCCCGGCTTCATAAATCGCCGAGGCTGCTGCGCAGCCCATCGCGGCACGAGGCCGCCCACAAAAACATCGCGGCACAAGACTGTTCCTACAAGAACATCACGGATCGAGGCCGTTCTTGTAAGCACCGCGTAACCTCAGTCATGCGCTAAATCTGCGGCGCAACTGGCTTGCACCCCGCCACTGTAAAAGCCCGATGGCCAAACCTTTCAGTCATCAAGCCACTGAGGGTTGTTGAAGTTGCTCAACCTGCAATCCTCATCAGGGCAATCAACCGCTGTTACGTGCGCCCTGAGCAGGGCTTTCTGTAAGCTCCGCTCTCCAGCATCCCAGGCTTGTTCGAGCAACGGCAGGGCAGCACGGGGCAACACACTGAACATCGGTTGCCAATACCCACCTTGGCGCACCATGGCCGCAGCGTTAGCGTTGACAGCGGCGCGCCGCAGGTCGTGAATAAGTGCCTGATCGACTCGAGGTGCATCGCAGGCCAGCAGTACCACCCACGCATGGCGCGCTGCCGCGAGCCCGGCGATTACGCCGGCCAGCGGCCCAGGGTAGCCGGCCTCGGCATCAGTCACACATTGGTCGGCATAGGCCTGATACGCCTGCCGATTGCGGTTGCAGGAAATGATCAGGTCATCGCTCAACGCCCGCACTACATCATGCACATGGGCGATCAGCGGCCGGCCTTGCCACTCGATCAGCCCTTTGTCACGCCCGCCCATGCGCTGGCCGCGACCGCCGGCAAGCAGGAGGACAGAGCAGGGGGGTAGGGTCGCGGGCATGAAAAAGGGTTCCTGGCAGTCAATGCCAGGAACCCTCCCATTTCACGCTCCGATTGTCCAGTCAGCGATCGTGGGCGACTGGCTCAACCTGAGGTTTGGGCGCTCGCTTACGGTTGGACAAACGCATTACCAGGACGAAGAACACCGGCACGAACACCACCGCCAGTGTGGCGCTCAACATGCCGCCGATGACGCCCGTACCGATGGCTTGCTGGCTCGCCGAACTGGCACCGCTGGCGATGGCCAGGGGCACCACGCCGAGGATGAACGCCAAGGACGTCATCACGATCGGCCGCAGCCGCAGGCGCGCTGCCTGAACAGCAGCCTGGGTGGCGTCCATGCCTTGATCGACCAGGCTCTTGGCGAACTCGATGATCAGGATGGCGTTCTTGGCCGACAGCCCGATCAGGGTGATTAAGCCCACCTTGAAGAACACGTCGTTGGGCATGCCACGCAGCGTAACCGCCAGTACCGCTCCCAGAATGCCCAGCGGCACCACCAACAGCACGGCAGTGGGGATCGACCAGCTCTCGTACAACGCGGCCAGGCAGAGGAACACCACCAGCAGCGAAAGGGCCATCAGCACCGGCGCCTGGCTGCCCGAAAGCCGTTCCTGAAGCGACAATCCTGTCCATTCCAGCCCCACGCCAGCCGGCAGTTGCGCGACCAGGCGCTCGATTTCGGCCATCGCCTCTCCAGAGCTCTTCCCAGCGGTCGGTTCGCCGGAAATGGACACCGCCGGATAACCGTTGTAGCGGGTCAGCTGCACCGGGCCGCTGACCCATTTGGCCTGGACGAAGGCGCCCAAGGGCACCATCTTGCCGGCGCTGTTGCGCACGTGAATCTTGAGCAAGTCCTCCACCTGGCTACGCCGGTCGCCCTCAGCCTGGACCACCACTCGCTGCATACGGCCCTGGTTGGGAAAGTCGTTCACATAGCTCGAACCCACTGCCACGTCCAGCACCGAGCCGATGTCGGCGAACGACACGCCCAGCGCATTGGCCTGACGGCGGTCGATCTCCAGTTCCACCTGCGGGCTTTCAGCCAGCGACGCTTCGCGTACGTTGGTCAGCATCGGGCTCTTGCCCGCCTTGGCCAGCAACTCGTCACGTGCGGCCATGAGCTGAGCGTGGCCAATGCCACCACGGTCCTGCAGGCGGAACTCGAAGCCGGTGGACTCACCCAGGCCATCGATCGGCGGGGGGAGGACGGCAAACGCGATGGCATCCTTGAGCTGGGTGAATGCTTTGTTAGCGCGGTCTGCAATGGACTGGGCACTGTCGTCAGAGCCACGCTGCGACCAGTCCTTCAGGGTGGTGAAGGCCAAGGCGGCGTTCTGACCGCTACCAGAGAAACTGAAGCCAAGGATGACCGTGGTGTTGCCCACGCCCGCCTCACCGCCGTTGTGCGCTTCGATCTGCGCCGAGACCTGCT
Source organism: uncultured Pseudomonas sp. (assembly GCA_963529135.1). Taxonomy (GTDB): domain Bacteria; phylum Pseudomonadota; class Gammaproteobacteria; order Pseudomonadales; family Pseudomonadaceae; genus Aquipseudomonas. The sequence goes on along the minus strand of CAURYQ010000133.1, from coordinate 6,244 downwards.
CGGTTCGCATTCGGCTTGCGCCCGGCGGCAGCTGGATGTCGGTGATGGTGTAGCCCTGGTCCTCGGTTGGCAGAAACGCCGTGGGCAACTGGCTGAAGCCATAGCCCAGTACGCCCAGCAATACGGCGTATACCAGCAGGTAGATCCCGCTGCGCCTCAGTGCCTGCGCCACCCAGCCTTCGTAGCCACTGCTCATGCCCTCGAAGCGGCGATTGAACCAGCCGAAGAAACCGCCGCGCCGATGGTGCTCATCCTTGTTGACAGGCTTGAGCAAGGTGGCGCATAGCGCCGGCGTCAGGCTCAGGGCAAGGAAGGCCGAGAACAGGATGGAAACCGCCATGGACACCGAGAACTGCTGGTAGATCACGCCTACCGAGCCCTTCATGAACGCCATGGGCAGAAACACTGCCACCAGCACCAGAGTGATGCCGATGATCGCACCGCTGATCTGGCCCATGGCCTTTCGGGTAGCCTCCCGAGGCCCCAGGCCTTCTTCGGCCATGATGCGCTCGACGTTCTCGACCACCACGATGGCATCGTCTACCAGAATGCCAATGGCCAGGACCATGCCGAACAGGGTCAGCACGTTGACCGAGAAACCAAGCGCCAGCATCACCGCGAACGTACCCATCAGCGCCACGGGTACTACCAGCGTAGGGATCAGGGTGTAACGCAGGTTCTGCAGGAACAGGAACATCACCGCGAAGACCAGCACCATCGCTTCGAACAAGGTGCTGATGACCTGCTGTATGGAGACCTTGACGAACGGCGAGGTGTCGTAGGGAATGTCGTACTTCACCCCTTCAGGGAAGTAGCGCGCCAAGTCCTTCATCTTGGCGCGCACCAGCGTAGCCGTCTCCATGGCGTTGGCGCCCGGTGCCAGCTGTACGCTGAACGCGGTGGCCGGCTTGCCGTTCAGGCGCGTGCCGTACTGGTATTCCTGGGCACCGATCTCGACCCGGGCGACATCACCAATGGTCACTACCGAACCATCGGTATTGGCCCGCAGCACAACGGCGGCGAAGGCTTCAGGGGTGGTGAGCTGGCCCTTGACCACCACGTTGGCCGTGATTTCCTGGCGCTCTGGGCTGGGCAAATCGCCGATGCTGCCAGGCGCTACCTGGGCATTCTGGGCAGTGATGGCCTCGGCTACGTCGTTGGGTGTGAGGTTGAGGCCCACCAGCTTGGTTGGGTCGATCCAGATGCGCATGGCGCGCTCAGAGCCATAGAGCTGGGCCTTGCCCACACCCTTGATGCGCCGGATCTCGTTCATCACGTTGCGCGCCAGGATGTCGGACAATGCGGTCTCGTCGAACTTGCCATCTTCGGAAGTGAGCGTGCCGAGCAGCAGAAAGCCGGTGGAGACCTTCTCCACTTGCAAGCCCTGCTGAGTCACCGGGCGCGGCAGGCGTGACTCCACGACTTTCAGACGGTTCTGCACGTCGACCTGCGCCAGGTCCGGCACGGTGCCCGGCTCGAAGGTAGCCGTGATGGTGGCGCTGCCCAAACTGCTCTGCGACTCGAAGTACAGCAGGTTGTCGGCGCCGTTGAGTTCCTGTTCGATCAGGCTGACCACGCTTTCGTCCATGGTCGCTGCCGAGGCGCCCGGGTACACGGCGTAGATCTCCACTTGCGGCGGCGCCACGTTGGGATATTGCGCCACGGGCAACTGAGGAATTGCCAACGCGCCTGCCAGCAGGATGAACAAGGCGACTACCCAAGCGAAAATGGGGCGGTCAATGAAAAATTGCGGCATCGATCAGGCCCTCACTGGCCGGTGTGCTGGGTGACGGGGGTTGCCTTGGGGGCAGGGTCGATCTGCACCCGTTCACCTGCCTTGGCATGCTGCAGGCCTTCGACCACCACCTGGTCACCCGCAGCCAGACCTTCGCTGACCACCCAGCGCTCGCCCTGCACGCTGCCCAGGACCACCTGGCGCTCGCTGACCTGGGACTGGGCATCGACGACCAGCACCTTGGGCACGCCTGCGCTGTCACGCAGGATGGCCCGCTGCGGCACACTCAGGCCTTGGGGTTGCACGGCCTGGGCCAGACGCACGCGCACATAGCTGCCCGGCAGCAAGTCGAGGTTCGGGTTGGGGAACTCGCTGCGCAGGGTAATCTGGTTGGTCGAAGGGTCGACCTGAATGTCGGAGAACAAAAGCTTGCCCTGAAGCGGGTACGCGCTGCCGTCGTCCTCGATCAGGGTGACACTGGCCTGGTCTTCGTCTACCTGCTGCAGCTGGCCCGCGCGCATGGCTTTGCGCAGTGCAGCGATTTCCCGGGTGGACTGGGTGACATCGACATGGATAGGGTCGAGCTGCTGGATGGTCGCGAGTGGCGTGGCTTCGTTCTGCCCGACCAGTGCGCCTTCGGTCACCTGGGCGCGGCCAATGCGGCCGGCGATGGGGGCGGTGACGGTGGCGTATCCCAGGTTCAGGCGGGCCCGTTGCAGCGCAGCCTTGGCCTCGGCCACGGCGGCATTGGCCTGCAGCAGGCTGGCCTTGGCATTGTCGTATTCCTGGCCGCTGACTGCCTTGTCGTTGACCAGCTCGCGGTAGCGCTGTTCTTGCAGGCGGGCCTGGTAACGGGTGGCGTCGGCTCTGGCCAATGCTGCCTGGGCGCTGTCCAGGTCGGCCTTGAACGGCGCCGGGTCGATCAGGAACAGCACATCGCCCTGCTTGACGTCGCTGCCCTCGCGGTAAACCCGCTTGAGCACCACGCCGGCCACCCGCGCCCGTACTTCTGCCGTGCGCGGCGCCAGGATACGGCCATTGAGCTCGCTGGTGATGGCCAGTGGTTGCAGTTGCAGCGTTTCTACCCGCACATGCGTGGCCGGGGCCTGCTGCTCGGGCTCGCCGCCATCGCTGCAGCCGCCCAAGGAAAAGCCTAGAAACGCCAAGAGCGCCATGCGGCGCAGGGTAACCGAAAGTGTGTCGGACATAAGGATCTTCCGCTGATGATCCGCGCTATGCTACGGCACCGGGGCGGTCAATGGCTGTTAACAGCTGTACGGGGAGTGTGAAAAAGTGTGAAGCAATAGGCTGCGCACGGTGTTGTTTCTATAAGCTTCGGCCCACAGCACGCCGCGCCCTCAAACACAGGGTTGAGCCAGTACGGTGTAACCCCTTCATCTGCCTGCCAAGCGAACCATGCCCAACATCCTCCTGGTCGAAGACGACACTGCCCTGGCCGAGCTGATCGCCAGTTACCTGCAACGCAACGAGTTCGTGGTACGGGTCATCGCACGAGGTGACCATGTGCTGGACGAGTATCGACGGGACAAGCCTGACCTGGTGATTCTCGACCTGATGCTGCCAGGCCTTGACGGCCTGCAGGTCTGTCGCCAGCTGCGTCAGCAATCGCACTGCCTGCCGATCCTGATGCTGACTGCCCGCGATGACAGTCACGACCAGGTGCTGGGCCTGGAAATGGGCGCCGATGACTATGTCACCAAGCCTTGCGAGCCCCGGGTATTGCTGGCGCGGGTCCGCACCTTGCTGCGGCGCAGCGCCAACGAACCGCGACTGGACCATGATCTGATCGTGGTAGGGGGGTTGCGCATCGACCTTGCAGAGCGAACCGTGACCTGGCGAGGTGAACCTGTGGAGCTGTCAGGCGGGGAATTCAACCTGCTGGTCGTCCTGGCGCGCAATGCCGGCGTGGTGCTGAACCGTGATCGCATTCTTCAGCAACTGCGTGGTATCGAATTCAACGGCACCGACCGCTCGGTGGACGTGGCCATTTCCAAGCTGCGCCGCAAGTTCGACGACAACGCAGGCGAAGCGCGCAAGATCAAGACGGTCTGGGGCAAGGGCTATCTGTTCAGCCGCATCGAGTGGGAGTGAGCCACGATGTTCAAGATCCTGGTGCGGCTGTATCTGCTGATCATCGTGGCTTACGCCGGTGCACTGCTGTTCATCCCCGACACCATCGTGGGCCTGTTCCAGGAACGCTTCATGGCCTACAACCTCAGCCAGACCAAGGGCGTCCAGTCGTTGATCGTACGCCAGTTCCGCCAGGCTCCCCAGGCTCGCTGGCCCGCCGTCGCGCAAGCGCTGGCCGAAGATTTCGCGCCCTTGAAGGTGCAGTTGCTGCGTATCGACCAGGCACGCTTGAGCGAGACGGAACGTTCGCGCCTGGCACAGGGGGAGCCTGCCGTTCGCCTGGCCCAGTGGGGCTATCACGCAACCCTCCTGACGCCGTTGGACAAGGATTGGCTGGTTCGCCTGGATTCACCACCGGATCCCTTGGACATCAACGTGCTGTCGTGGGGCGTGACCGTGCTCATCGGCGCTGCCATGCTCGGTTGCCTGCTGTTGTGGGTATGGCCGCATTGGCGGGACCTGGAGCGCCTGAAGGAAACGGCCCGGCGGTTGGGGCAGGGGCAGATGTCCGAACGCACGCACATCTCGGCGCATTCGAACATCGGTGAACTGGCTGGGGTATTCGACACCATGGCGGGCGACCTGGAGCGGCATGTCAACCAGCAGCGCGAGCTGCTCAACGCCGTGTCCCACGAGCTGCGCACGCCGTTGACGCGTCTGGATTTCGGCTTGGTGCTGCTGTTCGACGAAGTGCCACCGGCCAGCCGCAAGCGCCTGCTGGAGCTGGTCGGGCATGTGCGTGAACTGGACGAACTGGTGTTGGAGTTGTTGTCCTACAGCCGGTTGTACAACGCCGATCAGGCGCGCGAGCGGGTCGAGGTGTCGCTGCTCGAACTGGTCGATAGCGTGCTGGGCAGCTTCGCCGAGGAGCTGGATGGACGCGGCATTCTCTGGGAAGTGCAAGCCGAGCCTGATCTGCCACGCTTCGTGCTCGATCCGCGCCTGACGGCGCGCGCAGTGCAGAACCTGGTGCGCAACGCCATGCGCTATTGCGAGCAGCGCCTGCTGCTGCGCCTGTGCCTGGAGCCCGACGGCGCGTGCTTGTTGACGGTGGAGGATGATGGCATCGGCATCCCGGTCGAGGAGCGCGAGCGCATCTTCCAGCCGTTCTATCGCCTGGACCGCAGCCGCGACCGCAGCACGGGCGGGTTTGGCTTGGGGTTGGCGATCAGCCGAAGGGCGATCGAGGGGCAGGGCGGGACGTTGACTGTCGCCCAGTCGCCCTTGGGCGGTGCGCAGTTTCGCATTCGCTTGCCCGCCGGGTAGACGAGCAGCAGCGTGACGCCAGTTAGCGCGCCCTAGGGGCCGCAGCGCCCTGTATGGCTTCACGCCTCTTCATTTAACCGGCGGGATCTTGTAGCTTGGCAGGTCGTCATTCAGGGAGCTGAACATGCAAGGCAAGGCCCGCAAGATCGTCCAGGCCATTCTCTACGAGGCCATCGCCGTGGCGTGCGTCGCCCCCGCCCTGGAACTTGCCTTCGGCGCGGGGATGGGCCAATCCACGGTATTGTCGGTGCTGATGTCCGGCATCGCCATGAGCTGGAACATGGCCTACAACTGGGTGTTCGAGCGCTGGGAAGCGCGACAGCCTCAGCGTAAACGTACGCTGCTGCGTCGCTTGCTGCATGCGCTTGGTTTCGAAGGCGGCCTGGTGGTCATCCTGTTGCCGCTGGTGGCTTACTGGCTGCACGTCAGCCTGCTGGCAGCGCTGTTGACCAACCTGGCGTTGTTCGTGTTCTTCTTCGTATACGCCTTCGTGTTCCAGTGGGCCTTCGACAAGGTATTCGACGTGCCGCTCTCGGCTCAGCAGGCCAAGTGTTGACGAGCGCCCTGGCCCCGGGCTAACGTTCGGTCCATGAACCGCTACCCGCTTGCCCACGCCAGCATTATTACCGCCATCATTCGAATGGCGGGCTAGCGCGAGCATGCACCGAACCCGCCCTGGAGGCGGGTTTTTTCCATCTGACTCCTGGGCACCGTCAACCGGCCAAGGAGTCCATGATGTCCAACCTGTACGCAGCCTCGCGCGCGGCTAACCCCCACCAACTGCTGTCCGAGCACGTCCGGCGTATCCTGGCAGCGCCGGTCTACGACCTGGCCATCGAAACCCCGCTGCAACAGGCAGGGGCGCTGTCCGCGAGGCTCGGTAATCGGGTGTTGCTCAAGCGTGAAGACCTGCAACCCACGTTCTCGTTCAAGATCCGCGGGGCCTACACCCGCCTGTCGACGTTGACGGCCAGTCAGCGCCAGGCTGGGGTGGTTACCGCTTCGGCGGGTAATCATGCCCAAGGCGTGGCCATGGCGGCGGCGCATCTGGGCATGACGGCCACGATCGTGATGCCTTCGACGACGCCTTCG
>CAURYQ010000132.1:0-8999 GCA_963529135.1 uncultured Pseudomonas sp. | reverse complement strand
GACCATGCAGCGCAACTGGATCGGCAAGTCGCGCGGCATGGAAGTGCAGTTCCCGTACGACCAGGCCAGCATCGGCCATACCGGCACGCTGAAGGTCTTCACCACCCGTCCGGACACGCTGATGGGCGCCACCTACGTGGCGGTCGCCGCCGAGCATCCGCTGGCCACCCAGGCTGCCCAGGGCAACCCGGCGCTGCAGGCCTTCATTGACGAGTGCAAGGCCGGCAGCGTGGCCGAAGCGGACATGGCCACCCAGGAAAAGAAAGGCATGGCCACGGCCCTGCTCGTCGAGCACCCGCTTACCGGTGAGAAGTTGCCGGTCTGGGTCGCCAACTACGTGCTCATGCACTACGGCGATGGCGCCGTCATGGCCGTGCCAGCCCACGACGAACGCGATTTCGAGTTCGCCCGCAAGTACGACCTGCCGATCAAGGCCGTGGTACGCACCAGCGCTGGTGACGAAGTGGGCACCGAGTGGCAAGCCGCCTACGGCGAGCATGGCCAGCTGATCAACTCCGGCGAATTCGACGGCCTGGATTTCGCCGGTGCCTTCGACGCCATCGAAGCGGCGCTGGTGCGCAAGGATCTGGGCAAGTCGCGCACCCAGTTCCGCCTGCGTGACTGGGGCATCAGCCGCCAACGCTACTGGGGCTGCCCGATCCCGATCATCCACTGCCCGTCCTGCGGCGACGTGCCGGTGCCTGAAGACCAGCTGCCGGTCACGCTGCCCGAGAACGTGGTTCCGGATGGCGCCGGTTCGCCACTGGCACGCATGCCCGAATTCTACGAATGCAGCTGCCCCAAGTGCGGCACTGCGGCCAAACGTGAAACCGACACGATGGACACCTTCGTCGAGTCGTCGTGGTACTTCGCCCGCTATGCCTCGCCCAACTATGAAGGCGGCATGGTAGACCCGAAAGCGGCCAACCACTGGCTGCCGGTCGACCAGTACATCGGCGGCATCGAGCACGCCATCTTGCACCTGCTCTACGCGCGCTTCTTCCACAAGCTGATGCGTGACGAAGGCCTGGTCACTTCCAACGAGCCGTTCAAGAACCTGCTGACCCAGGGCATGGTCGTGGCCGAAACCTATTACCGTGTCGCCAGCAACGGCGGCAAGGACTGGTTCAACCCTGCCGATGTCGAAGTCGAGCGTGATGCCAAGGCCAAGATCGTCGGCGCACGCCTGAAGACCGATGGCCTGCCGGTTGAAATCGGCGGCACCGAGAAGATGTCCAAGTCCAAGAACAACGGCGTCGACCCGCAATCGATGATCGAGCAGTACGGCGCCGATACCTGCCGCCTGTTCATGATGTTTGCCTCGCCACCCGACATGAGCCTTGAGTGGTCCGACTCGGGTGTGGAAGGCGCCAGCCGCTTCCTGCGCCGTGTCTGGCGCCTGGCCCAGGCGCACGTCGCCCAAGGGCTGCCAGGCAAGCTGGATGTCGCTGCACTGGACGACGCACAGAAGGTCATCCGCCGCGCCATTCACGCCGCCATCAAGCAGGCCAGCACCGACGTGGGTCAGTACCACAAGTTCAACACCGCCATTGCCCAGGTGATGACCGTGATGAACGTGCTGGAAAAGGCCCCGCAGGCAACGGCGCAGGATCGTGCCCTGCTACACGAAGGCCTCGAAGCCGTCACCCTGCTACTGGCACCGATCACCCCGCACATCTCCCACGAGCTGTGGAAGCAACTGGGCCACGACCAGGCCGTCATCGATGCTGGCTGGCCTGCCGTGGATGAAGCCGCGCTGGTGCAGGACACCGTGACCCTGGTGGTGCAAGTCAACGGCAAGCTGCGTGGCCAGGTGGAGATGCCGGCCGCAGCCAGCCGTGAAGAAGTCGAAGCCGCCGCGCGCAGCAACGAGAATGTCCTGCGCTTCATCGATGGCCTGACCATCCGCAAGGTCATCGTGGTGCCGGGCAAACTGGTCAATATCGTCGCCAACTGATGGCAACGCCCGTTCGCAGACGTTGCGGGCGGGCGGAACAGGCTCACGAGGGAGCAACAACATGATCAAACGCAATCTGCTGGTAGTCGGCCTGGCGGTCATGCTCAGTGCCTGCGGGTTCCAGCTGCGCGGCACGGGTACGAGCGAGCTGAGCGTCAAGGAAATGGACGTCAGCGCGCGTAATGCCTACGGCCCAACCGTGGTCCAGCTGCGCGAAGTGCTCGAGCGTAGCGGCGTGAACATTCACGCAGGTGCACCCTATCGTCTGGTGCTGACCAACGAGCAGGAACGCCAGCGCGCCGTCACCTACAACAGCGGCAACCGCACGGCAGAATTCGAGCTGACCACCGAGCTCGACTACGGCATCCAAGGTCTGAACAACCTGGAACTGACCAGCGACAAGGTCGAAGTGCGTAAGATCTACGTACGTGACGCTTCGAACATCACCGGTTCCGAGCAGGATGCCAAGCGCGCCCGTGACGAGATGCGCCGCGACCTGGTCAATGCCATGGTCGTACGTCTGCAAAACCTGACCCCAGCCCAGCTCGATGAACTGCAACGCAAGGCTGATGAACGTGCCAAGGCCGAAGCAGATGCGCTGGAAGCGGCGCGTCGTCAGCAAGCCGAGACGCCGCAGCAGTCGCCGCTGGAAGTGCCGGGCAACTGAGCCCGCGCAGGGCGCCGCCAGGCGCCCTGCCATCGATGCCATGAAACTCGCCCCCGCCCAACTCAACAAACACCTGCAAGGCTCGCTTGCCCCTGTCTACGTGGTCAGCGGCGATGACCCCTTGCTGTGTCAGGAAGCTGCCGACGCGATCCGCAGCGCTGCCCGCCAACAGGGCTTCGATGAGCGTCAGGTGTTTAGCGCCGACGCCAATTTCGATTGGGGCACCCTGCTGCAAGCAGGCGCAAGTCTGTCGCTCTTTGCCCAGCGACGCTTGCTGGAGCTGCGCCTGCCCACGGGCAAGCCAGGTGACAAGGGCGCGGCGGCCTTGCTGGAATATTGTGCTCGCCCCGCCGAAGACACCCTGTTGCTGATCAGCCTGCCAAAGCTCGACGGCAGCGCGCAGAAAACCAAATGGGGCAAGGCGCTGATCGAGGGTGATCATTGCCAGTTCATCCAGATATGGCCGGTGGACGCACACCAGTTGCCCCAGTGGATCAATCAGCGGCTGCAACAGGCCGGTCTCAGTGCCCAGCGTGACGCTGTGGACCTCATCGCTGCGCGCGTGGAGGGCAACTTGCTGGCTGCCGCGCAGGAGATCGAAAAACTCAAGCTGCTGGCCGACGAGAATGTCATCACGCTGGAAACGGTCCAGGCCGCCGTGGCAGACAGTGCGCGTTTCGATGTCTTCGGGCTGGTCGATGCCATTCTCAAAGGTGAAGCCGCCCATGCGCTGCGCATGCTCGAAGGCCTGCGTGGTGAAGGCGTGGAGCCACCGGTGATTCTCTGGGCCTTGGCCCGCGAGCTACGCCAACTGGCGGGCCTGGCCCAGCAATTCAGCCAGGGTGTACCGCTGGACAAGGCGTTCAGCCAGGCACGCCCGCCCATCTGGGACAAACGCCGGCCGCTGGTCAGCAAGGCCCTGCAGCGGCTACCTGCGCAGCGTTGGGCCCAGTTGCTGCAGGATGCCCAACGTATCGACGCCCAGATCAAGGGGCAGGCGCAAGGCTCGGCGTGGACGGGACTTGCGCGTCTGGTGCTGTTGATGGCCGGCCAGCGCCTGGCGTTGCCCGCCCAATAGCTCGCGCGTCGCAGTCGCGACCATAAAGACAATCAATTGGCCTGTGGACGACCAAGGCTGCAAAGTGCAGCCCGCAATGTCCGAACACAGGAACCGCCTGCATGAGCAAAAAACCGAAGAAGCACGGCCCGAACAAGGCCAAGTCCATCATCGCCCAGCCTCTGTTCCGTTGCCGCCAGGAACGACCCGACAAAGGCAAAGGCAGCTACCGCCGCGAAGCCTTCCAATCGAGAGATTGGGAGGCTTCTTACTTTTTGGCGGCATGAAGGCATCTGTGGCGCAGGCATGATATGGTCGTCACCTGACCTGCAGACCTGGACCTGTGCATGCTCTACCGTCTACTTCCTCGTTGGGAAACCCGCCAGCTGGTTGCGGCCTCCAGCTTCATCCTGCTCGTAGCCTGTGCGGAAAAACCCACGGCAGCCGATGCATTGCCGCTTGCCCAGGCGCAGCCGGCACCCGTCGCGAATGCCCCTGGCAAAACGCCAGACAGCAGCAGCCCAGATATCCAGCCTTCCCAAACCTTCGCCCAGTGGCAAGCAGGCTTCCGCCAACAGGCCCTGCAAGCAGGCATCGCACCCGAAGTCTTCGACAAGGCGTTTCTTGGCGTCACCCCTGACATGGACGTGATCAAGGCCGACCGAAGCCAGCCCGAATTCACCCGCCCGGTGTGGGAATACCTGGAAGGTGCCTTGTCCCCGCTGCGCGTGCGTAACGGCAAGCGGCTGCTGGAACAAAACGCCGAGCTGCTGAGCAGCCTGGAAGAGCGTTATGGCGTTGATCGCCAGATTCTGGTCTCGGTGTGGGGCATGGAGAGCAACTTTGGCCAGTTCCAAGGCAGCAAGTCGGTCATTCGCTCGTTGGCAACCCTGGCCTACGAAGGGCGTCGCCCCCAGTTTGCACAAGACCAGCTGATTGCAGCCTTGCAGATCATCCAGCATGGCGATATCCAGCCGGCTGCGATGCGCGGTTCCTGGGCAGGCGCCATGGGCCAGACCCAGTTCATCCCCACCACCTATAACACCCATGCCGTGGATTTCGACGGCGATGGCCGCCGTGACATCTGGAATAGCACGCCCGATGCGTTGGCCTCCACCGCGCACTACCTGCAGAGCTCTGGCTGGAAACGTGGCCAACCGTGGGGTTTCGAGGTACAGGTGCCACCAGGCTTCGATTACTGGCAAGCCGACGGGACCTCGCGCAAACCCGTCGCCGAATGGTTGAGCATGGGCCTGAAACTGCCTGCCGGTACGCAGTTGCCAGAGGGTAGCAATCAATTGCAGGCCGCCCTGTTGCTGCCAGCTGGCGCGCGTGGCCCAGCGTTCCTGGTCCTCGATAACTTCCGCGCGATCCTCAAGTACAACAACTCCTCAGCCTACGCGCTGGCCGTGAGCCTCTTGAGCGATCGCTTCACTGGCTGGGGCTTCATCGCCGGCAGTTGGCCCAAGGACGACACGCCTCTGAGCCGCAGCGAGCGCATGGAGTTGCAGAACTTGCTCAATGCCAAGGGTTTCGACGCGGGCAGCGCCGACGGCATCATCGGCGCCAATACCCGCAAGGCCATCCGCAATGCTCAGCAGGGCCTGGGCTGGCCGGCCGATGGCTACCCGACGCACAAGCTGCTGGAGAGCCTGCGCTAGTCGCTAGCTCGCTTTCAGCGGCAGACTGACAGGTCTGTATCGACAGCCTCCCAAGGAGCGGTGAAGCCGCTCCTTATGGCGCGTGGCGCCACGCTCAAGCCTGGAACAACGCCTGTTCGAGGACCAGGCGCTGCCGCTCGCTGTCCAGCGTCACTCGCGCACCCAGTGGCAAGCATACGTTGGGGTCGCAGTGCCCACTGCGCCAGCCGGCCAGCACAGGTACGTTCAAGGGGTCGAAGGTGTCGCGCAGCAGCGGTGTCAGTGCCGCCGTGGTAATGCCAGCGAAATCACCCACGAGCACACCCTTGATACCTTGAAGTTTGCCGGCCAGGCGCAACTGCGTCAGCAAGCGATCTACCCGGTACAACGGTTCGTTCACGTCCTCGATGAACAGAATGCAGCCCTGCGTGTCCAGTTCAGCCAAGGTCCCCAGGGTCGCACCCAGCATCGACAGGTTTCCACCCAACAGAGGGCCGCTGGCAAGGCCGGGGATGACCGTCTGCAAGGCGAACTGGGAGGGATGCATAATGCGGTCGCCTGCCGCCACGTGCCCACTCAACTGCGCCACCAGCGACGATTCGGTAGGGGCCTGCTTACCACCCAACAGGTCGGCATTGAGCATTGCCCCGTGGAAGGTGATCATGCCCGCATGGCGGTAGAGCGCAGCGTGCAGAGCGGTAATATCGCTGTAGCCAATCAGAGGCTTGGGGTGGCCCCGTAACAGAGCGAAATCGAGCCTGTCCAGCAAGCGCATGCTGCCGTAGCCGCCGCGCATGCACAGGACCGCATCGATGGACGGGTCCAGAAAAGCTTCGTGCAGGTCCTGCAGTCGCTGAGCGTCCGAGCCTGCCAAATAGCCATCGGACTGTGTCGCACCGGGATAGACCCGGCAGCGATAACCCCGGTCGGCAAACCACTGGGTCGCTTTCTGCACATCCAGACGCGCCGGGCCTGCCGGGGCGACAATGGCGAAGCAGGCATCGGGCTCCAGTGCCTTGCGCAATGGCACGGCAGAGGGTTCAACGCAATTCATCGGCAACTCCAAACGGCTTTTTCCAGACAGCTTACGGGTTGGCTGGCAGAAAAAAAAATGCCGACGCTACCTTGCGGTGCATCGGCATCTCTCAGGTTCCAGTCAGCTCAGAGCTTGATCTTGGCTTCGTGCGCTTGCTGGTCTGCATGGTAGGACGAGCGCACCAGCGGGCCGGAGGCAACGTTCTTGAAGCCCATGCGATAGCCTTCCTCGGCGAACCAGGCGAACGTGTCCGGGTGCACGAAGCGCTGCACCGGCAAGTGACTGCGCGACGGTTGCAGGTACTGGCCCAACGTAAGCATGTCGATGTCGTGTTCGCGCATGCGGTGCATGACTTCGATCACTTCTTCATCCGTCTCGCCCAACCCCAGCATCAGGCCGGACTTGGTCGGCACGTGCGGTACCAGTTGCTTGAACTTCTGCAGCAGGTCCAGCGACCAGTCGTAGTCCGACCCCGGGCGCGCTGCCTTGTACAGCCGCGGCACGGTTTCAAGGTTGTGGTTGAACACATCCGGCGGCTCCTGGGCAGTGATCGCCAGTGCGACGTCCATACGACCGCGGTAGTCCGGCACCAGGGTTTCCAATTGCACACCTGGCGACAGGGCACGGATCTCGCGGATGCAATCGGCGAAATGCTGGGCGCCACCGTCACGCAAGTCATCACGGTCAACCGAGGTGATGACCACGTACTTCAAGCGCAGGTCGGCAATGGCCACGGCGAGGTTTTTCGGCTCATCCACGTCCAACGGCTTCGGACGACCATGACCCACGTCGCAGAACGGGCAGCGGCGCGTGCAGATGTCGCCCATGATCATGAACGTGGCGGTACCGCCCGAGAAGCACTCGCCCAGGTTCGGGCAGGAAGCCTCTTCGCAGACGCTGTGCAGCTTGTGCTTGCGCAGCAGCTGCTTGATGCGGTCTACCTCGGGCGAGACCGGGATGCGCACGCGAATCCAGTCAGGCTTCTTGGGCAGCTCGTCGGTAGGGATGATCTTCACCGGGATGCGCGCGACCTTGTCGGCGCCTCGCAGCTTGACCCCGGCTTCGACCTTCTTCGGCGCTGGGCGCGGGGAGGCGTCCTGGGTAGGGATCAGGTTCGGCACGGCTTCTTGCACAGTAGTCATATTCAGTCGATTCCGCCCGTGAGGGTCGTCTGCTCTGCGTAGTCGAGGTGCTTGACCAGCTGTCCGCGCAGCCTTGTCCTGACCTCGTCGAGTTCGATCGGGCCTGCCAGGTCACGCAGCTGGGTCATTGCCAGCCCCGCATAACCGCAGGGGTTGATTCGGCGGAATGGCGCAAGGTCCATGTCCACGTTCAGGGCAAGGCCGTGAAACGAGCGGCCATTGCGGATGCGTAGACCGAGCGAAGCGATCTTCGCACCGTCGACATAGACACCTGGCGCATCGGCCTTGGCAGCCGCCTGCACCGCGTAGCCGTCCAGGAGGGCGACCAGGCTGCGCTCGATACGGCTTACCAGGTCACGCACGCCAAAGCCAAGGCGACGTACATCCAGCAACAGGTAGGCCACCAGCTGGCCCGGCCCATGGTAGGTCACCTGGCCACCACGGTCGGTCTGCACCACGGGAATGTCGCCCGGGAGCAGAAGGTGTTCGGCCTTGCCTGCCTGGCCTTGCGTGAAGACCGGCGGGTGTTCGACCAGCCAGAGTTCATCCGGGGTGTCGGCCTTGCGCTGCTCGGTGAAACGCCGCATGGCCTCGAGCACCGGTTCATAGGGCTGCAGGCCAAGTTCGCGAACACCGAGGCAGCCGGGCATCAGAGCACCATTTTCACGATGCCGGTGGCACGCAAAGCGCTGTTGATATCGTGGAGCTGGTTCTCGCTTTCGGCCACGATGTGCAGCTGCACGGTGGTGTACTTGCCTTCCTTGCTCTGGCGTTCGGCCAGCGTGGAAAGGTCGACCTTGGCGTATTTGCTGAGAATTTCGATCACGGTGTCCTTGAAGCCGACACCGGTATCGCCGATGACCTTGATCGGGTAGTCGGCACAGGGAAATTCGATTTTATGAGACTTGACGTCTGGTTCGCTCATGGCGGAAACGGCCTCGCAAGCCGTGGCAACAACAACGCCCCCGCGGTCATGCGGGGGCGTGTAGGTCACGTGTCAGTTGAACAACCCGTAGAAGAATAGACGGATGCTATCCCACATACGACGGAAGAAACCACCTTCCTCTACGCCATCGAGGGCGATCAGGTCGGCGCTGTGAACCACTTTGTCGTCCAGTTTGACTTCGACCTTGCCGATCACGTCACCCTTGGCGATGGGTGCGGTCAGCTGCGGGTTCATGGTCATCGAAGCCTGCAGGCGCTTGAGCTGGCCCTTGGGCATGGTCATGGTGAGGTCTTCGGCCAGACCGGCTTTGACTTCGTTGGTGGCGCCTTTCCAGACCGGGGCCTTGGTCAGCTCGGTGCCCTTCTGGTAGAAGGTCTGGGTTTCGAAGAAACGGAAACCGTAGGTCAGCAGCTTCTGGGTTTCGGCAGCACGGGACTGCTCGCTGTTGGTACCGAAGACCACGGCGATCAGACGCTGGCCATCACGCACCGCGGAAGCCACCATGCAGTAGCCGGCTTCCTCGGTGTGGCCGGTCTTCAGGCCGTCGACGGTCT
>CAURYQ010000131.1:0-9199 GCA_963529135.1 uncultured Pseudomonas sp. | reverse complement strand
AAATAGAGCATAGTCCATTTGCGATGGCGACGCTTAATCACCTTTTCGCCCTTACGGCGAGTCACTTTTTGTCAAACGCGACAAAAAGTAACCAAAAAACGCTGCGCTCCATTCATACGGCCCCTACGCTGCGCTCCGGGGTTCCCTCACTCCGGTCTTGCTCCCGGGAGGACCGCGCTGTAGGCCCCATCCTGGGGCCCAGCGCTTGACGGGCATCCATGCCCGTCACCTCCCTCCGCAAGACCTGCGTTCGGCCTTCTGAAGTCGCGAAGATCAAGATCAAGATCAAGATCAAGAGCAAGAGCAAGAGCAAGAGCAAGTGCCAGATTTAAAACGAGAGCAAGAACTAGATCCGGCTGTTGCTAATCTCTCGTACTGATCCCAGCAACTCCGGCACAGACGCTACTCCTTCGGTGCGCGTTGCTCCAGATACTCTCGCACCTGCACGGCATCCCCCGCAAACTCGATTCGTTCGGCCTTCGCCTCGCGTTGATAGGCATACATCGGGTCGTAGTATTCGTTGAGCAACCCTTCGATCCAGCCACGGTGCAACTCCACAGAACCGCTGCGCAGTTGTTCTTCCAAGGCTTGCTCCAGCAGCGCCGTGAGCCGCTGATGGCGTTCGCCGCCCAGGCGTTTGCGGATGTTGGTCATGCTCTGCACCATGCGCTGCGCGAACAGTTGTGGGCCGGCCTGCTCGCCATGCAGGGCGATGAACTCTGCGCTGAGGTCGATGACATAGTCGCGCAGGATGCGCTCGACCCGGCCATCGAAACTGTCTTCCAGCCACACCAGCGGGTAGTGCTGCATGCCTTGGTACAACGACAATGGCACCGTGCAACTGCCGACAATGCGTCCCTCGTCCTCCAGCACGAATTGCCTGATGCCCCGGGCACGCTTCTTCAGCAGGTCAATGGCCAACTGGTTTTCGAAGTCGATCTGTGCCGGCTGCCCAGTGGCACGTTTGCCGAAGCTCGAACCCCGGTGGTTGGCATGGCCTTCGAGGTCCAGCACGTTGTCCAATCGTTGCAGCACGTCGGTCTTGCCAGTGCCGGTCAAGCCGCCCACCAGCACGAAATCGCATGCGTTGACCGCCTGCTCGGTAGTATCGAGCAGAAAGTTTCGCATAGTCTTGTAGCCCCCAGTGATGCGCGGGTAGCGGATACCTGCTTCATCGCGCAGCCACCCTTGGACGATCTGCGAGCGCAGGCCGCCACGGAAGCAATACAGGTAGCCGTCCGGATGAGCCTGGGTGAATGCCACCCATGCCTCCAGGCGAGCCTGCTTGGTGGCGCCGCGTACCAGTTGATGACCGAGTGCGATGGCGGCTGCCTGGCCTTGTTGCTTGTAGCAGGTGCCGACCTTCTGGCGTTCCAGGTCGGTCATCAAGGGCAGGTTGACCACGCCCGGGAAGGCGCCCTTGGCAAATTCGACCGGGGCACGCATGTCCATCATCGGCACATCGTCGAGGAACAGCTGGCGGAAATCGGTGCAGTCGGGGCGCATCAGATGACCTCGACTGCGTGGCTCTGTCGCTCTGCCAAGTGGCCGATTGGCGACAGTTGCAGGCCCAGTTCGGTGGCAGCGGCGAGAAACGCGGCCTCACCTTCGGGCGTAACGGCCACCAATAACCCGCCGCTGGTCTGCGGGTCGCACAGCAGGTGCTTCTGATCGTCACTGAGCGCGCCGATCTTGTGCCCGTAACTCTCGAAATTGCGAAGCGTGCCACCCGGGATGCAGCCAGCGGCAAGGTAGTGCTCGACACTGGGAAGGCGCGGCACCTTGGCGTAGTCCAGGTGCGCGGTCAGGCCGCTGCCTTCGGCCAGTTCCACCAGATGGCCAAGCAGACCGAAGCCGGTGACGTCCGTCATGGCCTTGACCCCATCGAGCTTGCCAAAGCGGCTGCCCGGGGTATTGAGGGTGCACATCCAGTCGCGCGCCACGCCTTGATCCTGCTCGCGCAACACGGCTTTCTTTTCTGCCGTGGTGAGAATGCCGATGCCCAATGGTTTGGTCAGATAGAGGCGGCAGCCCGCCGTGGCCGTGTCATTGCGCTTGAGGTGGCGTTTGCTGACCACGCCTGTGACGGCCAGGCCGAAAATGGGCTCAGGCGCATCGATGGAGTGGCCCCCGGCCAGTGGGATACCCGCTTCGGCGCACACGGCCCGGCCGCCGCGGATCACCTCGCGGGCGATCTCGGGGGCCAGGACGTTGACTGGCCAGCCCAGGATAGCGATCGCCATCAGCGGGTCGCCGCCCATGGCGTAGATATCGCTGATGGCATTGGTCGCCGCGATACGACCGAAATCGTAGGGGTCATCGACAATAGGCATGAAGAAGTCGGTGGTCGAAACCACGCCGCGCTCCTCGTCCAGGGCATACACGGCGGCATCGTCGCGTGACGCGTTGCCGACCCAGAGTTTAGGGTCCAGGGCCTGGGCACCGCTTTCGGCAAGGATCACATCCAGCACCTTCGGGGATATCTTGCAGCCACAGCCGGCACCGTGGCTGTACTGGGTCAGGCGAATCGGCTCGCTCATGTGTACCTCGGCAGGTCAATTTATCGCGCGATTGTAGCAAAGCTGGTCATTGAGCCTGCGGCTCTTATAATCGTCGGGTCAATTACTCGCATCGAGCTGCAACCTGCTAGTGGGCATGGCAGCGCGTGCGCCATGCCTGTCACCGTTCGCAGTCTCGAGTTCGGACCCCATTCCCCGCTATTGAACCGGAGAAACCCATGCTCAAACGTCCCTTGGCCCTCGCCGCCAGCCTGGTGCTGTCCTGCTGTGCCCTTGCCGTTCAGGCCGCCGAGACACTGCGTGTCAGCGCCATTCCCGACGAAGCGCCCACCGAGTTGCAGCGCAAGTTCAAGCCCTTGGGCGAGTACCTGTCCAAGCAGTTGGGCATGCAGGTGAAGTTCGTGCCGGTGTCGGACTACCCGGCCGTGGTCGAATCGCTGGCCTCCGACCGGCTTGACCTGGCCTGGCTGGGTGGTTTCACGTTCGTGCAGGTGCACCTGAAGGACCCGACCGCCACGCCGCTGGTGCAACGTGAACAGGATGCCCAGTTCACCTCCAAGTTCATCACAGCCAACCCTGAGGTGAAGAGCCTGGCCGACCTCAAGGGCAAGTCCTTTGCTTTCGGGTCCATCTCTTCCACATCCGGTAGCCTGATGCCGCGCTACTTCATGCTCAAGCAGGACAACATCAAGCCTGAGGGGTATTTCAGCCGCGTGGCCTATTCCGGTGCTCACGATGCCACCGTCGCCTGGGTACAGGCCGGCAAGGTAGATGCCGGTGTGCTCAATGCCAGCGTCTGGCAGAAACTGGTGGACGCCGGCAAGGTCGATACCGCCAAGGTGCGCGTGTTCGCCACCACCCCGACCTATTTCGATTACAACTGGACGGTGCGTGGCAACATGGACCCGGCGCTCAAAGAGAAGATCAAGCAGGCCTTCCTGAACCTTGACCCTGCCGACCCTGAGCAAAAGGCCATTCTCGACCTGCAAGCGGCCAGCCGTTTCATCGAAACCAAACCGGAAAACTACGCAGGCACCGAGCAGGCCGCCCGCGAGGCCGGCCTGCTCAAGTGACCTCGGGCGTCCCTTGCGACGTAGCGGTCGCGCTGCAGGGTGCGAGCTTGCGCCATGGTGCGGTGCGCGCCCTGGAAAGCGTCACCCTGCACATCGCCCAGGGTGAGCGCGTGGCCGTCATCGGGCCGTCGGGTGCAGGCAAGTCCAGCCTGCTGCACCTGATGGCCACGGCGGCCAAACCCAGCAGTGGTCGGGTGGAGGTACTCGGGCAGCAGCCATGGCTGCTGTCGACGCGGGCCCGGCAGCGTCTGCGGGCGCAGGTAGGCCTTGTGCACCAGGCGCCGCCGCTGCCGCCGCGCCAGCGGGTGGTCACCGCCGTGCTTGCTGGCCGTCTGGGCCAGTGGGGGCTTGGCCGTGGCCTGCTCAACCTGCTGTACCCCAGCGATGTACCTGGCGCGCGGCAAGCCTTGGCCGAGCTGGACCTGGCGGACAAGCTGTTCGTGCAATGCGGCCAATTGTCCGGCGGGCAGCTTCAGCGGGTTGGCATAGCGCGGGTGCTTTACCAGCAGCCCCAAATCGTGCTCGCCGACGAACCGGTGTCGGCGATGGACCCGGTACTGGCTGACCACAGCCTGGCGTTGCTCAACCGTCATGCTCAGGCCCACGGCGTGGCGCTGGTGGCAAGCTTGCATGCGGTCGAGTTAGCCCTGGCCCATTTCGCTCGGGTGATCGGAGTACGCGAGGGGCTTGTGATGTTCGACTGCCCGGCCGGCGCTGTGACCGACAAGATGCTGCACGCGCTGTATGCCAACGCGCAGTTGGTGGCTGCGCCTGGCTTCGAGTCACACCCAAGCGTGCAGTTGCCCAGATGCTGACAACCAGTCGCCGTGATCCGGCATTCTTGCCCAGGGCATTGATCGGGGTACTGGCAATCGCCGTCCTGTGGCCGGGCCTGCAATTGAGCGAGTTGAACCCGGCTGTACTGTTGCAGGCGGAAAACCGCGAGCAAATCGCAAGTTTTACGCGAGCGTTCTGGCCCCCCGCACACGATCGGGACTTCCTGGAGCTGTTGCTCGAAGCCACCGTACAGACCTTGGCAGTGGCTACCGCCGGCATGGCGCTGGCCTGGCTGCTGGCCGTTCCGGCAGGGCTGCTGGCCAGCCGCGCCTTGTCACTGAGCGCCGCCTCCCGTGGCGGACGCACCGGCCGTTGGTCGCGTTTGGTACGGCTGCCTGTGCGAGGCGTGCTGATCTTTCTGCGCAGCGTGCCAGAGATCGTCTGGGCGCTGTTGTTCGTACGCGCGGTCGGCCTCGGCCCTACCGCAGGCGTGCTGGCGATCGCCATTACCTACAGCGGCATGCTGGGCAAGGTCTATGCGGAGATCTTCGAGTCGGTGGATCAGCGGCCGGCCCACGCCCTGTTGCAGGCGGGCAGCGGCCGCCTGGCCGCCTTTTTCTATGGCATCCTGCCCAATGCCGCCAGCGAAGCGGTGTCCTACACGGTCTATCGGTGGGAATGTGCCGTACGGGCGTCGGTGGTGATGGGGTTCGTGGGTGCTGGCGGCCTGGGCCAGCAGATCGACTTGTCCATGCGCATGTTCGCCGGCGCCGAGGTGGCCAGCATGCTGTTGACCTTCCTGGTGCTGGTGATGCTGGCGGACGTGCTGAGCCGGCTGTTGCGTTGGAGGCTCGCATGAATCGGCTGGTCAACCTGGCCCTGATGGCTACGTTGCTGGCAGCTGTCGTGGGTTCGTTCGTCTACCTGGGGTTGGACTTCGATGCCCTGGTCGGCAACGGTGGGCTGGCGCAAATGGGCGAGTATGCCGAGCGGTTCCTGGCCCCTGACCTGTCCGGCGACCATCTGCGGGCGGTCGCGCACGGCGCGCTGGAAACCCTGGCCATGTCCGGCATTGGTACCTTGCTGGCCGTCATCATGGGCCTGGTGCTGGCACTGCCGGCCGCGGGCCGGTTCGGCTGGCCGCTACGGGCGCTGGCCCGGCTGCTGCTCAACGCGCTGCGCGCCATTCCGGAGCTGGTGTGGGCGGCACTGACAGTGCTGGCGGCCGGGCTTGGGCCCAACGCCGGTACCCTGGCCTTGACCCTGCACACCGCAGGGGTGTTAGGGCGCCTGTTTGCCGAGGCCCTGGAAAACGCCTCGCCGGAACCTGCCGCAGCCATTCGCCTGCAAGGCGCAGGGCAGGTCGCCGCATTGTGCTATGGCACCTTGCCCAACGTGTGGCCGCAGTTGCTCGCCTACAGCTTGTACCGCTGGGAAAACAACATTCGCATGGCCAGTGTGCTGGGCTTCGTCGGCGCCGGGGGGTTGGGGCAGATGTTGTACACCACCTTGAGTTTGTTTCAGGAAGCCCAGGCCAGCACGGTGATCATCGGCATGCTGGTGCTGGTGTTCATGGTCGACGCGCTAAGCGATGTCCTGCGCCAGCGCTACGTGAGGGCTTGATCGGGCCAGAGGCGAGGTCGGCGCCTGCTCTCAGGCGCTCACCGCCTCGGCCGATTGCGCCCCGCGCTGCATCGATTCCAGGTTGCGCTCGATCGTCTCGCAGATGGTATCCATCTGAATCTGGTGCTCGCTGAAACGAAACGGGCTTTGCAAGTCTGTGCCGATGCGCTCGATGGCCAGCAGCATGAACCCCACTACCGTGGAAGCCAGCGGCGTGAACCATTCCAGCGACTCCACCAGGCCGACCGGTACGATCAGGCAAAACAGGGTGATGAACAGCCGGGGGAAGTAGACATATGGGTAGGGCAGGGGTGTGTTGGCGATCCGCTCCATGCCGCCTTGTGCATTGGACAGGTCCACCAGGGTCGATTCCAGGCGGGCCAGGCGGATGCTGTCCAGACGCCCGGCCTGATATTCCTTGGCCAACAGTGCAGCAGAGCCGCTCAGGATGTCATTGGCAAAATTGTTGGAGCCATGGTGCCGTTCGAATTCAGCTTCCGGGATGAATGCCACCAGTTCCTGCGGGCACTTCTCACCTTTGAGGTGTGCCGCCAGGCAATTGATATAGGCGATGTGCCGACGCAGCAGGGTAGCCTTGACCGGGTTGAGGCCTTCGTCAGGGTCATCGATGAGGGTCAACGTCTGGCGGGCGAAACTGCGGGAGCTGTTGACCAGAGCGCCCCACAGCGTGCGTGCTTCCCACCAGCGGTTGTAGGCGCTGCTGTTGCGAAAGCTCACCAGCACGACCAATGCCGAACCCAGCAGTGACAGCGGGATCAGCGGCAGGGTGAACTTGCTGTTGAGGAACAGCATGAAGTCGATGGTGACCAGTACGTCCCAGATCAGCAGCCAGAACAGTGACCAACCGATGTAACCGAAGGTTTTCACTACCAGGCGGTACTTGCGCATGATGACGTCTTTCAAACGGCGCACCTCTACAGGTTCAGGATCTGGATGGGACGTCGGGTCGCGCCGAAGGTTCTGGAGAAGGTTGTTGCAATGCATGTGGAGTCTGGCGAAGGCAGGTGCGCACTCGAATGAGTGCATGCATTTCATCCATACGCGTTTGCCGGCCCGATTTGGATAGTGGCACAATGCCTTAACCGCCCGGCCGGCCAAGCCTGTGGATGCTTCGCTGCTGCACATTACGTACTTATTTTCTCGGTATCCCGCCATGATCGAGCGCACCGGCACGGGCCTTTCCTTCGCCAAACGCATGTATGCCCCGCGCGCCATTGGCACTGGCCTTGGCTTCTTCTGTGTATTGATCGGCATTGCGCCATTGCAGCCAGCCTGGTGGGTGTGGGCACTGTTGCTGGTGCATGGGTTCGTCTGGCCACACCTTGCCTACCAGATCGCTCGCGCCTCATCCCAGCCTTACCAGGCCGAGCAGCGCAGCCTGGTGTTCGATGGGTTTGCCGGTGGTTGCTGGGCTGGCGTCATGGGGCTCAACCCACTACCCAGCGTGATCATCTTGTCGATGATCGCCATGGACAAGATCGCGGCAGGCGGCTGGCCCTTGTTCGTACGGACAGTGCTTGCCCAGGGCACCGGCATCGCCCTGGGGCTGTGGCTGTACGCGCCGCCGCTGTTTCCCGCCACCACCCAGGCGCAGATGCTGGCCTGCCTGCCGATCTTGCTGATCTACCCCATGGCCATTGGCATGATCTGTTATCAAGTGACCGTTCAGTTGGGTCAGCATAAACGTGCACTGGCCCGCCTGAGTCAGACCGACAGCCTGACGGGCCTGAGCAATCACGGGGCGTGGCAGGACCTGCTGCTGCGCGAATTCGCACGCTGCCAGGCCAACGCCGGCAGCGGTTGCCTTGCCCTGATCGACGTCGACCACTTCAAGCAGGTCAACGACCGACATGGTCACCTGGTCGGTGACGATATCCTGCGCAGGATCAGTGCCACGCTGTCCCTGCACCTGCGCAAGCATGACCCTGCGGCGCGCTACGGGGGGGATGAATTCTGCGTGATGCTGCCTGACACCTCGCCCGGGCAAGCTAGGGAGGTACTGGAGCGCTTGCGTCTGGCCGTGGAGGCGCTGCGCGATCCGGCGCTGCCGCAACTTTCCCTGAGCCTGAGCATCGGCATTGCCCCCTATCATCCGGGCATTGCCGACGCTCAAACCTGGCTGCACGCCGCCGACATGGCGCTGTATGCCGCCAAGCGCGCCGGCCGCAACTGCATCGTCCTGGCGCCATAGGGCTGTAGAGCGCCTGATCAGGTCTTGGCCGCGACCGCCACGAAGCCCTTGATGGAAGCCGGTGCCTGCGTTTTTGACTTGCGCGCCAGCATGTACTGGTAACGCCGCCATTCCTTGTCGATTTCGCTGAATGACATGAACACACTGACCCGGTCCTTGCCGACCAGGTCCGGTCGCTTGATGGCATCGATGCCGCTGGTGGGGATGATGGCGATGTTGATGCCTACCACCGTCCCGTCATCGGCAAACACCGGGCCGCCCGACATGCCCTTGGTGATCGGTCCATCGTGCACCGAATAGAACACGCTGCCGGGGGTGCCATCGAGCCGCACCAGTGATGAAAGTGCGTGACCTTTGCCTTGTACGGGCATCATCAAGCTGTTGTACCCGACAGCTGTCACAGCTTCCCCAGGCACGTACTGCCGCCAGTGCGGGACTTCGCTGGCCTTGTGCTTGAAGAACACCACATCACCCAGGCCTTCATGGACCACATTGCGCAGGAAAGGGGTGTGTTTGGCGGTAACTGCGTAATCCGCGTTCCACTGGATGGCGCTGGCCATCAGCAACATGGGCAGCGGTGCTCCGGACGTCACCACGAATGCTTGACTGTAGACCGGATCTGAAACGTAAGACGTTGGCACTCCATTGCACCCACTTAGCAGCATCATTGCCGCCAGACAGGGCGCGGTTGTTTTCATTGGTCACACGAGGGGGAGGGGGGTTGAGGGAGCCGCACTATGGCTAAATGCCATCAGCTAGGCAATGCGTTCGGCTTTAATCCGACGAAGTGAGGGTAGGCGGAGGGTATGGCCACTGGCCAATAGGATTGCTGCATGGTCAGGCGCTGGTGAATCAATGGGCTGACGTCAAGCGAATGTGCTGAAGTAGGCGATTTTTTCGGCGCAAAAAAAAGCCGACCATAAGGTCGGCTTTTTCGGATTTGGTGCCCCGAGGGAGACTCGAACTCCCACTCCTTTCGAAAACGGATTTTGAAT
>CAURYQ010000130.1:0-9246 GCA_963529135.1 uncultured Pseudomonas sp. | reverse complement strand
GAGCAGGAGCAGGAGCAGAAGCAGAAGCAAGGCCACGGTGCAAAGCATGGTCGCGCAACGCGGACTGATGAGCCATCGTCAAGCCCACCGCTCAGGCCCCGAGCCGAACCACATTCCAAAGCCGCGGTCTTCATAAGCGAAGGATTGGCTTCATACCTCGGCCCGGTGGGTTTGCCACCGCGCTTGTGTCATCATGCCCCAACCGCCGGTGAGTCTCCTTATAAGCCCCTCTATGAACAGACCCTACGCATTGCTGCTTGCCTTCGCCCTGCTCCAGGGCTGCCAGAGCCTGCCCGCGCACAAGGCCGAGCCTGCCGCCGCCGACGCCGGCAAACCCGAAGCCGAGAAGCCTGTGGTGTACGGCTCGTTCAAGCAGGATACGCTCTACAACCTGTTGGTAGCCGAGCTGGCCGGTCAACGCAACCGCTTCGACATCGCCCTGGCCAACTACACCGACGAGGCCGCGAGAACCCAGGACCCAGGTGTCTCCGAGCGCGCCTACCGCATTGCCGAGTACCTGGGTGCCGATGAACCGGCATTGGACAATGCCCTCATCTGGGCCCGCAACGACCCGCAGAACCTCGATGCGCAACGCGCCGCCGCCATCCAGCTGGCTCGCGCAGGCCGCTATGACGACGCCATGGCCTATATGGAGAAAGTCCTGCAAGGCCAGGGCGATACCCATTTCGACTTCCTGGCCCTGTCGGCGGCCGAAACCGATCAGAGTACGCGCGACGGCCTGCTGCAGAGTTTCGAGCGCCTGCTGGCCAAGTACCCCGACAATGGTCAGCTGATCTTCGGCAAGGCCCTGCTGCTGAACCAGGACGGCAAGGCCGAAGACGCACTGGACCTGCTCGAATCGCATTCGCCGCAAAACGGTGAGATCGCACCGATCCTGCTGCGCGCCCGCTTGCTGCAAGCCCTGGACCGTGGCCCCGAAGCCCTCCCCTTGTTGCGCAAGGCGATCCGCGAAAACCCCGATGACAAGCGTCTGCGGCTCACGTACGCCCGGACCCTGGTCGAGCAGGACCGCATCGCCGACGCCAAGGGCGAATTCCTCAGCCTGGTCCAGCAGTATCCCGACGATGACGAATTGCGTTATTCCCTGGCGCTGGTGTGCCTTGAGAACAAAGAATGGGATGAAGCCGAAGGCTACCTGCAGGAGTTGGTCGAGCGCGACAGCAATGTCGATGCCGCGCACCTGAACCTTGGCCGCATCCGCGAAGAGCGCCACGACCCGGCCGGTGCCCTGCGCCAGTACGCCCTGGTGGGGCCTGGGCCGGATTACCTGGCCGCGCAGCTTCGCCAGGCCGACATTCTGATCGCCAACGGCCGGGGCACAGAGGCCTCTCGCCTGCTGGCCGAAGCCCGCGAAGCCCAGCCCGATTACGCCATCCAGCTGTTCCTGATCGAATCGGAAAGCTACAGCAACAACAACAAGGACGCCCAGGCCAGCCAGGCGCTGCAACAAGCCATCCAGCGCTACCCGGACGATCTCAACCTGCTGTATACCCGTGCCATGCTCGCCGAAAAGCGCGATGACCTTGCCCAGATGGAAAAGGACCTGCGCGCCATCATCACCCGCGAGCCGGAAAACGCCATGGCCCTGAATGCCCTTGGCTATACCCTGGCCGACCGAACCACCCGCTACGCCGAAGCCCAGGCCTTGATCGACAAGGCCCATCAGCTGACCCCGGATGACCCGGCGGTGCTCGATAGCCTGGGCTGGGTGAACTATCGCCTGGGCAACCTCGACAAAGCCGAGGCTTACCTGCGCCAGGCTTACGCCAGCTTCCCAGACCACGAAGTCGCCGCCCACCTGGGCGAGGTGCTCTGGGCCAATGGAAAGCGGCGCGAAGCCCGTCAGGTCTGGGCCAAAGGCTTCGAAGCCCAGGCCGACAGCCCTGTTCTGCGCAAGACCCTTTTACGCCTGACCGGATCCGAGACCCTTTAAGATCATGCTATTGCGCCACTTCGTAACCTTCACCCTCATTGCCCTCCTGGCTGGCTGCGCCGGCATTGGCAGCCGCGAGGCCCTGCAGGGCCACGGCGACCCACAGCAGTGGCGTGCCCACAAACAGCATTTGAGCAGCCTCGACGGCTGGCAGATCAACGGCAAGCTTGGCATACGCGCCCCACGCGATTCGGGCAGCGGCACATTGTTCTGGCTGCAACGTCAGGACTATTTCGACATTCGCCTGGCCGGTCCGCTGGGCCGCGGTGCGGCGCGCTTGACTGGCCGACCTGGCGGGGTCGTGCTCGAGGTGGCCAACCAGGGCCGCTACGAAGCCACCAGCGCTGAGGATCTGCTGGAACAGCAGCTGGGGTGGAAGCTGCCTGTGTCCCACCTGGTCTGGTGGGTGCGCGGCCTGCCTGCCCCGGACACCAAGAGCAAGCTGACCCTCGACGGCGACAGCCGCCTGGCCAGCCTTGAGCAGGACGGCTGGCAGGTCCAATACCTGAGCTATGCCGAGCACAATGGCTACTGGCTGCCCGAACGCATCAAGCTGCATGGCCAGGACCTGGACGTGACCGTGGTGGTCAAGGACTGGCAGCCTCGCCAGCTGGGGCACTGAGCCCATGCAAGCGCTGACCCTGCCCGCGCCGGCCAAGCTGAACCTGTGGCTGCACATCATTGGCCGTCGCGCCGATGGCTACCACGAGCTCGAAACGGTTTTCCAGTTTCTCGATCACGGCGACGAGCTAAGCTTTGCGGTGCGTGACGATGGGGTGATCCGCCTGCACAGCGATCTCGACGACGTGCCCCATGACACTAACCTGATCGTACGTGCCGCCCGGCACCTGCAAGCTCAATCGGGCACGCCCCTGGGCGCGGATATCTGGCTGAACAAAGTGCTGCCTATGGGCGGGGGCATCGGTGGCGGCAGTTCGGATGCCGCTACTACCCTGCTCGGCCTTGCTCACCTGTGGCAACTGGACTGGGATGAAGATCGCCTGGCTGCACTGGGCCTGAGCCTGGGTGCCGATGTCCCTGTGTTCGTGCGGGGCCATGCCGCCTTCGCCCAGGGCGTGGGCGAACAGCTCACACCGGTTGATCCCGAACAACCCTGGTACGTGGTACTGGTTCCGCAAGTGTCTGTCAGCACAGCAGAAATTTTTTCACATCCGCAGTTGACACGTGATTCTCTCCCCCTTAAGATGCGCCCCGTTCCCAAGGGAAACAGTCGAAATGACTGCCAACCGGTGGTAGAGCAGAATTACCCGGAAGTTCGCAACGCGCTGAATTCACTGGGTAAGTTCACGGAGGCTCGACTAACCGGCACTGGAAGTTGTGTGTTTGGGGCCTTCCCAAGCAAAGCCGAAGCTGATAAAGTTCTGGCCCTTCTTTCAGCGACCCAAACAGGGTTTGTGGCGAAAGGAAGCAATATTTCGATGTTGCATCGCAAGCTGCAAAGTCTGGTCAAGAAGTCGAGCGCCTAGCGTTCGCAGCAACAGATACAGGGGCGTCGCCAAGCGGTAAGGCAGCAGGTTTTGATCCTGCCATGCGTTGGTTCGAATCCAGCCGCCCCTGCCATTTTCCTTATACTCATCCAGGTATACCCTCAGCCTTCAGGTACTGCGCGTGTCCAAGATGATGGTCTTTACGGGGAATGCCAACCCCGATCTGGCTCGGCGTGTCGTACGTCAGCTGCACATCCCTCTGGGTGATGTTTCTGTCGGCAAGTTCTCCGACGGCGAAATCAGCACTGAAATCAATGAAAACGTCCGCGGTAAGGATGTCTTCATCATTCAGCCTACGTGCGCGCCAACCAACGATAACCTGATGGAACTGGTCGTGATGGCTGATGCCTTCCGCCGCTCCTCAGCCTCCCGAATCACCGCCGTGATTCCCTACTTCGGATACGCCCGCCAGGATCGCCGTCCGCGTTCGGCTCGTGTTGCCATCAGCGCCAAAGTGGTCGCTGACATGCTCACGGTCGTGGGTATCGACCGTGTACTCACCGTCGACCTGCACGCAGACCAGATCCAAGGCTTCTTCGATATCCCCGTCGACAACATCTACGGCTCGCCCGTACTGGTCGACGACATCGAGGACCAGCGCTTCGAGAACCTCATGATCGTTTCCCCGGACATCGGTGGCGTCGTGCGTGCACGTGCCGTCGCCAAGTCCCTGGGCGTCGACCTGGGCATCATCGACAAGCGCCGCGAGAAGGCCAATCACTCCGAAGTGATGCACATCATCGGCGACGTCGAAGGACGCACCTGCATCCTGGTAGACGACATGGTCGACACCGCCGGTACCCTGTGCCACGCGGCCAAGGCCCTGAAAGAACACGGCGCCGCACGGGTCTATGCCTACTGCACGCACCCTGTCCTGTCGGGCCGTGCGATCGAGAACATCGAGAAGTCCGTGCTCGACGAGCTGGTGGTGACCAACACCATCCCGCTGTCGGCCGCTGCTCAAGCCTGCGACCGTATCCGCCAGCTGGATATCGCGCCGGTGGTTGCCGAGGCGGTTCGCCGCATCAGCAACGAAGAATCGATCAGCGCGATGTTCCGCTAAGGCGGACGTCACGTTGATACATACGCCCCGCCCCGACGTTCGCGCCGGGGCGGGGCTTTTTTGCCCTCCCCGGTCCGGTGCTGGTCGCAAGCACCCTCCGGAAGGCTTATTTGGAGAAACAACATGACCGATTTCATCCTGAACGCCCAAGCGCGTACTGACCTGGGGAAAGGTGCGAGCCGCCGCCTGCGTCACGCCGCCAACGTCCCTGCCGTTGTCTACGGTGGTAACAAGGACGCCGAATCCCTGACCGTCGTGGCCAAGGAAATCGCCAAACTGTTCGAAAACGAAGCGGCCTTCAGCCACGTCATCGAACTGAACGTCGACGGCGCCAAGCAGAACGTCATCGTCAAGGCGATGCAGCGTCACCCGTCCAAGGGCTTCATCATGCACGCCGACTTCGTTCGCGTCGTCGCTGGCCAGAAGCTGACCGCCAAGGTTCCGGTTCACTTCATCAACGAAGAAGCCCCGGTCAAGAAAGGCGGCGAGATCTCGCACACCGAGAACGAAATCGAAGTGTCTTGCGAAGCCAAGGACCTGCCTGAGTTCATCGAAGTGGACCTGGGCAACGCTGAAATCGGCACCATCATCCACCTGTCGGACCTCAAGGCTCCTCAGGGCGTCGAGTTCGTGGCCCTGGCCCACGGCGACGACAAGGCTGTTGCCAACGTTCACGCACCGCGTGTCGAAGCCGCTGACGAAGCAGAAGGCGCTGCCGAGTAATCACTCGCACGCCGGCGTTGACCGGGTGACCGTGCCCTGGGCACGGTCACCCACCAACTCCAAGGAAGAGCCCCTGACGTGACCGCCATCCAGTTGATCGTCGGCCTGGGTAACCCCGGCCCCGAATACGAACAGACCCGGCATAACGCAGGGGCTCTTTTCGTAGAACGCATTGCCAGCGCCCAGCGCATCTCGCTGACCGCCGACAAGAAATATTTCGGCCTGACGGCTAAATACAGCCATCAGGGCAACGATGTTCGCCTGCTGATCCCCACCACCTACATGAACCGTAGCGGCCAGTCCGTGGCGGCGTTGGCCAATTTCTTCCGGATCAAACCGGAGGCCATCCTGGTGGCGCATGACGAACTCGACCTGCCTCCCGGCGTTGCCAAGCTCAAGCGCGGCGGCGGCCATGGTGGGCATAACGGCCTGCGCGACATCATCGCGCAGCTCGGCAACCAGAACGACTTCCACCGCCTGCGGCTCGGTATCGGCCACCCAGGCAACGCCAAGCTGGTCTCCAACTTCGTCCTGGGCCGCGCACCGCGTGCCGAACAGGAGAAGCTCGACGCCAGCATCGACTTTGCCCTCGGTGTGCTGCCGGACGTGCTCGCTGGCGACTTCGCCAAGGCGATGCGCGAGCTGCACAGCCAGAAGGCCTGATTTCCTTTAGAGAGGGGAATACCCATGGGTTTCAATTGCGGCATCGTCGGCCTGCCCAACGTCGGCAAGTCCACCCTGTTCAACGCCCTGACCAAGTCTGGCATCGCGGCAGAGAACTTCCCTTTCTGCACCATCGAGCCGAACAGCGGTATCGTGCCCATGCCCGATGCGCGTCTCCATGCGCTGGCTGAAATCGTCAAGCCCAACCGCATTCTGCCCACCACCATGGAATTCGTCGACATTGCAGGCCTTGTGGCCGGCGCGTCCAAAGGCGAAGGCCTGGGTAACAAATTCCTCGCCAACATCCGCGAGACCGACGCCATCGCCCATGTGGTGCGCTGCTTCGAAGACGAGAACGTGATCCACGTCTCCAACAGCGTCGACCCCAAGCGCGACATCGAGATCATCGACCTCGAACTGATCTTCGCTGACCTCGACAGCTGCGAGAAGCAGTTGCAGAAGGTGGCGCGCAATGCCAAGGGCGGCGACAAGGAAGCCCTGGCTCAGAAGGCGATCCTGGAACAACTGATCCCGCACTTCACCGAAGGCAAGCCTGCACGCAGCCTGATGAAGAACATGAGCGCCGATGAAAAGGCACTGGTCCGCAGCTTCCACCTGCTGACCAGCAAGCCGGTGATGTACATCGCCAACGTGGCCGAAGACGGTTTCGAAAACAACCCGCACCTGGACGTGGTGAAAGCCATTGCCGAAGAAGAAGGCGCCGTGGTCGTACCTGTGTGCAACAAGATCGAAGCCGAAATCGCCGAGCTGGACGACGGTGAAGAAAAGGACATGTTCCTCGAGGCCCTGGGCCTGGAAGAGCCTGGCCTGAATCGCGTGATCCGTGCCGGTTACGAACTGCTCAACCTGCAGACCTACTTCACTGCCGGCGTGCAGGAAGTGCGTGCCTGGACCGTACGTGTGGGTGCTACTGCCCCGCAAGCGGCCGGCGTGATCCACACCGACTTCGAGAAAGGCTTCATTCGTGCCGAGGTCGTGGCCTATGACGATTTCATCCAGTACAAGGGTGAGAGCGGCGCCAAGGAAGCCGGCAAATGGCGCCTTGAAGGCAAGGATTACATCGTCAAAGATGGCGACGTGATGCACTTCCGTTTCAACGTCTGATGGATGCCGTGGAATTCCACGGCACTTGAAAGACTTCAAAACCCCCGTGATCGCCAGGCGATACGGGGGTTTTGTGTTTTTGGGCCACCATTTTCATCCATTGAGATCCGAGCGTTCGTTGACTACTCTTCCGGGTACGACGCCCATAACCCGATTTCAAAAACCGGGTATGGCGAAAACCGGAGATCAGACGATGCTTACTGATACCCAATGCCGCACCGCGAAGCCCAAGGACAAACCTTACAAACTCACGGATGGAAAAGGTCTGTATCTCGAGGTCAAACCCAACGGCGCCAAAGCGTGGCGCTACCGATTCAGTATCCGTATCACAGACACCACCAAGGAAAGCACCTTCGCGGTGGGTGACTATGCCATTGCGCCCCGTGGCGAGAGTGATGAAGACGCCCTGGCACGTCGTAAAGGTCGACGCTTTACCCTGGCAGAAGCACGCGAAGAACGTCTCAAGGCCCGAGACCTGGTGAAACAAGGCATCAATCCCGCCAGACATCGACAACTGCTACGCATCAAGCAGCAGCAAGACAACGCCACTACATTCGAGGCGGTCGCGCGGGAGTGGCTGGCACTCAAAGACTGGGAGGACATCACCAAGGTCAAGCGTCTGGAAATGCTCGAACGCGTAGTGTTCCCGAAGATTGGTCCGTGGCCGATCAAGAGCATTACCCCCGCCCACATCCTTGATGTGCTCACTACTTCCGCCAAGAAAAACGGCCTGACGGTCGCTGCGGCGGCTAAACGGAGCATGTCCGGTATTTTCGAACTCGCCGTCTCGACGCTGCGAGCAGATACCGGTCTATCCAGTCCGCCGCGCCCTGCCCGCTAACAAAACTCAGCACAAACGTCCGCTAACAACCGATGAAATTGGCCAGCTTTTACGCGACGTGGAAGGCCACTGCGGGCGTCATGAAACAGAAATCGCCTTTCGCCTGATGCGGCTGACGCTATGCAGACCCAATGAAGCAGTCGAAGCCCGCTGGGCAGAGCTCGACCTGGATGCAGCTCGCTGGCGTATCCCGGCCGAGCGAATGAAGAGCGTAAAGAGCACAACGTACCCCTGCCAACTCAGGCTGTCGCAATGTTACGAGGCTTGCAAACCGTCACTGGCAAATACGAGCACCTCTTCCCCCATCGAGATGAACGCTCGAAACCCATGGTCGCGGCGTCGTTTCGCCAGATGCTGAAATCCCTGGGCTTGAATGGGAAGTACAGCCCTCATGCCACCAGGACCACGGGGAGCACCCGCCTCAATGAATTGGGCTATCCGGGAGACTGGATTGAGCGTCAACTTGCCCATGCTGAACCGAACGCGGTGCGACGCACCTACAATCAGGCGGAATACTTGGCAGATCGCACAGTCATGATGCAGCAGTGGGCAGATATGCTCGACGCATGGATGCGCGGGGAAACGAATATTACGCCGTTCACCAAGAGCATGGCCCGATAATGACGCGTCCACGGTGTGGCGACAGCGGCGACACTGGCGACATCCCACGTGCGACTTGGCCGGCAGCAGGCGACATCGGTGGCGACTGTCGCCGTGGTACGACGTGAACGACGGCTTTTCAGTCAAAGTCCCTGCGCATAGGAAGGCTCCGCATTCCCATGCACAGGGGCTCGCATCAAGAAGGCGACAAACGGCCCATCGTCCACTCACCACCACTCACGGCTACCTCTTTCCGCTATCGAATTTTGGCGCAATGAGCAGTGCCTAACTTGATTGACCCAGCCATCCCACCGGCGCTAGAAAGAAGCCTCGAAGCGCTGCCGCTGGCAGCACCCAGGTGACCCGAACCTTCAAGGTCACGCCGCTTTATGCGGTGGTTCTCCCAAGGGCGATTAGCATCCGGCAGCTCGCCCGGTCACCTTCCCGGTGATGGGTGCTCTTTAACCTCATGGCCCTCGTGCGCCAGCTACACCGTACTGCGCTGTCCTGCAGCAACCTAATCGCTTGGCCGATTCTTGCGCCAACTTGCGCCAACTTGTGCCCGTCTCTTTTTCCAGAAAAGAGACGGGCGCTCCTGACACTGCTGCAGCCTTGATCGCACATGGCTTTGCGGCAATCCCCCTCGTGACAATCGGCGTGACAAACGCCGATGTCACCGGCAACAGCGCTGTAGATGATGGTGCCGCAGCCCAGGGAATGGACTGCACCTGACTGACAGTCAGGCATGCCCCGGTCATCGCATTGCTGC
>CAURYQ010000129.1:0-9415 GCA_963529135.1 uncultured Pseudomonas sp. | reverse complement strand
CGGCGCGAGGCCGCTCCCACCCGGAACTTCACTCGCCTATGAGAGTGGTGCGGGATAGGCCCCTCCTGGACCGTGGTTAACTTGCTTAGCACCTGAAGGCTGGTAGACATCCGGGTGGCAGGCTTGGTCATCCGTGTCTGCTCAAAAGCCGGGGCCGCGCTGCGGCCCATCGCGGCGCGAGGCCGCTCCCACCCGGAACTTCACTCGCCTATGAGAGTGGTGCGGGACAGCTGGCCTTCAGATGCTATGGAAGTTACTAACGGTCCAAGAGGGGCAACTGTTCTGCACCGGCTTGCAAGCTAACGAATTTCCCGGGTGGGAGCGGCCTTGCGCCGCGATGGGCCGCAGGGCGGCCCCAGGTCACAGGCTGTAAAACTGTCTCGCTCTGCACACGCCAAAGGCCAGCTACCCTTGCAACGACTACACAAGGAGGCAGCCATGGAAGGCCGAGGTTCTCACCGCTTACGTCTGGGCAGGGTCTCAGAACCCGGGCGGCTGTATCTGTTGACCACCACCACGCGAAACCGTACCCCCATTTTCAAACACTTGCCCTTCGCCAGGGCCGCCATCCAACAAATGCAAATCACAGCCGCGCACCGGCAGTGCCAAAGCCTCGCCTGGGTACTGATGCCCGATCACCTGCACTGGCTCATCGCGCTTGGCCCCTGCACCCTCGACAAGCTGATGCGTGAGTTCAAATCCCGCAGCACCTGCGCGCTCTACAAGCAAGGCGCCGAGCGCCAGCGGGTCTGGCAACCCAGTTTCCATGATCGCGCCCTGCGCCGCGAAGAAGACGTGCGCGTGGTTGCACGCTACATCATCGCCAACCCCATCCGCGCGGGCCTGGTAAAGCGAGCAGGCGACTACCCCCACTGGGACTGTGCCTGGCTGTAGCTAACAGCCCTCGACCTGGCTATTGCTGCCGATAAGGCAGCATCTCTCGGGCCTGGCTGGCGTAGGCCATCACCCCTTCACGCTCCTGAAGCAGAAAATCTGCCACCGCCGTCCTCAATCCAGGGTGTAGCAGGTAGTGCCAAGACCTGGTGATCACCGGTTCAAACCCGCGGATCAACTTGTGCTCACCCTGGGCACCGGCATCGAAACGCTGCAACCCCTCGGCAATGGCGAAATCCATGCCTTGGTAGAAACACGTCTCGAAATGCAGCCGGTCGAACTCGGCCAGACAGCCCCAGTAGCGGCCGAACAGGCTGTCGCCGCCCACCAGGCTCAACGCCATGGCCACATCACGCCCTGCCTGGCGCGCCATCACCACGCGCAGGGCCTGGGGCATGCGTTCGGCCAGAAGGCTGAAGAATTGCCGCGTCAGGTAAGGCGCCCGGCCACGCACGGCATAGGTGTTGGCGTAGCACAGGTAGACGAAATCCCACTGGGCCTGATCCAGTTCGTCGCCACGGTACCAGCGAAAATCGATGCCCTGCCCCGCCACCTGTTCACGCTCCTTGCGCATCTGCTTGCGCTTGCGCGAACTGAGCGTGTCGAGAAAGTCCTGGAAGTCGCGGTAGCCGCGGTTCTGCCAGTGAAACTGACACCCCAGGCGTTCCATCCAGCCCGGCAGGCGTGCCAGTTGTTGGTCCAACGCCGGGTCGGTGAAATTGATGTGCGCGCCCGACAGGCCGGCTTTGCCCAGGTACTCGGGCAAGGCTTGCAGTAACAACTGCCCGGCTGCCGGGTCGGTCGTCAGCAAGCGCGGGCCGCTGACCGGGCTGAACGGCACGGCCCCCAGCAGCTTGGGATAGTAGGCAATGCCGGCCCGTTCGCAGGCATCGGCCCAACCATGGTCGAAGACGTACTCACCGTACGAATGCCACTTGCGGTAACCCGGCAGCAGCGCTTGCACCTGGCCCTCGTGCTCGAGCACCAGGTGCTCGGCCGCCCAGCCGGTGTTGCGCGCGACGCTGCCACTGTCCTCCATCGCGCTGAGAAAGGCGTGGCTGAGAAACGGTTGGCCCTCTGGCACCAGGGCATCCCAGGTGGCGGCTGGCATATCACGC
Organism: uncultured Pseudomonas sp.; assembly: GCA_963529135.1. GTDB lineage: Bacteria > Pseudomonadota > Gammaproteobacteria > Pseudomonadales > Pseudomonadaceae > Aquipseudomonas. The sequence continues at coordinate 7,403 of CAURYQ010000129.1, read as the reverse complement.
AAATGAGCAAGGCTATACAAACTGGTCACAGTGGCGGCTCGCGGCATCAAGGCGACCAGTATCACCAAGCCGGGCGCCGGACTCAAATGACGATCGCCCGAAGGGCTTCACTTCACAACAGTGCCACTATTCGGACATTAATCTGTCACTCGCCCCCGCAATACTTGCGCCTGTTTTCCGGAACCTCAGAACCTGTCTATTCAGGCGCTTTCGGAGACATGCCAACACAGGGGCGGGCGCTCGGCGTCCCCCATCTTATTCAGTAGGGAGAACCGTATGCGTCTTGTTTCTACACTTACCGGAGCGAGCCTCACCGGCATGATGCTGGCCTTGAGCACCACTCCGGCCAGTGCGGCCGTCGACGCCAAGCTGCTCGAAATGCTCCGCGCCAATGGCTCGATCAACCAGGCGCAATACAGCGAGCTGCAAGCCGACCTGGCCCAGGAAACCAAGGATAAGGCCGCTCAGAAAGCTCAGTCCGACCGCATGAGTTCGTTCGAGCAGAAAGTGGCCTGGGCTGCCAAGACTCAAATCAAAGGTGACGTGCGCCTGCGTTACGAAGACGTCAACGTGGACAACCCGATTTCCCGCAGCGGCAACCAGGACCGTGAGCGTGTACGCGCCCGTGTCGGTTTCTACAGCGAAATCAACCCGCAAGTGGACGCCGGCGTGCGCGTGGCCACTGGCAGCAGCGCCGACGCCCGCTCCACCAACCAGAGCCTGGACAACTACTTCGAGAAGAAATCGCTGTGGGTCGACCTGGCCTACCTCGACTGGCACCCCACCGCCGTGCCGAACCTGCACCTGATCGGCGGCAAGATGATGCAGCCTTGGGTAAGCATGGGCGACATCATCTGGGACAGCGACATCAACCCCGAGGGCGTGGCAGCCACCTACAAGACCAACCTTGGGCCTGCCGAAGTGTTCGGCAGCATCGGGCACTACAACCTCAAGGACAACGTCGACGGCGACGGCGTGCAGTTCAAGCACGATGCGCAGCTGTACGCGGCGCAGCTGGGCACTCGCTTCAATGCGGCCGACACGGTCAAGGTCACCGTGGGCGGTAGCATCTACGGCTACGACAACGACAAGTCGTCCGCCGCCCTGCGCTCGCTGGGTAACACCACCGACGAATTCAACCTGGTCGAAGGCTTCGGCCAGGTCGATTTCACGGGCTTTGCGATCCCGCTCTCGGCCTACGGGCAGTTCGTCAAGAACACCGAAAGCACCGACGGCCAGGACAAGGCCTGGCTGGCGGGCCTGAAAAGCAAGATCGGGGCCTGGAGCCTGGACTACAACTACCGCGACGTGCAGCGCAACGGTGTCGTGAGCCTGTTCACCGACTCGGACTTCGGCAACGGCTTCACCGGCTCGCGGGGGCACAAGTTCAAGGTCGGCTACGAGATCGACAAGAACTTTGCATTGGGTGCGGCCTACATGATGGCCAAGACCGACTATTCCAACCTGCCCAACAGCAATGCCGATGTAGACACGCTGCAAGTAGACCTGGAAGCGAAGTTCTAATCAGCGCCACAGCGCAAACGGCCGACCCCATCCGGCCGTTTGCGCTTTTTTGCGTGCAGCGTCAGCCTAGCGCTTGCGCAGGATCACGCTGCCGATCGAATACCCGGCGCCAAACGAGCTCAGCACACCCAGCGCGCCTTGTGGCAGGTCGTCCTGATACAGGTGGAAGGCAATGACCGAACCTGCCGAACTGGTGTTGGCATAACGGTCCAGAATCACCGGCGCTTCCTGCTCGCTCACCTCACGCCCCAGCAGCTTCTTGACGATCAGGTGGTTCATGCTGAGGTTGGCCTGGTGCAGCCAGAAGCGGGCCACATCGTTAGGTTGCAGGCCGTTCTCCTGCAAGTGCTCACCCACCAGCTCGGCCACTTTGGGGCACACTTCGCGGAACACCTTGCGGCCTTCCTGGATGAACAGCTTGTCCGGCGCGCCTTCGCCCTCTTCCGCTGCGCGGTTGAGGAAACCGAAGTTGTTGCGGATGTTGTTGGAAAATTCGGTCCACAGCTTGCTGCTGACCACCTCGAACTGGTGCGCCGAGGTCGCTCGATCAGCGCGCTCGAGCAGCACGGCAGTGGCGGCGTCGCCAAAGATGAAGTGGCTGTCGCGGTCGCGGAAATTCAGGTGGCCGGTGCACACTTCCGGGTTGACCATCAGCACGGCCCGCGCCTGGCCCAGCGCCACGCTGTTGGCCGCAGTCTGGATACCGAAGGTGGCCGAGGAACAAGCCACGTTCATGTCGAAGGCGAACCCCTGAATACCCAGGGCCTGCTGGACCTCGATGGCGATGGCCGGGTACGGGCGCTGCAGGTTGGAGCACGCGACGATCACGCCATCGACGTCGGCGGCGCTACGGCCAGCGCGCTCCAGCGCCTGGCGCGCGGCTGCCACGGCCATTTCGCACAGCACCGAGGGTTCGTCGTTGGAGCGCTCCGGCAGGCGCGGCTTCATGCGTTGTGGGTCGAGGATGCCGGCCTTGTCCATGACGAAGCGGCTCTTGATACCGGATGCCTTTTCGATGAAGGACGCGTCGGACAGCGGCGCTGCCTCGACCTCGCCACGTTCGATGGCCTGGGCATTGTCCTGGTTGAACTGCTGCGACCAGCTATTGAAGGACGCTACCAGTTCTTCGTTGGAAATGCTTTGGTCCGGGGTGTACAGGCCGGTGCCGCTGATCACGACATTATGCACGGTCGTTCCTCTGGTCTTGGGCCACCGCCGCGCGGCGCTGGCTGGAAAAATGATTGGTTAGTGGCACTTTAGTACTAATTTAACGACGAGGGTGTAGCCCTCGTGGACGAATAGCCCGGCCTCGCCTGCCTGGCCGGCGCATGCGGCGCCTAGGCAGGTAAAGCTGGGCTATTCGTGGTGGGCCGCCAAGCGTCCCGAAATTGCCTCAATAGTGCCACAACTGTGTGAGTTTAGCCTTCCACCTGGCTCCACTGTTTACTCAATCGTTTATCGGAAATGGGCACCTTGGTGCCCAACTGCTGGGCGAACAGCGAGACCCGGTATTCCTCCAGCCACCAGCGGTACAGGGCCAGTTGCTCGTCGCGCTTGCCTTCCTGGGCGTGCTTGTCGGCACGGGCCTTGTACTGCGCCCACAGATTGGCCAGCTCGCCACTCCACACCCGGTCCTTCTGCACCTGGGAGCCGAGCTTCTCCAGGCGCAATTCGACGGCCTTGAGGTAACGAGGCAGTTCCTTGAACCACACCGCAGGCGTTTCGCGTACAAACCCTGGGTACACCAGGTTGCTTACCTGCTGTTTGATGTCGTTCAGGGCCACGGCCTGGCTCAGGTCGATCTTGCCCTTGAAGCGCTTTTGCAACCCGTGCCACAACTTCAGCACCTCGAGGGTTTGCCGCGCCAGGCGCTCGGCGTGCTCGGCCCAGGCACCGCGCTTGCGTTCAGCCAGCGTCGCCAGGGCTGCGCCTTCGCGGGGCAATACCGCCTCGCCGTCGAGGATGCAGCTGTCCAGGCTGGCCAGCAGGATGTCTTCGACCAGCGCTTCCACCCGGCCCATGTCCCGGTACAGCAGGCCCAGTTCGGTCAGCCCCGGCAGCTTGCCCCGCAGGAACCTGGCCGGCTCGGCCAGCTGTTGCAGCAGCAAGCGCTGCAAGGCGCGGCGATGCTGGAAGTCGGCTTCGGCCTGGGTCGAGAAGCGGCCTTCACGCACCGTGCCATTGTCCTCGACCAGTGCCGGGTAAACCGTCATCGACAGGCCCGCGATCTTCTGCTGAGCGGTGGGCTTCACTTCACTGAAGGCCTTGGCCTGCACCGGTTGCTCGCTCTTGGCGTCACGCGGCACGGCCAGCGCTGCCTGGCTGGCGGCGGCGAACCGTGCGGTCAGCTCGGCCAGGTCACGCCCCTCGCCGAGGAACTTGCCCTGCCCGTCCACCACCTCGATGTTCATGCGCAGGTGGCCTTCGACCAGGTTCACCGACTCTTCCCAGGCTTCGTCGGGTACGCGTGCACCGGTCATGCGCAGCAATTCATGGCCCAAGGCCTGGGGCAGCGCGCCTTGGCCGAAGGTCATGCGGGCCAGTGCGGCCTTGACGAAGTCCGGCACCGGCACGAAGTTCTTGCGCAGGGCCTTGGGCAGGTTGCGAATCAGCGCCACGCACTTGGCTTCGAGCAGGCCGGGCACCAGCCATTCCAGGCGTTCGCCGGGCAAGCTCGGCAACAAGGGCGCTGGCACCCGCACGGTCACGCCGTCACGGGGGTGGTTGGGCTCGAAGTGGTAGGTCAACGGCAGGCGCAGTTCGCCCACCTGCAGGCTGTCGGGGTACTGCGCTGCGGTAACCTCGCTGGCCTCGCGCGCCAGCACGTCCTCCTCGCGCATGATCAGCAGGTTGGGGTCTTTCTGGCTGCCCATGCGGTACCAGCTGTCGAAGGTGGCCGTCTGGTGGATCTCGGCCGGCAACCGCGCTTCGTAGAAGGCGTACAGCGTTTCTTCGTCGGCCAGAATGTCGCGCCGACGGGCCTTGGCCTCGAGGGCGTCGAGTTCTTCGAGCAGGCGCTTGTTGGCCGTCAGGCACTTGGCCCGCGACTGGATCTCACCGCCTACCAGGGCTTCGCGAATGAACAGCTCGCGGGCAGTGACCGGGTCGATGGGCCCGAAGTGCACCGGCCTGCGACCGACCAGGATCAGGCCATACAGGGTGATCTGTTCATAGGCCACGACCTGCCCGCGCTTCTTCTCCCAATGGGGTTCGAAGTGGTTTTTCTTGATCAGGTGACCGGCCAGCGGCTCGATCCAGTCCGGTTCGATGCGCGCGACCACGCGGGCGTAGAGTTTGGTGGTTTCCACCAGTTCGGCCGCCATCACCCACTGCGGGCGCTTGCGCCCAATGCCCGATGACGGGTGCACCCAGAACCGACGCTGCCGCGCGCCCTGGTAGTCGCCGTCTTCGGTCTTGTGGCCGATCTGGCTGAGCAGGCCGCTGAGCACGGCTTTGTGCAGCTTGGGGTAGTCGCACGGCTCCTTGTTGACCGTCAGTTGCAGCTCGCGGCAGATCAGCGCCAGTTGGCGATGGGCATCGCGCCACTCGCGCAGGCGCAGGTAATTGAGAAACTGCTTGCGGCACCAGTTGCGCAATGGGTTGGCCGTCAACGCCTGGCGCTGTTCCTCGAAGCCACGCCACAGGTTGACCAGTGCAGCAAAATCCGAGTCCACGTCCTTCCATTGGGCATGGGCCTGGTCGGCGGCCTGCTGGCGTTCGGGGGGGCGTTCGCGCGGGTCTTGCACCGACAAGGCACTGGTGACGATCAGCACTTCCTGCAAGCTGCCCAGGCGCGCCCCTTCGAGCAGCATGCGGCCCAGGCGCGGGTCGATGGGCAGGCGCGCCAACTGGCGCCCGACTGGGGTCAGCTGGTTCTCGCGGTTGACCGCCGAGAGCTCTTGCAGCAGGTTGAAACCGTCGCTGATCGCCTTGCCGTCTGGCGGCTCGATGAAGGGGAAGGCGTCGATGGCGCCCAGGCGCAGGTGCAGCATCTGCAGGATGACGGCCGCCAGGTTGGTGCGCAGGATTTCCGGGTCGGTGAAGGCTGGCCGGCCGTTGAAGTCCTCTTCGCTGTAAAGGCGCACGCAGATACCCGGCTCCACCCGTCCGCAGCGGCCCTTGCGCTGGTTGGCGCTGGCCTGGGACACGGCTTCGATGGGCAGGCGCTGGACCTTGGCGCGGTAGCTGTAGCGGCTGATGCGCGCCGTGCCGGTGTCGATCACGTAGCGAATGCCCGGCACCGTCAGCGACGTTTCGGCAACGTTGGTGGCCAACACCACGCGGCGGCCGGCGTGGGGTTGGAAGATCCGCTGTTGTTCGGCTGGCGACAGGCGAGCGTACAAGGGCAGGATTTCGGTATGGCGCAGTTGGGCCTTGCGCAGAATCTCGGCGGCGTCGCGGATCTCGCGTTCACCTGGCAGGAAGATCAGCACATCGCCTGGGCCCTTGCCCTGGCCGCGTTCGTGCTGGGCCAGTTCGTCGAGCGTGGCGAGGATGGCCTGGTCGACGGTGAGGTCGTCCTCGACCGGGTTGCCCTCCTCGTCCTGCTCGCTGGTCAACGGGCGGTACCAGGTCTCGACCGGGTAGGTGCGGCCCGACACCTCGATGATCGGCGCATCGTCGAAGTGCTTGGAGAAGCGCTCCAGGTCGATGGTCGCCGAGGTGATGATCAGCTTGAGGTCGGGACGACGCGGCAGCAGGGTCTTGAGGTAGCCCAGCAGGAAGTCGATGTTCAGGCTGCGTTCGTGGGCTTCGTCGACGATGATGGTGTCGTAGCGTTCCAGGAAGCGGTCGTGCTGGGTTTCGGCCAGCAGGATGCCGTCGGTCATGAGTTTGACCAAGGTGTTGGCATCGCTCTGGTCTTCGAACCGTACCTGGTACCCCACCAACCCGCCCAGTGGCGTGCCCAGCTCTTCGGCCACCCGGGCGGCGACGCTGCGCGCGGCGATGCGGCGTGGCTGGGTATGGGCGATCAGGCCATGGCTGCCCCGGCCCAGTTCCAGGCAGATCTTGGGCAACTGGGTGGTCTTGCCCGAGCCGGTTTCGCCGGCGATGACCAGGACCTGGTGCTCGGCGAGGGCTTTTTTGATGTCATCGCGCTTGGCGGCGATGGGCAGGCTGTCGTCGTAGCGCACCAACGGCACGCTCTGCTGGCGGGCCGTGACCTGGGCGCAGGACGCCTGCACCCGCTCGGCCCACTGCGCCAGCTTCGCCTCATCGGGGCGCTTGCGCAGCTCGTGCAACTGCCGCCGCAGGCGGTGGCGGTCGGCGATCATGGCGTGGTCGAGGTTTTGCAGCAGTTTGTCGATGGCGTGGTCAGTCATTGGGCTTTTCGGTGATGCAGGTGGGCCTGCGGTGTGATCGGCATTCGAAAGAGGTGTGATTGTCGCAGATTTGGTTGGTTCATGCTGGGGGTGGTTGGAGTTGGGGCGGTCGGCTGGGGTTAGGGGTTTGTGGGATAGCCGAGATTGCTGGGGGCCGCTGCGCGGCCCATCGCGGCACAAGGCCGCTCCCACCCCGGAACCTCACTCGCCTTCGAAAGTGGTGCAGGACAGTGGCTGACACGATCTGGCTCTTGCACTGCACTTTTCTGGTTTCAGCTCTGGCTCAGGCCCACCCGGAACCTCGCTGGCCTTCGAAAGTGGTGCAGGACAGCGGCTAACACGATCTGGCTCTTGTACTGCACTTTTCTGGTTCTAGCTCTGGCTCTGGCCCACCCGGAACCTCGCTGGCCTTCGAAAGTGGTGCAGGACAGTGGCTGACACGATCTGGCTCTTGCACTGCACTGCACTGCTCTGGCTCTGGCTCTTGATCTAGCTGTTGATCTTGATCTTGATCTTGATCTTGATCTTGATCTTGATCTTGATCTTGATCTTGAT
>CAURYQ010000128.1:0-9669 GCA_963529135.1 uncultured Pseudomonas sp. | reverse complement strand
ATTCATTTCGCAAAACCCCTATCTGCGCACGCAGGTAGGGGTTTTGTCTTTGTGCTGCGCAAAGCCCATGACGTCTTCTAGCCATTTGCTGCCGTTCAGGCCACGTAAAGGCGGCATCTCTACGACGGTTGTAGGGGCGCCAATATCACGCTATGCCGCATCTGGTCAGATCACTAGAATGATCATCTATTTCTTAACGCACTCACTCTCATGCTGGAGGCCTGGAAGGTGAAAGCCACTCGACTGACCCTGATGTGCCACGGACTGACGCTGGCTCAGAAACGTGGCCACTTCCCTAGCCCGGATGATGCACTGGTGGCTGTACCGCAGCGCAACGAAACGCAAGACACACGTCAGATCATGACAGCACCCGAACCGCGTGCGAGGCAGACTGCGCTGGCTATTGGCGAAGCCAGGATCGATTCAGGGTTGGCGGATTGTGACTTGGGAATATGGCAAGGGCTGCCCTTGAAGCACGTGCAAGCGCAGCAGCCCTCGGCGCTGGCCGACTGGCTGGAGAACCCTGCAAGTGAGGTACATGGTGGGGAGTCGTTCGAGGCACTTTGCCAACGCATGGGCGTTTGGCTGCGAGAATTTGACCACGTGGGGGAGTGGCTGGCCGTCACTCACCCGCTGGTCATGCGTGCGGTATTGGTACAGGTGCTGGCCTGCCCAATGAAGGCTGCCCACCGTATCGATGTTCTGCCGTTGTCACGGGTGGAGTTGGGTTTCAGCGGGCAGTGGCGGTTGCGCGTCAGCTGACTTCAAAAAGCCAGTTTATAGCCAATCAGCAGCAGCATCGTGGCCAGGCATGGACGCAACACTCGGTCGGATATGCGCCCGGTCAGGTGACTGCCCAGGTAGATGCCCGGCAGCGAGCCCAGCAGCAGGTAGCCGAGCAGCGTCCAGTCCATATTACCCATCCCCGCGTGACCCAGCCCTGCGACCAACGTAAGCGGAACGGCGTGGGCAATCTCGGTACCAACCAGGCGACGCGTGATCAGGGAAGGGTAGAGCAGGAACAGGGCCACGGTGCCCAGCGCGCCAGCGCCAATGGAGGTTAGTGTGACCATCACCCCCAATACGACACCCGTCAGAACAGTCAGGGTATTGAGGCTGCGATCGCTCAGATGATAGTGGTCACCGGCATGCCGGCTGGCGAAGGCCTGCAAGCGCGATTTGAACAAGATGGCCAGGGCTGTGAGGATCAATACGACAGCCAGGCCCTGCTTGATGATGGCATTCACGGCTGTGGTGTCGGTGTGCAGCGTGCTGAGGAACCACAATGTCAGCGCAGCAGCGGGTACGCTGCCCAGGCTGAGTAAGCCCGTGATTTTCCAGTCGATGTTCTTGTTGCGCGCATGCACCCATACGCCACTGGCTTTGGTGATCGCTGCATAGAGCAGGTCGGTGCCCACGGCCGTCGCCGGGTTGATACCGAACCACAGCAGGATTGGCGTCATGAGCGAGCCACCGCCAACGCCCGTCATGCCAACGATGAAACCTACGACCAACCCCGCAATGGTGAAACCGAAAGAACCTACATCCATACGCTACTCGACTGCCCAGCTTTGCCCGTTATCGGATGCAGCCAGCATATAGATTTTTTTATAGCCAAATAGACTTGTTCGTTATTAGGTTATAACTGGGCGCACCTTGAATGGCTGCGCCCTCTCTCTGCAGTCAAATTCGGAAGCTGCCTACCAGCTGTTTCAATCGCCCGGCTTGTTGTGCCAGTTGATCACAATGGCGCAGGGTTTCGTTGAGGTTTTCCACGCCTTGTTGATTCAGTGCATTGATTTGGGTGATGTCCAGATTGAGGCTTTCCACCACCGCCGTCTGCTCTTCAGTGGCGGTTGCTACTGACTGGTTCATGCCGTCGATTTCACCGATGCGCTGGGTGACACTGGCAAGACGCTCACCCGCTTGGTTGGCGACTTGCACAGTCTGCTCACTGGAGACCTGGCTGGTGTTCATCGTATGCACCGCCTCGCGTGAGCCTACCTGCAAGCCGGTGATCATGCGATGGATCTCCTCGGCCGATTCCTGAGTGCGGTGTGCCAAGTTGCGTACTTCATCAGCGACAACGGCAAAGCCGCGGCCTGCTTCGCCCGCACGCGCTGCTTCAATGGCCGCATTGAGCGCGAGCAGATTGGTTTGCTGCGAAATGCCTTTGATCACGTCGAGGATCTTGCCTATCTCGTCAGTGCTGGCGTTCAGTGTTTCGATCTGCGCGCAGGACTCGCTGATGCGCTGCGACAGCGACGTCATGGCACTTATCGCCTCCTCGACTACGGCACGTCCATCATGGGCCTGCTCGCTGGCGCCGCTTGCATGTTGCGAGGCATCGGCTGCATTACGTGCGATTTCCTGGGTAGCGGCGCCCAATTCATTGATCGCCGCCGCCACGCTGTTGGTGCGCATGCTTTGTTCTTCGGAGCCGTTGATGGAGGCGTTGGAAGCGCTGACGACTTTTTCAGACAAGTCATGGACCAGCCGTGTGGCTGACGACACCTCGCTGATGGACGCATGGATACGTTCGACGAACCGATTGAAGGACGTAGCCAGCTCGCCGAACTCGTCCTGATGCTGCACTGCCAGGCGACGGGTCAGGTCGCCTTCGCCTTCAGCAATGTCGCGCATGGCGCGGCCCATGGTAGTCAGAGGGCGCATCAGCACCGGAATCAGCAAGCCAAGCAGGCCTGCGATGGCAGCGACTGCGATGAGCATGGCAATCAGCGCCGAGGTACGGAACTGGCTCAAGGCTGCATAGGCTTTGTCCTTGTCGATCGACAGGCCGATGTACCATTTGGCCGAGGGCAGGCCTGCTACCGGCGCGAACGAAATCAAGCGTTCCTGGCCATTGAGCACGACATCCTGCATGCCGGGTGCCACACGCAGGTTGGTGCCAGGGTAAATATCCTTCAGGTTTTTCATCACCTGATCTTTGTCGGGGCTGACGATCACCTGGCCGTCGCTGTCGGCGAGGAAGGCATGGCCTATACCGCCAAAGTCAACGCTGTTGATGATCTCCACCAGCGTGTCGAGGCTTACGTCGCCGCCCACCACGCCCAGCAGTTCTCCATTTGCCCTGCTTTTGACCGGGATGGCGACCGTCACCACCAAGCCACCTACCGCCGCTTGGTAGGGCGGAGTCAGCAATGTCTGGCCAGCATTGGCGGCTGCGCTGTACCAAGGCCGTTTGCGTGGGTCGTAGTCCGCGGGCATCTGCGCGTCCGGGCGCTGCGTGAACACGCCGTTGGCCTGACCCATGTAGGTGAACAGGAAGTTGCGCGTATAGGAAGGCTGGTCCACAAGGCCGGCGAGGGTGTCACCGGTCCCGAGTAGGGCAATGTCTTGCGCAAGATTTTCCAGCACCAGAATGCGCCCGCTCATCCAGTTCTGCACGCTGCTGGCGGTCAGGGCCCCGGATTGTTCCACCGATGCCTCGATGTTCTGCCGGATCGTGTTTCGCTGCAGGTAATCGTTGTACAAGGTGAACAAGGCGAATGCCAGTACCACCACGCCGCTGGCGCTGAGCAGAATTTTGTGGCGAAATTTCAGGTTCATGTTTCGAGACCTTAGGCCAATAAGGGGAGGGCGCAGCGCAGGTGTGGCGCGCTGTGGACCCTGTCGAAAGGGGTATCGGCGTGGGCGCTAAAAGGTTGATGCGCTTACAGAAATTTCTTACACCTTTCGACCAGTGGCCTTCACCTCAAGGCCAGCCGCTCGATCAGCACTCTTGCAGCCCTGAGCAGTGGTTGCTGTTTGCGCCAGAGGACATGTACCGGCAACTGCAATTCGTTGCGCGTGTTCAGGAAAGTCAGCCGCTGCAGGCGATTCGTTTCCAAGAGCGGCGCGATTCTGGAAAGCGGCAGATCACCCCATCCCAGTCCCGCCTCGACCATTTGCAAGGCCAGATCGAAACTGTCGGTGGTCCAGTGAGTCGCTCCTATGATCAGGCGTGGGTCGCTCAATGGCAGGTCGTGGCTGCGCACCAGGATCTGCCGCACGCCTGTGAGGTCTTCAAGATTACGAATCGAGCCGCCGCGCACGGCGGGGTGTCGAGGAGAAAGCGCAGCTACCAGGGACTCGCTTCCAATGAGTTGAAAACCCCGTAAGGGATCTACCTGCAGGCCTGCAAATGCCACGCACAGGTTAGCCCGACCGCTGTCCAGCAGGTGCAGTGCTTGCTCCTGGGGTGCACTCAGTACCGCTACTTGCAGCAAGGGATAGCGTTCACCAACCTCGGCAATGGCTGCCATCAGCGGGCGTTGATCGATATCTGGCACTACCGCCAGCGTCAAGCTGCTCTCCAGGCCCTGGGAGAGCTCGATCGCATGAATCTGCAGCAGACCCATCTGTTCGGCGATCAGCCTTGCATGGGGCTCAAGCGCCAGCGCCTGGGCTGTCGGCCGGACATCGCGAGCACCTCGTTCAAACAGGCTGTAGCCGAGCTCAGCTTCCAGGTTGCCAATTGCCATGCTGACGGCAGAGGGTACACGCCGTAGGGCGCGCGCAGCGGCTGAAAAAGAGCCTTTGTCCAGTACGGTGAGAAAGACCTGGATGGTTTCACTGGAAAACGACATGTCTCTACTCCTGTCAATCAAACTGACAGCTGCTAACTTTTTCTGTCAGATCGGATGACGCACTATACCCGCCTTATTTGATTTGGCAGAGGTTGGTGCGGTGCAGGGTTTCAAGCGAAAACTGGTGTATGTGGCGTTCTATGAATTGATCGGACTGTGCATGTCCACCCTAGGGCTGGCCTATTTGTCCGACACCCAGGCATCCCATACCGGTCCTCTGGCGGTGATGATCACCACCATCGCCATGATCTGGAATCTGATCTACAACACGTTGTTCGAATACTGGGAAAGCCGACAAGTCACCCGAGGCCGGAGTGTGGCTCGACGCGTTGCACACGCCGTGGGTTTTCAGCTAACCCTCGTGATCTACCTGATCCCGCTGATTGCGTGGTGGTTGGACATGAGCTTGCTCGAGGCGCTGCTGGTGGACATGGCCTTCATCGTTCTGGTGCCATGCTACACATTTGCCTACAACTGGGCCTTCGACAGGGTGTTTGGGCTGCCGAACTCTGCAATGCCGGCGGCTTGAGCCGCGGCTGTGCGACAACTCGCCGGCAGACACGGGGTCAACCAAGCCGTAGCTTCGCTTCCAGCCGATCGAGATGTTCGTGCATCAAGGCAAGGGCCGACGGTGAATCGCCCCGTTCGAGCGCGTCGATCAGCGCTGCGTGCTCTTGCCAGGCGCAATGGTCGCAGCAGGGAGATTCGTAACGCGCAATGATCAGCGACGTCATGGGTACCAGCCCATTGAGAAAGCGCGCTAATGGTATGTTGGCGGCCATCTGGGCCAACTTCAGGTGGAACTCGCCTCCAAGACGAATCGCAGCGCAGCGTTCGCCTTTCTCATGGTGCGAACGCTCACGCTCGACCAGCTGGCGCAACTGTCTGAGTTGCGCGGGGCGTGCGCGCTCGGCGGCCAGAGTGATGAGCGTGGTTTCGGCCAGCCGCCGTGCGCTCAGGACCTGGCGAGCCTGGTCCGGATCGGGCGCGGCCAGGTGAGCCGTGTGGCTTGGACGTTGTACCACCACCTGCTGGTCGCTCAAGCGCCCCAGCACCCTGCGGATGACCGTACGGCTCACGCCGAATGCCTGGCCCAGCGCCTGTTCTGGAAGAAGGCTGCCAGGGGGTAGGCGCTGCTCCAGAATGGCATCGAACAACCGTGGGTAGATCTGCTCGGCGGAGAGTCGGGTTTCGCCGGCTGCAAGTAGACCGGACAAATGAGGGGCGCCATTCATGATCGCTTTCCTGTTATGGATGCCGATGATCGTCTGGAATGTTCAGTGCGATGCCCATGCGTAAACCTTCGGCGAGGATGTGTTGGCGCATCTGGGCGCTGGCCTGAGCGCTACTGCGCTCGCGGATTGCACGCACCACGGCTTCGTTTTCCTTCAGCCGGGCAGCCAGGTGCTCGGGCGAATTACGCAGCATATCGGCGCTTTGCTTCAGGGCATTGCCGGTCTGCTGCACAACGCTCTGAAAGATCGGGTTGGTGGTCAGGGCAAACAGCGCCTGGTGGAACGCGATGTAAGCCTTCACGCCTGCCTCGCTGTCATCGGCCTCCAGCGCTTCACGCATGTCCATGAGGGTCAAGCGTAACTGGCCTATGTCCTGGCTATTGGCCGATTGGGCTACCAGTCCGACGATGAAAGGCTCCAAGGTATAGCGCAGCTCCAGCACATCGGCGAGGCTCGCTTGTGCGCTGGACTGCGGCGCCGAAGCCAATGTCGCTGTCTCGGCATCGAGCACCAGTACGCCCTTGCCTGGCAAAGCGCGCACCAGCCCCAGGGTTTCCAGTACGGTGACAGCCTCGCGCAGACTTGGGCGGCTGATGCCCAGCTGCTCGGCCAGTTCTCGCTGGCCAGGCAGCATGTCGCCACTGCGCCATTGGCCCCGGGCGAGCGCTTGACGCAGCTTTTCCACCACAGCGTTGACGACGGTTGATGAGCTGATCACGTTTCGCTCCTTGAGGGGCCGGCCTGCAAGCCGGCCCCATTTGTTCAGAATTCCTGTTGGTGAGCCGTGGGCTGCTTGCGCGGGGTGTGCGCAAAGCCAGGCTTGCCGTCGAGCACATTCTGAGCGCGCTCCAGGTCGATGTCTTTTTCCCAGCGGGCAATCGCCACGGTGGCCACGCAATTGCCAATCAGGTTGGTCAGTGCCCGCCCGATGCCCATGAACCAGTCCACGGCCAATACCAGCACCAGGCCAACCACCGGAATCGCCGGTACTGCCGTCAGTGTCGCGGCAAGAATCACCAGTGCCGAGCCCGGGATGCCATGCGCGCCCTTGGAAGTCACCAGCGAAACCAGCAGGATCGTCAGCAGGTCGGTCATTTCCAGAGGCGTGCCGGTAGCGTTGGCAATGAAGACGATGGCCAGTGTCAGATAGATGGAGAAACCGTCGAGGTTGAAGGAATAACCGGTGGGAATCACCAGGCCCACCGTCGAACTTCCGATACCGAGGTGCTCGAGCTTGCGCATGATCTGCGGCAACACGGCGTCGGACGATGCCGTGCCCAGAACGATGGTGAGCTCCTCGCGCAGGTATTTGATCAAAGGCAGCAGCTTCAGACCTGACAAGCGCATGACAGTACCCAGCACGATCAATACGAACCCTGCGCACGTCAAGTAGAACAGTGCGACCAGGCCGCCCAGGTGCTGCAGGGACTCCAGGCCGTACTTGCTGGTAGTGAATGCGATGGCGCCGAACACCCCGATTGGGGCCAGGCGCACAATCATGCCCATGATGCGGAAGATCACATGGCTCAGCTCGTTGATCAGCCTCGAGATACCCGCAGCCGAGTCGCCCACCAGGTTGAGCGCGCTGCCGAACAGCACCGAGAACAGCAGGACTTGCAGGATGTTGTTGTCGGCAAAAGCACCCACTACCGAGGTGGGAATCAGGTCCATGAAGAACGCCGTGGCGCCATGGATATGCTGGCCGCGTTCGGCCAAGCTGCTGGCATCGGCGCCAGACAGTTGATCCAGGTGGATGTTGGCACCGCTTCCGATGCCGCTGCTGAAGGCGAACACCAGGCCTATGATCAGCGCCAACGTGGTGAGCACTTCAAAATAAATGACGGACTTGAGGCCGATCCGACCAACCTTCTTCAGGTCACCGGCACCGGAAATGCCACTGACCACTACGCAGAAGACGATCAGCCCGATCAGCATTTTGATCAGTTTGATGAAGCCATCGCCAAGCGGTTTGAGCTGCAGGGATAGATCGGGGAAACTGAGGCCGCAGGCAACGCCAAGGGCGAGGCCCAGCACGACTTGAAGGAAGATCGAACGCGAGCACCATTTGAGCATGGGAGTGATCTCTGGTCGGTGTCCTTGCTTCGTTGGCCGCACGGGGCGAATGAGCGCAGGACTTAATTATTGTGGTCTTACCGGTTTGTTCAGCGCCTGGCCATAAAACGCCTATTCATTGGGCATTGCAAGTGTTTTTGGCCTTACCGGTCTGACCAGTTGCGGTGCATGTGGGCCCTTGACGCTCTATTCAGGTGCGTTCAGGTTCTACTGCGCTCGTCACGAGTAGGGGCGCCCAAGAAGCTTGAGATCGACAGCAATTAGCTTGCCACCAAAATGGGTACCGGCTTCGAAATGGCGCGAAAGGCTAAATGGCGGGTTGCCTCAAGGTGCGCATTCAGTGACCGCCCGTAATGGCGTCTGAACATCGAGTTAGGCGAATGCCCGCAGGGGAGCTGAAGGACGGACGGCTTCGCTTGCCGGAGGGTGGCATGGGCTGGGTGATGCTAAACAGTCAGCGCCGCTAAAACAGGGGTGATCAGGTGGCGCGGCCTGCCACGGGCGATCGGCTGCACGGAGGCAGCCCGATGGGCCACTGGTGACCCATCGATTCAACGCAATGACAGCACGGCGCCGTCATTGCTCGCTTGCCTCAATCGCCGTGAAGCGTTTCGGCGGCATACAAGGTGTTTTCGAGCAGGCAGGCGCGGGTCATTGGCCCGACGCCGCCCGGTACCGGGGTGATCCAGCCGGCACGGGGCAGGGCGGTCTCGTAGACGACATCGCCTACCAGCTTGCCATCTTCCTGACGATTGATGCCGACATCGATGACGATGGCGCCTTCCTTGATCCATTCACCCTTGACCAGGCCCGGCTTGCCGGCGGCCACCACTACCAGGTCCGCTCGCCCGACGTGGCCGGCCAGGTCCTGGGTGAAGCGGTGGCACACGGTGACTGTACAGCCACCCAGCAACAGCTCCATCGCCATTGGGCGGCCGACGATGTTGGAAGCCCCGACGATCACCGCGTTCATGCCATAAAGGTCCTGCCCCGTGCTCTCGAGCAGGGTCATGATGCCTTTGGGCGTGCAGGGGCGCAGCAGCGGGATGCGTTGTGCAAGGCGACCGACGTTGTAGGGGTGGAAACCGTCTACATCCTTGTCCGGGCGGATGCGCTCGAGCAGCAGCGATGCGTCCAGGTGTGCCGGCAGAGGGAGCTGCAGCAGAATGCCGTCGATGGTGGGGTCGTCATTGAGGCGATCGATCAGCTGCGCGAGCGCTTCTTGGCTGGTGTGGCTAGGCAGGTCGAACGCTTGCGACAGGAAGCCGACTTCCTCGCAGTCCTTGCGCTTGTGCGAGACGTAGACTTGGGAGGCAGGGTCGGTGCCGACCAGAATCACTGCCAGGCCCGGCGTGCGCAGGCCCTCCTCGCGCCGCTGCGCGACACGTTGAGCAATTTGCTGGCGCAGCTTGGCGGCGATCGCCTTGCCATCGATTAGTTGTGCAGTCATAGACGCGTGATTAACCATCGAAAAGGAAACAATAAAGAACGCGTATTCTCGCACGACATGGCCGGAGGGCAAAGGCGGGTGGTCGGGCAAATCCCCTAACCCCTTCAATAATTTCAATTTTTTTTAAAAAGGTGTTGACGACCCAGGGGGTCGGCTATAAGATTCGCCGCACTTGTCGGGCACAGCCTAGCACTGGTTGGCGAAGTCGGGCAGAATGAGTCGTTTGGCAGTGAGCTGTCAGTGCCTTGTTCGGTTAGGCTTCATGCTTAAGCGCCCGTAGCTCAGCTGGATAGAGCATCCGCCTTCTAAGCGGATGGTCGCA